>DATNBW010000211.1:0-11275 GCA_035607275.1 Verrucomicrobiia bacterium | reverse complement strand
GCCGGACGTAGAGCGATGCCCGGCCCATCACGAGCTCGACGTCGGCCAGCGCCGCGAGGAGGCCGGACGGCGTGGACGGATCGGTCTCGAAGGCGGTGTAGGCCACCCCGACTTCGAACGAGCTGTGCGCGTCCGAGACCGCGATCCCGGGCAGCGCATGCTCGCGGGCGAACTCGGCGGCGAGCTGATTGCCCTTGCCGACGGCGATCCGGGCGTTGTGGGCCTCGACCCAGTCGACCTGTCCGGCGAGGCTCGTCATCCGCTCGTCGCGCAGCAGCGAGCCGCGGAAGCGATCGAACGGGTGGGGCACGCCGACGAGCCCGCCCTGGGCACGAGCCCGGGCGATCGCATCGGCCGCCGGCAGGCCGGGCGGGATCGCCTCGTCGAGGAACAGGCAGATCAGGTCGCCGTCGGCGGTCCGGACCTCCTCGCCGACGATTACCGTGAGCTCCGGCGCGAGCTCGGCGGCCAGCGCGCGGGCCTCGAGGGCACCGTCGATCCGATCGTGGTCGGTGATCGCGAGATGGGTCAGGCCGTGGCGTGCCGCCGTTCGAACCAGCGACGCCGGTGAGGCGAGCGAGTCGAACGACGCCCGGGAGTGAGTGTGCAGGTCGCCGAAGAAGCGGCTCATGCCGGCAACGTGCAGCGCGCGACCGCGCTCGGGCAGGCGGGTCCCCGGACCGCCGTCACGCTCCTAGACCTGCGAGACGAGTGACTTCTTGAAGAAGTCGAAGTGCTCGAGGGCCAGGCCGGTCCCGATCGCCACGCAGTTGAGGGAGTTCTCCGCGACGTGGCAGGGGACTCCGGTCACCTGGGTCAGGAGCTTGTCGATGTTGCGCAGGAGCGACCCGCCGCCGGACATCACCATCCCCTTGTCGATGATGTCCGAGCTCAGCTCCGGCGGCGTCTGCTCGAGGACAGTCCGGACCGCCGCCACGAGCTGCTGGAGCGGAGCCTCGATCGCCTCCATGACCTCCGAGCTGGTGATCGGGATCGTCCGCGGCAGGCCGGCGATGAGATCGCGGCCGCGGACCTCCATCTGGAGCTCGCGCTCGAGCGGGAGGGCCGTCCCGATCTGGATCTTGACCTCCTCCGCGGTCCGCTCGCCGATCATCAGGTTGTACTTCTTGCGGATGTACGTCGCGATGTGCTCGTCGAACTTGTTGCCGCCGACCCGCAGCGAGGTCGAGACCACGATCCCGCCGAGGGCGATGACGGCGATCTCGCTCGTCCCGCCCCCGATGTCGATGACCATGTTCCCGGACGGCCCGCTGATCGGGACGTTGGCCCCGATCGCCGCGGCGAGCGGCTCCTCGATCAGGTACGCCTCCTTCGCACCGGCCTTCAGGGCAGCGTCCCGGACGGCGCGCTTCTCGACCGAGGTGACGCCGGCCGGGACGCTGATCATCACCTCGGGCCGGGAGAACCCGATGTGGCCCTTCGTCGCCTTGTTGATGAAGTGGCGGAGCATCGCCTCGGTGATGACGTAGTCGGCGATGACGCCGTCTTTCATCGGGCGGATCGCGGTGATGTTGCCGGGCGTTCGCCCGATCATCTCGCGGGCTTCCTCGCCGACGGCCACGATCCGGTTGTCGTCGGACACCGCGACCACGGACGGTTCCGTGATCACGACGCCCTTGCCCTTGACGTAGACGAGGATGTTGGCCGTGCCGAGGTCGATACCGATCTTCATGAGGAGGTGAAAGCGGTCCCTTCTTCGAGGCGCGCGATTCTGGCGCCCAGATCTGCGAACTTGCGTTCGATGTTCTCATACCCCCGCTTGACGTGGTGCGCGCCGTGAATCGTCGACTCGCCGTCGGCGGCAAGTGCGGCGAGGATCAGCGAGGCACCGGCCCGCAGGTCGCCGATCTCGGCGTCGGCCCCGTGCAGGGGCGTCCGGCCGTGAATCGTCGCGTGGTGGTTGTCGAGGATGTCGACCCTGGCGCCCATCTTGTTGAGCTCGCCGAGCCACTCGAGCCGATCCTCGAAGATCGCCTCGTTGACGGTCGACACGCCCGTCGCCTGGGTCAGCAGGACGCAGGTCGGGGGCTGGAGGTCCGTGGCGAGGCCCGGGTAGGCCGAGGTCTCGATGTCCACCGCCCGATAGCCGCCGCCGGCCCCGCTGCGACCGTCGACCGTGATCCGGTCGGCCACGCACTGGGCGTCGACGCCGGCCCGCTCGAACACGTCGAGCAGGGCCGTCATGTGGTCGCACGGCGCGCCGGTCAGCGTCACATGGCCGCCGGTCACGGCGCCCGCGATCGCGAACGTTCCGGCCTCGATCCGATCCGGAACGACGTGGTGGTCGGCGCCACGCAGGCGGCGCTTGCCGTGGATCTCGATCGTGTCCGGAAAGGTGCGCTCGACGTCGGCGCCCATCTTCTGGAGGAAGGTGACGAGATCGTCGACCTCCGGCTCCTGCGCGGCCGGCCGGATGACCGTGTGGCCGTCGGCCAGCGTCGCGGCGAGCATCGCGTTCTCGGTTCCCATGACCGACACGAACGGAAAGCGGACCTCGGTCCCGCGCAGGCGACCCGGCGCCGTGGCGAAGTAGTAGCCATTGCGGTACTCGATCGTCGCGCCCAGCGTGCGCATCGCCTCGACGTGAAGATCGACCGGCCGGCGTCCGATCCGGTCGCCGCCCGGGTTGCTGATGATCACCCGGCCGAACCGGGTCAGGAGCGGCCCGAGGAGCATGAACGACGCCCGCATCTTCGCCGCCGCCTCGAGCGGCACGAACAGCCACTCGACGTCGCCCGAGGCGACCTCGTAGACGTTCGGCTCGGGATGGTCGACGACGACGCCGAGGTCGCGGAGCGTCTCGGCCATGACCCGGACATCCTCGATCTCGGGCACGTTCGTGAAGCGGCAGCGCTCACCGGTCAGGGTCGCGGCGGCGAACATCTTGAGCGCCGCGTTCTTGGAGCCGCTGATCGGGACCTCGCCGCGCAGGGGCACGCCCCCGTCGATGCGGAACACCTCGCGGGTGACTTGCTCAGGAACAAATTCCCAATGGAAGGGACGGGCATCAGCCAAGGATCGGTCTCACTTGTGGGCGAAGGAGCTGGGAGCTGGCATGGTGATCATCGAGGCTCAAGGCTGAGCTCCGCGAAGCCATTGATCCGAGGTTCGCGCGTCAGCCATGGGTTTCTGCCATTCGAGCCTCAGCCGCGCCGGCGCGGGAACCTCGGGCGGATGGCGTCGCGGAGCTCCGCCTCCGAAACCTCGGGGCGATGGCGTCGCGGAGCTCCGCCTCGCGCCTCGGTGGGCAGAGCGTCAAGTCGTCGTTCAGGTTGCTGGCTCATGTCTAGCCCCTTCGGCGGGGCCCCTCGCGATGGCGACGCTCGGCAACTCGAATGCGGATCAGGGCCGCCTGGAGGGAGGCGCGCGCGGCGGCGAGGTCGGCGCCCTCGACGTAGCCGGACTCGAGGACCTGCTCGGCCTTCTGCCGCGCTTCCTGGGCTCGCTCCAGATCGATCTCGGACGCCATGTCGGCCGTCTCGGCCATCACGACGACCTTGTCCGGCAGGACCTGGAGAAAGCCGCCGACGATCGCGAAGTACTCGTCCTCGCCGCCTTTCCGGAGCCGAAGCTCGCCGGCCCCGAGCGTCGAGATCAGCGGCGCGTGGTGGGGCAGGACGCCGAGCTCGCCCTCGCTGCCGGGCAGCTGGACGCTGTCGACCTCGCCCTCGTAGGCGAGCTTCTCCGGCGTGACGATCTCGAGGTGGAGGGGCATCGGATCAGCTCGCGAGCTTCTCGGCGTTCGCCCGGACGTCGTCGATCGAGCCGGCGAGGAAGAACGCCTGCTCCGGCAGGTCGTCGACCTTGCCCTCGAGGATCTCCTTGAAGCTGGCCACCGTGTCCTTGATCGAGACGTACGCGCCGGGCCGTCCGGTGAAGACCTCGGCGACGAAGAACGGCTGGCTCGCGTAGCGCTGCAGGCGGCGCGCCCGGCCGACGACGGCCTTGTCCTCGGCCGACAGCTCGTCGATCCCGAGGATCGCGATGATGTCCTGCAGGTCGCGGTAGCGCTGGAGGACGCGCTTGGTCTCCTGGGCGACGTCGTAGTGCTCCTGGCCGACGATCAGCGGGTCGAGCACGCGCGAGGTCGACGTCAGCGGGTCGACCGCCGGGTAGATCCCGAGCTCGGCGATCGAGCGCTCGAGCCGGATCGTCGAGTCGAGATGGGCGAACGTCGTCGCCGGGGCCGGGTCGGTGTAGTCGTCGGCCGGGACGAAGACCGCCTGGAGCGAGGTGATCGAGCCGTTCTTCGTCGAGGTGATCCGCTCCTGGAGGGCGGCCATCTCGGTCGCGAGGTTCGGCTGGTATCCGACCGCCGAGGGCATCCGGCCGAGGAGCGCCGACACCTCGGATCCCGCCTGGGTGAAGCGGAAGATGTTGTCGATGAAGAGGAGGACGTCGCGTCCTTCCTCGTCACGGAAGTACTCGGCCATCGTCAGGCCGGTCAGTCCGACCCGCTGGCGGGCGCCGGGCGGCTCGTTCATCTGGCCGAAGACGAAGGCCGTCTTCTCGATGACTCCCGACTCGGTCATCTCCGCGATCAGGTCGTTGCCCTCGCGCGAGCGCTCGCCGACGCCGGCGAACACGGACACCCCGGCATGCTCCTGGGCGACGTTCCGGATCAGCTCCTGGATGATGACGGTCTTGCCGACGCCTGCGCCGCCGAAGATCCCGATCTTGCCGCCCTTCTTGAACGGGCAGATCAGGTCGATGATCTTGAGGCCGGTCTCGAAGACCTCGACCTCGGTCGTCTGCTGGTCGAACGCCGGGGCGCTCCTGTGGATCGGCAGGGTCTTGTCGCGGCTGACCGCCTCCTTGCCGTCGATCGCGTTGCCGAGGACGTCGAACACCCGGCCGAGCGTGACCTCGCCGACCGGGACCGAGATCGGCCCGCCGGTGTCGAGGACGTCCACGCCGCGAGCGAGCCCGTCGGTCGTCGTCATCGCGACCGCCCGGACCCAGTTGTTGCCGAGGTGCTGCTGGACCTCGCAGACGAGATCGGGCATGCCCTTCCGCTGGATCGCGACCGCGTTGTAGATCGCCGGCAGCTGGCCGGCCGGGAACTCGATGTCGACGACGGGGCCGGTGATCTGGATGACCTGACCGGTCGCGGCGGGCGCGGAACTCGCCATGGTGATGTTGCCTCCTGCTCGCGTCAGCCGGCCTGGGCGCCGGACGCGATCTCGATCATTTCGCGGGTGATGTTGGACTGGCGGACCTTGTTGTAGGCGAGGGTCAGATCCTCGATCAGCTCCTCGGCGTTCTCGGTCGCGTTCTTCATCGCGACCATCCGACTCGACTCCTCGCTCGCCTTGCTCTCGAGAACCGCCTGGAACAGGCGCGTCGCGACGTAGCGCGGGACGAGCTGCTCGAGGACGGCCGAGGCATTCGGCTCGAAGATGAACTGGTTGCCGGGGATGCCCTCGGTGTCGGCCGGCGGATCGATCGGGAGCAGCTCGATCATCGACGAGCGCTGGGTCAGGGTCGACACGAAGTGGCTGTAGACGATGTCGACCCGGCTGTACGTTCCCGCGAGGTAGTCGTCGGTGATGAGCCGGGCGAGGGCCAGGACGTCGGCGAAGGCCGGGCGATCGCCATAGCCCTCGAAGTGGGCCTCGAGCGGGACGCGGGCCCGGCGCATCGCGTCGCGACCCTTGCGGCCGACGGTGACGACGGTCAGGTCGCCCGTGTGCTCGGTGATCTGCTGGGCCGCGAACCGGATGGTGTTCGTGTTCAGCGCCCCGGCCAGGCCGCGATCGGTCGTGATCAGCACGATCAGGCGCTTGCCGCCCTCGCGCCGGACGAGGAGCGGGTGGTCGTCGCCGTCGAGCACGATCGCGAGGTCGGCGAGGACCTCGTCGAGCTTCTCGGCGTACGGCCGCGAGGCGAGGGTCGCCTCCTGGGCGCGCTTGAGCTTGGAGGCAGCCACGAACTGCATCGCCCGGGTGATCTGCTTGATGTTCTTCGACGATTGGATTCGCCGACGAATATCTCGCTGGCTAGCCACGGGCCACCGCCGGGTCGCGGACGACGCTCGCGTGGCCGCGCGCTGCACGCCCAGCGAGCGTTGCGACGCACGAAGGGCCGGCCGGGACTTCGAAAGCGGCCGCCGGACGCCGTCCTGCACGGTGGGCGAGCGGGGTGACGCGGGAGGACCCGGGATCGGCCCCTCCGGCCACGTCCGGCCGTCGTAGCGCACGCCCAGCGAGCAACGGCTCCCGTGGCGAGCTCGGCGCTTCGGCGCGCGGCTCCGGTGAGTCGCCACGTGACTCGATCGGGGCGTGACCGCGCTCGCTGCACCGCGATTCGTGACGCAGCTCCTCGTGGTGGAGACCCATCCGAGGCGCCCCGTGACTCACGGGCCCGTCGCCGGCCACCATGGTGTCGATCATCAGGCGTTGAAGCTCTCTCGGAAGGTGTCGAGGGCAGTGTCGAGCGCCGCCGACAGCTCGTCGGTCAGGTTCTTCGTCTTGCCGAGCTCCTCGAGAATCTGTGGCTGCTCGGTCTCGAGGAAGCGGTAGAAGCCGATCTCGAACTCCTTGACCCGCGGCGTCGGAACGTCGTCGAGCTTGCCCTTCGTCGCGGCGTACAGGATCGCGACCTGCTTCTCGACCGCGAGCGGCTGGTACTGCGGCTGCTTGACGATCTCCGACAGCTTCTCGCCGCGGGTCAGCTGGTCGCGCGTCGCCTTGTCGAGGTCGGACGCGAACTGGGCGAAGGCCGCGAGCGAGCGGTACTGCGCCAGGTCCAGCTTCAAGGGCGCGGCGACCTTCTTCATCGCCTTCGTCTGGGCCGCCGACCCCACCCGCGACACCGAGATGCCGATGTTCAGGGCGGGCCGCTGGCCGGCGTTGAACAGGTCGGTCTCGAGGAAGATCTGGCCGTCCGTGATCGAGATGACGTTCGTCGGGATGTAGGCCGACACGTCGCCGGCCTGCGTCTCGATGATCGGCAGTGCGGTCAGCGAGCCGCCGCCGTTCTCGTCGTTCATCCGGGCCGCCCGCTCGAGCAGCCGCGAATGGAGGTAGAAGACGTCGCCGGGATACGCCTCGCGGCCGGGCGGGCGGCGAAGGAGGAGCGACATCTCGCGGTAGGCCCAGGCGTGCTTGCTCAGGTCGTCGTAGACGCACAGGGCGTCCTTGATCAGGCCCTCACCCTCGACCTCGACGCCGTTCTCCATGACCTCCTCGGCCATCGTGACGCCGGCGTACGGCGCGAGGTACTGGAGCGGTGCCGGATCCTCGGCGCCGGCGACGACGACGATCGTGTGGCCCATGGCCCCATTGTTCTCGAGGATCGCCACGGTCTGGGCGACGGTCGAGAGCTTCTGGCCGATCGCCACGTAGACGCAGACGAGACCCTTGCCCTTCTGGTTGATGATCGTGTCGATCGCGATCGCGGTCTTGCCCGTCTGGCGGTCGCCGATGATCAGCTCGCGCTGTCCGCGGCCGATCGGGATCAGGGCGTCGATCGCCTTGATGCCGGTCTGGACCGGCGTGTCGACCGACTTGCGGACGATGACGCCCGGGGCGATCTTCTCGACCGGCATCGTCTTCTTCGAATCGATCGGGCCCTTGTCATCGAGTGGCCGCCCGAGCGGGTCGACGACCCGGCCGAGCAGGGCCTGGCCGACGGGCACCTCGACGACCCGGCCCGTCGTCTTGACGGTGTCGCCCTCCTTGATCGCCCGCGCATCGCCGAGGATGACCGCGCCGACCGTCTCCTCCTCGAGGTTCAGGGCCATGCCCATCACCCCGCCGGGAAACTCGAGCATCTCGGACGCGAGGGCGCCGTCGAGCCCGTAGATCTGGGCGATCCCGTCGCCGACCTCGACGACCGTCCCGACGCTGCGCGTCTCGGTCGCCGCGTCGAACGAGTCGATCGACGACTTGATGATGCTGGTGATCTCGTCGGAACGAATTGCCATGATTTCGGTTCTCCAGGCGGGCGGAGTCTGTCTATCGAGGGTGGGTGGTGGGCCTTCGGGACGGTCTCGGTGGTCTACACATTGCCAAGGGCAAGCTGGTTCCGCAGCCGCTCGAGGCGGCCCCGGACGCTCCCGTCGATGAGTCGGTCGCCGACGCGCACGATCAGCCCGCCGAGCAGCGCCTCGTCGACCTCGGTCGAGAGCGCGATCCGGCCGCCGGTCATCTGCTCGAGGCGGGCCGTCAGGGCCTTGACTTCGGGATCGGTCAGCGGGGCCGCGCTCGTGGCGGTGGCGTGGATGATCCCCTGGCGCCGCTCGTCCAGGCGGACGAACTCGGCGACGACGCGGGGCAGCTGCTCGATCCGGTGACGCCGGACGAGGAGCAGGACGAGGTTGCGGACGGATTGGCTGAGATCGGCGAGGACGCGGTCGGCCGCAGCGAG
This sequence comes from Verrucomicrobiia bacterium, assembly GCA_035607275.1. Taxonomy (GTDB): domain Bacteria; phylum Chloroflexota; class Limnocylindria; order Limnocylindrales; family CSP1-4; genus CF-46. The sequence goes on along the minus strand of DATNBW010000211.1, from coordinate 2,884 downwards.
CCGCTGGTCGAGCGGCAGGGCCGGGTTGGCGAGGGCGTCCATCAGCTGGCCGTCGGTCAGCGCCGCCGCCTGCTCGAGCTCGCGCCGCCATTGCTCGATCGAGCCGTCGCGGGTCGCGAGCTGGAAGGCGGCCTCGGCGTAGCGTCGCGGCGCGCTGTCGCGCTTGGCCATCAGCCGCTGCGCTCCTTGCTCGAGCTGGTTCCGTCGGCCGTCTCGTCGAGGAATTCCTTGACGAGGCGCCGCTGCCGGTCGTCCGTCATCGTCTCGCCGACCACCTTGCCGGCCGCGCGCAGCGCGAGGTCGGCCACCTCGGCCCGGAGATCGGCGATCGCTCGCTGCTTCTCCGACTCGAGCTCGGCACTGGCCCGGACGCGGATGCGCTCGAGCTCCTCGCGGGTCGCGGCCAGGTCGCGCTCGCGCGACTCGTCGGCGACCTTCTGGGCCCGGGCCAGGATGTCGTTGGCCTCGCGGCGCGCCTCCTGGAGGGCGGCGACCCGGCCGGCCTCGGCGTTCTCGCGGTCCTTGCGGGCCTGCTCCGCGTCCTTCAGCCCCTGCTCGATCCGCTCCTTGCGGTCGGACAGGATCTTCGAGATCGGCGTGAACGCGAACTTCCAGATGATCGCGATGAAAATGACGAAGTTGGCCGCGGCGATGATCACCTGGAACAGGTTGATCTGGAACAGCGCCTCGGCGTCGCTGGTCACCGCGACGCCGCCGGCCGGGTGCGCGATGGACGCGAGGGCGAAGAGGTCCACGGTCAGGTGCTCCGTGCCGCTCGGCGCTACTTGATGAAGATCGCGAGGAGGCCGACCACGATCGCGAGGACGCCGAGCCCTTCCGCGAACGCGGCGAGGATGATCGCGATGCCGCGGATCTGGCCGGCCGCGTCGGGGTTGCGCCCGATCGCCTGGGCGGACAGGCCCGCGAGAATACCGATGCCGATGCCGGGGCCGAAGACCCCGAGGGCGGCGATACCGGCGCCGATGTGCTCCATGTGAACCTTCCTCCTGTGCCCCGGGCGGTTCGCCCGGGCTGATTTCGAACCGTGGGTTGGGCCCCTTGCGGGCGGGTCAGTGGGCGGGCTGGAGCCCCCCTGGCTCCTTCCCCTCGATCACGTCGATCGCCTCCTCGGCGACATGGCCCTCCTCCTCGTGGTGGCTCTCGATGGCCAGGACGATGAAGATCAGGGTCAGGACGCTGAAGATCAGGGCCTGGATCGCGTTGAGCATCAGCTCGAGCGAGATCAGCAGGATCGGGATGAAGCCGATCGTCAGGGCGGTGATCACCCCCAGGGCGACCTCGCCGCCGTAGATGTTGCCGAAGAGGCGCATCGACAGCGTCACCGGCTTGACGAACTCGAGCATGAGCTCGATCAGGCCGACGAACAGCGCGATGATCCCGGCCCCGATGCCGTTGCGGAACTCGTAGAGCGGAAAGAACTTGCCGAGATAGCCGCGGACGCCGAGGTGGCGGAACCCTTCGACGTGGAAGATCAGGAAGCTGACGAGCGCCATCCCGATCGTGATGTTCACGTCGCTCGACGGCGCGCGCAGGGCGTCGATCTTGCCGACAGGCGGGACGAGCCCGATCCAGTTGTCGAACAGGATCAGCAGGAACGCCGCGGCGAAGATCGGGATGTACGGCCGGGCGGTCGGCCCCGCGATGCCCACGCCGAAGTCGCTGAGGAACTCGTAGATCGCCTCGAACGCGTTCTGGCCGCGACGCGGGATGAGCGTCCCGCCCCGGACGAGCAGGATCGCTCCCGCGAGCACGATCACCATGACGATCCACATCGTCAGGATCGTCGAGCTGATGCTCGGGTGGAAGTAGACGCCGACGGCGGGGGCCTCCTCGCCGCCCGGCGCGAGGTCGATGACGGTGTGCGGGGCCGGGAACTCGAGGGCGCTCTCGATGAAGCACGCCGGGAAGCCGCAGGTGTCACCGGGCTGGCCACCGCGGGGGAACGGTGGAAACGCGATGAACGCGAGGATGTCGACGACGATGACGGCGCCGATCAGGAGCAGCCAACGGGGCGCCACGCGACGTCCGCCCGGGCTCGCAGGCGCGGGATCCGGTTCGGGGGCTGCGGCGACCACGTCGGTCGCGACCTGCTCGCTCGACACGCTCCCTCCACACACGGGAGCGCGGCCCGATGCCGCGCTCGATCCCCGGCTTGCTCGCGGCCCGGGGTCCGCCTAATCCAACGTCTTGAGGAACCTGTTCACCAGCCGGATGATCAGCACCGTTCCGGAACCGGCTCCCGCGAAGAAGCCGAGGATCACGAAGACTGGCAGCGTTCCCAGCTGACCGTCCACCCATTGGCCGGCCAGCACGCCGATCAGGGTCGTGACCAGGAGTGAGAGCCCGATCTCCGAGAAGAGGGCGGCGTACGCCGCTCCGCGGCCGGGCTCGATCATGGCTGACCTGACAAGGCCTGCGGAGTATATCAGAGGCTCAGGGCCCAACCGCCGGGTGCGCCGGGCCCGCGAGTTCAGATCCGGATGCTCTTGTAGGCGAAATACCCGACGTTTCCCGATCGGTCCGTGCCGCGGACGCGGAACGTGTAGGTGTGACCGCGGTACATCGCGAAGGACGCGGTCCGAGTCGACAGCGACGGCAGGGTCACCGAGATCCAGGAGCCGCTGTCCGTGCGGCGCTGGAGGAGTTGGCTGCGCAGCCCGGATCCGGTGTCGGTGAGGGTCCAGGTCAGCGTCAGGCGCAGTCGGGTGCTGCCGGTGATCGTGCTCTTGGTGAGGCCAGAGATGGTCGCCTTCGGCAACGTCGTGTCGTAGGCCGGCTTGACGTAGACGCTCGCCGTGTCCGTGCCGCCATGGCCGTCGGTGATCGTGTACTTGAAGAAGTCCGTCGTCGTCGTCGTCCCGAT
>DATNBW010000204.1:0-6340 GCA_035607275.1 Verrucomicrobiia bacterium | reverse complement strand
ACCGACGACTGGGCGTACTTCGGCCACGTGTTCACCGACGAGCGCGGCCAGCCGCACGACCACAAGCGCGTCCTGACCGCATTCCACGAGGCGTGCGACGCGGCCGGGATCCCGCGTCGGCGGCTGCACGATCTCCGGGGCAGCTCGGCGACCCTGATGCGCGGGCTGGGCGTGGCCGAGGACGCCCGGATGGCGCGGCTCGGACACTCGACGACTGACATGGCCCGCCACTACGGGCGGGCATCGGAGGCGCAGGACCGCGACGCGGTCGAGAAGCTGGCCGAGGCGATCGGGTGAGGGCCGACCTGTACCGACGCTTCGCCGTCATGGAGTGCGAGGCCCGGGCGGCCGGGCGCATCGTACGGAGGTGGCGCGTGTCGCAGGACGTCGCGGACGAGCTGCGGCCCCTGGTCACGGTCAATGGTCAGCGGCTCGACGGCGTGCGTCTCATATCGTTGATCGTCAACGGTCGCGAGACAATCACCGACAGGGTCCTCGGCTATCCACTGGAGGCTGACGACGAGCTACCGCCTCGCTCGATCATGCTCGAGGGCGATCGCTGATCGTTGCCAACATCGTTGCCAATCTGGCGGAGAGGGTGGGATTCGAACCCACGGATCTTTCGATCAACGGTTTTCAAGACCGACTCCCGTCACGACGTGGCCAGCGCCGACGCGCCTGTCCCTGATCGGAAGTGATCACTAGACATCACATCTGATCGCTCCTGATCGTTGCCAACTTCGTTGCCAGCCTTCAGCATTGCGGCTCGTGGATGACCGTCACGAATCGCTTCCGGCCGATGACCTCCCGTCGGCCGTCCTCGCTCCCCCCGCCGGCGTTGTGACGGGCGCCGGCGGGGCGTTCCCAGCCGGATCAGGCGCGGCGTGACTTGCCGCCCGAATCGCCGTTCGTCCGGGCCCGCATCATCGGCGGTCTGGCCCTCCTGGCCCTCGTCATCGTCCTCGGCCTCATCGACGCCCTCCGGACGGACTTCACGATCGACACGGTCCAGTTCGGCCTGCTCCTCGGCACCTCGCTCGCGATGCTCGGTCTCGACGTCGGCCGGCGGCTCCTCGGGTGAGTGAGATGGATCCGCGCGTCGTCTTCTGGTCGATCTGGGCGGTCGGCACCGTCGTGGTCTACGCCGTCCTGTTCGTCCGGAAGCGGCGCCACTACCGCCAGCACCCGGATCCGGCCTCGCTGCGCGACGCCCTCCAGGCGTTCGGCCTGTTCCTCGTGGCCCTCGTCGCGTTCTTCGGGATCACGGCCGCCCTGTTCCTGCGCGGCGCCGGGCTCGCGGCCCTGCTCTTCGCCGTCTCGGCCGGCGTTTTCTTCGTCGTCGGGCTGTACTCGGCCTTCGAGCGGATGCCCGAGAACGGCGGCCACGCGGCGAGGCGACAGTGACCGACCCGATCCTCACCGAGCCGCAGAATGCCGCCCGCAGGGTCGCCGAGGAGGGTGACCGCGTCACGTACGGCCAGCGCCGGGTCAACCTGATCTGGGAGATCACGCAGGCGCTGATCGCGATCCTCGTGACGATCGTCACCCTCTTCGTCTCGGCGGTCCTCGCCCTGCGCGGCGACGTCGATCGCGCGGCGACCCTGCTCCTGTCGAACGCGTTTTTCCTCGTTGTCGGCTTCTACTTCGGCCGGACCAACCACCAGCGGACTGGCGGCGTGCCCTCCGGTGAGATCGGTCGATGATCCTCGTGACCCTCCGGGAGCCGATCGTGCTGCCGCCCGGGATCCCCGAGCTCGACGAGGACGGCAAGCCCCTCGACTGGACCTACCGCCAGGCCGCGGGCCTCCGCTTCGAGCGCTGGCGCGCCGATCGCGGCGACTTCGACGGCGATCGCTTCGGGCTGCCGGCCGAGCCGCTCCCGCCGATCGCCCGGAGGCTCGAGACGTGACGCCCCTGACGCCGCGCGAGGTCGAGGTCCTCGCGGCCTACGCGGAGCTCGGCGACTGGCAGGCCGTCGCGACGAGGCTGGGCATCGGCTGCCAGACGACGAAGTCCCACGCGAACGCGGCCTACGGGAAGCTCGGCGTCGACGGGGCGATCGGCGCCCTGCGCGCGATGCGCTGGCTCACTCCGCCGACCGACGGCGAGCTCGCGGTCGTCATCGCCGAGCAGGCCCGGGCCGACGCGCTGCTCCGGCTCCAGGCGATCGAGGCGGAGATCGCCGGGCTGGTCGACCAACTGACGGCGCCGGGTAGCGATGCGCCCGCGTCTGACCGTGCCGGTTCGTCGCGGACCAGCGACATTGCCGCGACCCCGGCGCCGTCGCTTCGGAGGGTGGTATGAGCTTCTGGGACGGCGAGCGGCTGCCCGAGCGGCCGCCGGTCAAGAGCCAGGGCGCGATCCGGTCGGAGTGGGCGGCCGTACTGCTGGCGTTCCTGTGGGGCATTGCCGCGGTGGCGCTCATCGCGGCCCTCTGGAGTCTCGCATGACGATCGAGCGCTTCGTCCCCCAGCTCGTCCGGTCCGGGGCCCCGCTCTGCACGCTGTGCGGCGGCGAGACGATGAACGGGCTCAACTGCACGTGCGCCGCCGAGGCGATGTGGCTCTACCGCGCCTCCCAGGGCCGGTTCGTCACCGACGCCTGTCACGTCCGGGACCTGACCGACGACTGCGTCGACGGCACGAACCTCCGCCAGATGCAGGCGGTCTCGGCCGAGTACCGGCTGACCGGCACGCTCTATCAGCCGACCGACGTCGCCACGATCTTCGCCCTGGTCCGGACCAACCGCTACGGCGCCCACCTGAACATCTCGTACGCGCCGGTCGTGGGCACGAGCCACGACGCGTTCTTCGGGCGGTTCGCGGGCAACCACGACATCTACCTGTCGGCCCGCGGAGCGTCGATCGGGACGATCCGGACGGGCGACCCGGGCGCGACGGGCTTCCGCGACTGGCCGGAGACCCTGCTCGCCCAGGCGGCAGGGCTCCTCGATCTCGGCGCTGGCGAGACGCTCAACTCCGAGTACGGCCGCGGCAAGTGCTACGCCTACCTGACCCCGATCGATCCCGACACGACGTGGTGGCCCGACTACGCCGGCATCCCGCCCTCGAGCGCGACCTTCGCGGTCCAGTTCAAGCCCGGGACCTACCCGCGCTTCGACCAGTACGGCCGGAAGGTCGGCACGTTCTCGACGGCCGGCGGGTTCACGGCCTACGGCAACACCCGCAAGCGCCTCGCCAACGGCCACCTCCTCGGCCGGCTGATCACCGATCGACCTGGCTACTTCGTCGACACCGCGACGGCCGCCCGGTACTGGTCCAAGTAGGAGACGTGATGGACATCGAGCACATCGACGACCCCGAGACCGGCGAGCTGCCGGTCCCGCCCGAGCCCGCCACCGACGGGCCGGACGTCAAGAACGACGCGGTTCCCGAGCCGGAGACGGACCCGGACGCCGAGACGCCGGCGGGGACCGAGCCGTGATGGACCTCATCCGTGGCCTACTCCAGGCCAATCCGGTCCGCTTCGTCTCATACGCGACGGCCGCCGCCGTGTGGGCGGTCGTCAAGCTCTCGGCGCTCGCCGGCGTCCCGGTGGCCCCCGACAGCGACGTCGCCCTCGCGGTCGCGACGATCGTCGGCTTCGTGATGACCGAGGTCATCCGCCGGCTCGTCTATAGCCCGAAAACCGCGGCGCAGATCGTGGCCCAGACGACCACGGCAACCGCTCCCGCTGCAGCCGCCGAGATCCTCGGCGGCACCCCACCCGTCGTCCAGCCCGCTGATCTACCTGGAGGTTCCAAGCCATGAGCAACATCCCGAGCTGGCTCGGCATCCTGATCGCGATCCTCGTCATCCTCGCGATCCTCTGGCTCGTCGGCGTCCGGGTCGACATCCACTGATGGCGCCGACGCTGGTCCCGGACCGGATCGGTCCGGCGATCGCGGCGGCCGAGGAGGAGTCCCCGCACGTCGAGCTGAAGGTCCGCCTCGGCAGCGGGCGGGTCGTCCTCCTCGCGGTCCCGATCGACCTGGCTACGGCCGAGGCGCTCGACCTGATCAGCTACGTCTCCCGGGGCATGGCCCAGCAGCTCGCCGAGGCCCGGGCCGCTGGATCGAAGATCCTCGTCCCGCCCGGCATCGTCGTCCCGGGCCGCTGACCGTGGCCTCCCAGGTGTGCATCGAGCGCGGCTGCCCCGAGCTGCGGCCGTGCCGGATCCACGCCCGGACCTCGAGCCGGAACCACCGCGGCGTCCCGCGTCAGGCGCGCGGCCTCGGCGCCGACCACGACCGGAATCGACGGGCGCTCGTCGACGCCGGCGTTCCCTGCGAGCTCGGCCTGCCGGGCTGCACCGGGACCGCGACCAGCCCGCAGCACCGCACCCCGCGATCGCGGGGCGGCACGAACGAGGCGGCCAACGTCGGCGCGGCCTGCGCCCACTGTCAGAGTGTCGAGGGCGCTGCGCTCGCGAGGGTCCGCTGATGAGCAGCGGCGGCGCTCGAGCGCGCTCCGGGCCGCCGCCCGACCGCAACGCGCTCCGCAACGGGCGCGCCGGCGCGGACTGGATCCGGCTGAAGGCGAGCGGACGCAAGGGCGAGACGCCGGCCTGGCCGCTGACCCGGCCGACGAAGCGCGAGCTCGTGCTGTGGGAAGGCCTCTGGCACACGCCCCAGGCGATCATGTGGGAGGGCAACGGCCAGGAGCTCGAGGTCGGCCTCTACGTTCGCGCAGTCCGGATCGCCGAGAGCCCGAAGGCGAAGGTCGGCGATCGCAACCTGATCCCGCGGCTGCAGGAGGCGCTCGGCCTATCGCAGCCGGGACTCGCCCGGAACCGCTGGCTGATCGTCGACGACACGGCCATCGCCGCGGACGACGCACCCGTCGACGGCAACGAGCGGCCGATTCCGATCTCCGACGCACGCGACCGGCTGAGGAAGATCAGTGATGCCGGCTGAGCCGCGCGCCGACGCTCCGATGGCGGTCGTGCCCAGCTGGATCGAGGTCCACTGTCGGATCCCGGACGGCTTCCGCCGCGGCCGGCCGTTCCGGCTGTACGACGGCCAGCTCCTCTGGTTCAGCAACTTCTACCTGGTCAGGGGCACGGCCGAGTTCGATCCGGTGAACCCGATCTACTCGACGGCGTTCCGATACCGCCGCGGGCTCGACATCGGACCCCAGAAGGTCGGGAAGTCACCGAAGAGCGCCGCCCACATCTGCCTCGAGGCGGTCGGCCCGTCGGTGTTCGCGGGCTGGGCCGGCGAGGACGACGGCTATGCCTGCGCCGACCACGGCTGCGGGTGCGGCTGGGAGTACGCCTACGAGCCCGGCGAGCCGATGGGGATGCTCCGACCGACGCCGTGGATCCAGATCATCGCGGTCAGCGAGGACGGCACGGGCAACGTCTACAAGGCGCTCCGGCCGATGGTCGAGCTCGGACCGCTCGCGTTCCTGATGCCCAAGACCGGCGAGAACTTCATCCGCCTGCCGGGCGACGGGCTGATCGAGCCGGTCACGAGCTCGGACACCTCGCGTGTCGGCGCCCGGGGCACGTTCGTCGTCGAGACCGAGGTCGGCTTCTACACCCCGCGCAACGGGATGACGAAGGTCGCCGACACGCTCCACCGGAACCTCGCGGGGATGAGCGCGCGCGCCGCGCTCGAGTCGAACAGCTGGGATCCGTCGCAGCACTCGACGGCCCAGACCGAGTACGAGCTCGCCCAGTCGGGCAAGGTCGACGACGTCTACGTCCAGGTGACCTGGCCGCCGAAGAACCTGTCGTTCGCGAACAAGGCCGAGCGACGGAAGATCCTGCGGATCGTCTACCCCGAGGACACCCGCCGCGAGAACGGCGGCCACGTCGAGCTCGAGGCGATCGAGGGCGAGGCGGCCGCCATGGTCGAGAAGGATCCGTCCCAGGCCTCGCGGTTCTTCGGCAACGGTCTCGCCAGCGGTGGCGGCAAGGCATTCGATCTCGAGGCCTGGCGTGCCCGGGCGGTCAAGGTGCCGTTCGTGGTTCCGCGCGGAACCCTGATCACGATCGGCTTCGACGGCTCGAAGCGCTGGGACCACACCTCGATGATCGCCACGGTCGTCGCGACCGGCTACCAGTGGCCGCTCGGGATCTGGCGGCCCGAGCTCTACCCGGGTCACGAGATCCCGGCAGCGGTCGTGACGAACACCCTTGACCAGGCGATGGGCGACTTCGATGTCTGGCGCGTGTACGCGGACCCGCCGTACTGGGAAGACACGATCGCCGGCTGGCAGGGCCGGTGGGGCAAGGATCGGGTCATCGAGTGGTGGACGAACCGCCCGAAGGCGATGGGCGATTCGCTCCGCTCGTGGCACGAGGGCATCCGGACCGGCGCGGTCACGCACTGCGC
>DATNBW010000203.1:0-2090 GCA_035607275.1 Verrucomicrobiia bacterium | reverse complement strand
CACGGTCACGGCCACGTTCACGCTCGCGGCTCAGCAAGCCCCCGTCCCCGTGGCCACGAGCCTGTCGCCGGCCACCGCGGTTGCCGGGAGCGCCGGGCTCACGATCACCGTGAACGGGAGCGGCTTCGTCGCCTCGTCGGTGGCGCGCTGGGACGGTGCGTCCCGGACCACGACGTTCGTCAGCGCCACTCAGCTCCGCTTCGACGTCACGACCTCCGACCTGACGACCGCGAAGTCGGTGCCGGTGAGCGTGTTCACGCCGGCGCCCGGCGGCGGCACGTCGGCGAGCCTGACGTTCACGATCTCGGCGGCGCCGACGGCCGGCGAGATCGTCATCGACAACGCCAACGCAGGCGTGCAGGACTCGGCGGGCGGCCGCACCTTCACGGGTCGCTGGTGTCAGTCGACTGCGACCGGCCAGTTCGGTCCCAACTCTCTCGTGAGCTGCGGTAACCGCCGCGACACCTACCGCTGGACGCCGCGCGTCCAGGTCGCCGGCGACTACGACGTCTACGTCTGGTGGGCCGTGTCGCCTAATCGCTCGACGAGCGCGCCGATCACGGTCGTGTACGCGGGCGGAAGCAACACGCGCCTGTTCAACGAGCGTGCCGGAGGCGGTCAGTGGGTGCTCCACGGCCGGTACACCTTCAATGCCGGCACGACCGGCTATGTAGAGACGAGCGACGCCAACGGTAGCGCGGGGGCCGACGCCGTCCGCCTCGTGCCGGCGACCGCGCAGTCGTCGTCGGCTCCGCCGCCACCACCGCAGCCGCCCGCCGGCTCCGACTTCACGACCACCGGCCTCGTCGCCGGACAGGTCGTCACGACGCCGATCCGCGTCCAGAATTTCCCGGCCGTCGGGACCGGCCAGGCGTTCAACAACTTCGCCTACGCGATCCTCAACAGCGCGGGCGCGACCGTCTTCACCAACCAGGAATTTAGCCAGCCCTACTGCTTGGCCGGAGACGATGGCACCGCGTGCTTCTTCTGGGACCCCGCGTCGATTGCCGTGGGCGCCTACACCGTTCGCATCACGATGACCTACGTCGAAGGCGGCGCTAACAAGAGCGTCGTCAAGACGATCCCCTTCTCGGTGGCGCGCTGATGCGCCCCCGGCTCAGGTTTCTCGCGAGAGGAGAGGACACGATGAACGTACGCCGAAAGGGGTTCTTGGCAACGCTGATCGTTGCCTTGCTTTTCGCCGGGACCCACACGACACAAGCCGCCGCGGCGTCGTTCGGCCTGGAGTGGCCGGGCGACGGAGCCGTGCGTCGCATGCTCTTCTGGCACAACCCGTTTCCGATCTACGACGCGACGTACGTCTTCAAGGTGTTTCCGCGGAAGAAGACCGTGCCGACGAATTCACCGACCGGCTACTACACGACGTTCTTCTGGGGCAACGACGGCACCTTCGTGTGGGACGGCGGCAGCGCCAACACGTACTACGGCGCGCATCCGTATCCGGTTCCCGCGCCTAACGGCGCGGGGCAATGGGAGATCTCGGTCTACGCCAACGACTATGTGACCGGATCCGAGGTGCAGTGGGGCCGCTGGTACACCCAGGTGTTCCGCGCCTGGCGTGAATCGGCGACGACTACTCGCCACGAGTTCTACTGGGACTGGCCGGACACGACCAAGGTCATCACGCACACCATCACCGATCCGGGCTGGGCGGATCGCAATCCACCGACACCCGCAATCGTCGTGGGTCAGGCGCCGGACTTCAACGGAGCGTCGTGGGGCGGCTACCCGGGGTGGGAGGAGTTCAACGGCATCATCCGCGGCATCCAGATCTACTCGGGGCTGCTGTCACTCTCCGACATTCAGAGCGAGATCAGCGCGCCACAATCCAGCGCGGCCGGACAGAGTCTCATCTGGTATCTCAATCTCAATCCGCGCCCCACCGACGTGGCCGACAAGAAGACGACGGGCGCCCCGCACAATCCGGCGTGGGCCGGGACGACCGCCAAGGAGTGGAGCGACTCCGCCGACACGATCGCGCCGTCGGCGCCGAGTAACGTGCTGATGCAGTGAGGCGAGGGGGCGGGAGCCCGCCCCCCTCCTTACCAGGTGAAGAGGTTCGAGAAGAA
>DATNBW010000194.1:0-4834 GCA_035607275.1 Verrucomicrobiia bacterium | reverse complement strand
TCGGCTGGTCCGGCGCCGAGCGGGCCCGGACGATCGCGGAGGCGGCCCTCGCCCTGACCGACCGCGACGTCTCGTCGGTCCGGCGGACCCGCCTCACCGGCAGCCAGGAGCGGCTCGTCGCCCGCTGGACGGCCCGGATCGTCGAGGCCGGCGCGACGCCGCCGGCCTGGGTCCGCGATGCCGACCGCCGGATGCCGATCGTGTCGATCACGGGCACGAACGGCAAGAGCACCGTCACGCGGCTGATCACGCACATCCTCAAGGTCGCCGGCCGACGGGTCGGGACGACGACATCCGATGGCGTCCTCGTCGACGAACGCCTCGTCGAGCCCGGCGACTGGACGGGTCCGGGCGGCGCCTGGCAGATCCTCGACCGGTCCGACATCGACGTGGCGGTTCTCGAGACGGCTCGTGGCGGGCTCGTCCTGCGCGGGATGGGCTACGAGTCGAACGATGCGAGCGTCGTCACGAACGTCACGTCCGACCACCTCGACCTCCAGGGGATCCACACGCTCCCGGAGCTCGCCGAGGTCAAGTCGACCGTTGCCCGCGCCACGCGCGAAGATGGCTGGGCCGTCCTCAACGCCGATGATCCGCTCGTCGCGGCGATGACCCGGCGAATTCGGGCGAACGTGGCGGTGTTCTCGCTCGGCGCGCGATCGGGTGGCACCGCCGTCGTCCGGCGCACGGTGGCCGGTGGCGGTCGCGCGTACGTCCTCCGCGATGGCTGGCTGGTCGAGATCGACGGCAGCCATGGCCCGAGCGGGACCGATGGCCGGGCCACGGGCGCGGAGCCCGTCGAGCACCGGATCATCGAGGTCGAGCGCGTCCCGATCACGCTCGGCGGGCTCGCCAGGCACAACGTCGCGAACGCGCTCGCCGCCGCCGGCGCGGTGCGCGGCCTCGGGATCACGCTCGCCCAGCTGCGCGACGGTCTCGCCGACTTCCAGCCAACGTCGGAGCGTTCGCCGGGCCGGCTCAACCTGTTCCGCCTCGGCTCGCGCGTCGTCATCATCGACTTCGCCCACAACGAGGCGGGGGTCAGCGCGGTCATGGACGTGGCCGAGGGCATTGCCGGCGGGGCGGCCGGGCGTGCAGCGCCGGTGACCGCGATCATCGGGACGGCCGGCGATCGGCCCGACGACACGCTGCGCGGAATCGGCCGGATCGCCGCCAAGCGGGCCCAGCGCGTCGCGATCAAGGAGACCCTGAAGTACCTCCGGGGCCGGAGCCGCGAGTCGATCGTGGGCGAGATCAAGGCCGGGATCACCGCCGCGGGCCGGACGACGGCCGACGTGCCGGTCTACGAGTCGGAGACCGAGGCGCTGCGCAGCGAGCTGGCACGGAACGGTGAGGGCGCCGCTCGGCCGGATGCGCCGCGAGTGATCGTGCTCATGTGCCACGAGGAGCGGACCGAGGTGTTCGCCCTCCTGGCGGAGCTCGGCGCCCACCCGATCGACATCGCGAGCGAGCTGACGACGCTGATCCCGCGACTCCAGGCCCGCCCGCGCCGCGCCTGAGCGCGTCCGACGTCCGCGTCAGGCCCCGTCGCCCGGGGCGCGCGCGCCGCCCGCGAGGAGCTCGTCCACCTGCCGGAATGGTTGCGACGCCCCTTCGCTCACGTTCGACTGGACGACGACCCGTTCGCCGCCCGCGGTGTACGCCCAGCAGCGCGAGCTGAATCCGGGGTCCTCGCCGGAGTGGCCGATCCGCGCCGTCGGACCCGCTCCGCCGTGGACGACCCCGAGCCCGTAGCCGACCTTCTCGACCGGGCTGAGCGCATGCGGACCGATCATCCGCTCGCGCGTCGCCGCCGTCAGGAACGAGGCCCCGATCGGACCGCGCCCGACCAGCCCGTCGAGGGCCCGGGCGAGATCGCCGGCCGTCGCCTGGGCGCCGCCGTCGGGCAGGCCCATGGCCGGGACGGTGTAGACGTTCGTGCGCCAGGCAGCCGCCGGGGAGCCGGGCGGGGCGCCGTTCTCGGGCGGCAGGTAGCCGACCGCGAGGTCAGGCTCGACGGCATCGAGCGCCCAGAAGCCGCTCGCCGTCATGCCGAGCGGCTCGAACACCTCGCTCCGGACCAGGTCGGGCCACGTCCGGCCGGTCACCTCCTCGAGCGCGATGCCGACCAGGACGAACGCGCCGTTGTTGTAGCGGGCGGCAGCGCCGGGGTCGCCGGTCCGGGGCAGGTCGCGCATCAGCGGAACCATGTCCTTCGGCCCACGGATCGTCGTCGACGGGACGCGCTCCCAGATCGCCTCGTAGCGCAGGTCCGTGTACTCGTCGGCGTAGTCCCCCACCCCGGACGTGTGGCCCAGCAGGTGTTGGAGCGTGACCCGCGGATCGAGGTCGCGCGGCCGGAGATCCTCGGCGAGGAGGTCCACGAGGCGGTCGTCGTAGCCAACGACGCCCCGGTCGACGAGCCGGGCGACCGTCAGGCCGGTGAGGAGCTTCGTCGTCGACGCGGTCGCGAACCGCGTGCCCGGGTGGATCGCCAGTCCCGCGGCGCGGTCGGCGAGGCCCAGCGCGATCGTCAGCGGCTCCTCGTCGTCATCGCCGGCGACATGGACGACACCGCTGAACCCGTCCGCCGCGAGCCAGTGCCTGAGGCTCGCCCGATCGATGCGGGCAAGCCGGCTCATCACCCCTCCGGAACTTCGAACTCGCCTGGATCCGCGAAGGCGGTCGCCCCGCGGGCGTGGCCGGCCGCGGCCATCGCCTCCCGGTAGACCCCGATCGCGTCGTCGACGCAGCACACGACGAGGTCGCCCGGCGCGGCTCGGCGGAGGGCCGCCCGGACGGCGGTCAGCTCGTCGAGCATCTTCTCGGCCTTGAGGGCCCGCGCGCCGGAATCGCGTGCCGCCCGGACGCCCTCGATGACGTTCCCGGCCGACACGCCCGGCGCGCGGCCGCGGAGGTTCTTGTCCTCGCGGACGATGATCTCGTCGAACGCCCCGGCGGCGATCGCGCCGTACTCGACCTGGTCCTCGTCGCGCCGATCGCCCGGGATCCCGATCACGCCGATCGCCCGGCCGCTCCGGGTGTGGCCGTTCGACGATGGACCGATCCGGCCGGCCTTCGACTGCGGCTCGGTCATCATCCGCCCGACGAAGTCCGCCAGCTGGCGCATGCCGTCGACGTTGTGGCAGTAGTCGATGACGAACCGGATCCCGCCGACGTCGAGGAGGTTCAGCCGGCCCGGCGCCTGGAAGAACGACGTCGAGAACGTCCGCAGGCCCTGGCGAATGTCGTGCAGGTGGGCTCCGGCCGCCCAGGCCGCGGCGGCCGCGGCGAGCGCGTTCGCGACGTTCATCCGGGCCCGCCCGCCGAAGGTCGCCGGGATCAGGTGGGTGTAGAGGACCGGCATCGTCCGGGGTCCGTGGCGGAGGACGATCAGCTCACCCTCCGGACCCGACTGGAGGACGAACGCGGCGTTGCCCCGCGATGTGTGGCCGTCGATGCGGTCGTAGCCGTCCTCGCCCTTCTGGGTCGCCATGCTGAAGAGGACGACCTTGCCGGCACAGTGGCGGCCCATCCGGTAGACGTGGCCGTCGTCGGCGTTGAGGACCGCGGTCCCCGATCGCGGCACCGCCTCGACGACGACCCCCTTGACGTTCGCGAGCTGGCCGATCGAGTCGATCCCGCCGATCCCGAGGTGGTCGCCGGTGACGTTCGTGACGACCGCAACGTCGTTGCGGTCGTAGCCGAGCCCCTCGCGCAGGATCCCGCCCCGGGCGACCTCGAACACCGCGGTGTCGACGGTCGGGTTCTGGAGGACCATCTGGGCCGACTTCGGGCCCGACATGTCGCCCTTCTTGATCATCCGGCCATCGATCACGATGCCGTCGGTCGAGGTCATCCCGACCCGCTTGCCCTTGAGCTTGAGGATGTGGGCGATCATCCGGACGGTCGTCGTCTTGCCGTTCGTGCCGGTCACCGCGATGATCGGGATCCGGGCCGGCGAGCCGGGCGGGAAGAGTCCGTCGATCACCGGCCGGGCGACGTACTGCGGCTCGCCCTCGGTGGGGTGGGTGTGCATCCGGAAGCCCGGCGCGGCGTTGACCTCGACGATCGCGCCCCCGGTCTCGCGGACGGGCGTCGCGATGTCGGGGCAGATGAAGTCGATGCCGGCCACGTCCAGCCCGACGACCTGGGCGGCGGTCTCGGCGATCTCGACGTTGTCGGGGTGGGCCTCGATCGTCCGGTCGATCGACGTGCCGCCGGTCGACATGTTGCCGGTGAGGGCGAGCTTGACCCGGATGTTCTTCGGCGGCGTGTCGTCGAGGGTGAAGCCCTGCTTGTTGACCAACTCCTCCGCCGCCTCGTCGACCTTGATCCTCGTCAGGACCTTCTCGTGGCCGATGCCGCGACGAGGGTCGAGGTTCGCGATGTCGACGAGCTCGCGGACCGTGTGCTCGCCATCGCCCGTCACGCTGGCGGGGACGCGCTCGGCGATCGCCGCGACCTTGCCGCCGATCACGAGACAGCGGTAGTCGTTGCCGGCGACGTAGCTCTCGACGACGAGGTCGCCGCTCCGGCTCTCGGCGGCCGCGAGTGGGAACGCCTTGCGGACGGCGTCCTCGCTACGCAGGTCGAGGTTCACGCCGCGGCCGTGGTTGCCGTCGAGCGGCTTGATCACGCACGGGTAGCCGATCCGGTTCGCGGCGTCGATCGCCTGCTGCTCGGTCTCGACGACCTGGCTCTTGGGGACCGGCAGCCCGGCCGAGTCGAGGAGCCGGTTCGTGAGGCTCTTGTCGCTCGCGATGTCGACGGCGATGCCGGAGGTTCGTGACGTCATCGTCGCCCGGATGCGCTGCTGGTGGACGCCCTGCCC
>DATNBW010000182.1:0-9018 GCA_035607275.1 Verrucomicrobiia bacterium | reverse complement strand
GTTCATCGGCGGCGAGTGGGCCGACAGTGCGTCGGGCGAGACGCTCGATGTGATCAATCCGGCCAACGACCGGCTGATCGCCAGGGTCCCGAAGAGCTCGTCGGAGGACGTCGACCGGGCCGTCGAGGCGGCCGACAAGGCGTTTCCCGCGTGGGGCGCGGCGACGCCCGCGGAGCGCTCGAACGCCCTGCTCAAGCTCGCCGACGCGATCGAGGCGCGCGGCGAGGAGATCGGCCGGCTCGAGAGCCAGAACGCCGGGAAGCCGGTCGGTGCGGCGATCGACGAGGTTCCCGTGGTCGTCGACAACCTGCGCTTCTTCGCCGGCGCGGCCCGCCTGCTCGAGGGCAAGGCCGCCAACGAGTACATGGAAGGCCACACGTCGATGATCCGGCGCGAGCCGGTCGGGGTCGTGGCCTCGATCGCGCCCTGGAACTACCCGATCATGATGGCCGGCTGGAAGATCGGACCCGCGCTCGCCGCGGGCAACACCGTGGTCCTCAAGCCGTCCGCCCGGACGCCGCTCACGGCGCTCGTCCTCGCCGAGATCGCGGCCGACATCCTGCCCCCGGGCGTGCTCAACGTCATCACCGGCACCGGCGGCGACATCGGCGACGCGCTGGTCGGTCATCCGAAGGTCGGGATGGTCTCGGTGACCGGCGACACGGACACCGGCAAGCACATCGCCAGGGTCGCCGCGGACAAGGTCAAGCGGCTCCATCTCGAGCTCGGCGGCAAGGCCCCGGTCATCGTCTTCGACGACGCGGACCTCGACGCCGTCGCCGAGGCGATCAAGCTGTGGGGCTACTGGAACGCCGGCCAGGACTGCACGGCTGCGACCAGGGTCATCGCCGGGCCGAAGATCTACGACCGCTTCGTGTCCGAGCTGTCCGACCAGGTCAAGTCGATCAAGTGGGGCGACCCGGCCGAGGGCGACGACATCGAGATGGGCTCGCTCATCGCCCGGGCCCAGGCCGACAAGGTCCAGGGGATGGTCGACCGGGCGCGCGGCTCGGCCGAGATCGTCACCGGTGGCGTCCGGCCCGAGCGACCCGGCGCGTACTACGAGCCGACGGTGATCGCCGGCCCGGACCAGAAGAGCGAGATCGTCCAGGACGAGGTGTTCGGGCCGGTCGTCACCGTCCAGCGCTTCTCCGACGAGGAGCAGGCGATCAAGTGGGCGAACGACGTCCGGTTCGGGTTGGCGGCGTCCGTCTGGACCGCCGATGCCGGTCGCGGGATGCGCGTGGCCAAGGCGATCCAGTTCGGGACCGTCTGGATCAACGACCACTTCATGCTCGTGTCCGAGATGCCCCACGGCGGCTTCAAGGAATCCGGCTACGGCAAGGACCAGTCGATGTACGCGGTCGAGGACTACACGGTCGTCAAGCACGTGATGCTGAAGATCTGAGGGTCCGCGCCGCGGCGCGGAGCCGTCGCGGATCAGACCAGCCGCGCGACGGCCTCGCGGATCGCGCCGAGCGAACGGATGGTCTCGAGGTCCCACGGCGAGCGGAAGATCAGGATCGGGTGGCGGAAGCCGACCGCCACGTACTCGGCCAACGCCTCGGCGACGGCCTCGACCGGACCGCCGACGACCAGACGGCCCTCGCCCTCGCGCGGGCGATGGGCTTCCGCATACCCCGTCCAGACCCGCGCGGCATCGGCCCGCGTCGAGCGCACCACGACGTTGAGGTTCACCGTCCGCTCGATCTCGTCGCGGTCACGCCCCACCTCGGCACACCGCTCGCGGAGGATCGCGTCGCTGGCCGCGAGGCTCGCCGGCGAGCCGTAGGCGTTCCACAGGTCCGCGTGGCGGGCGACGATCCGGAGCGTCTTCTGCGGACCGGAGCCGCCGATCAGGATCGGGAGATGCGGCTGGACAGGCCGGGGGGCCGCGAGCGCGTCGCGGAGCTGATGGAAGCGCCCATCGTGGCTGAACCGCTCGCCGTCGAGCAGGCGGCGGATGACCTCGACCGACTCGGCCAGGCGATCGAGCCGCTCGCCGAAGCCGCTTCCGAAGTCGAGCCCGAAGGCGGTGTGCTCCTCCTCGAACCAGCCGCCACCGAGCCCGAGGATCGCCCGGCCGGCGCTGAGGTGATCGAGGGTCGTCGCGAGCTTCGCGGTCAGCCCCGGGTTGCGGAACGTGTTCGCGGACACGAGCAGGCCGAGCCGCGCACGGGTCGTGACCGCGGCCGCGGCGGCGAGGGTTGTCCACCCCTCGAGCTTGCCGTCGGATGCGTCGCCTTCGTCGGTCAGGAGGTGGTCGTCGATCCAGAGGTCGTTGGCGCCGGCGGCATCGGCGGTCTCGAGGGCGGCCCGAAGGGACGGCCAATCGGTTCGCTGGACCCAGAAGGCGGCGCCGATCCGGACAGGATGGGGGCTGGGCATCGGGCGATGGTACGCTCGCGTCGATGGCCCGACCGCCCGCGGCGCTCCGTGTCGCGAAACCGAGCCCGACGGTCCCACGTGATGCGCTCCCGGCCGAGGCGCGCGCCGCGGTCCTGGCGTGGTTCGCCGAGGTCGGCCGCGCGCTCGCGTTCCGCGGGACCCGCGACCCGTACGCGATCCTCGTCTCGGAGGTGATGGCCCAGCAGACGCAGGTCGCCCGTGTGGTCGTGGCGTGGGGCCGCTTCATGAACCGCTTTCCGACCGTGGCCGCGCTCGCCGCCGCGACCCCGGCCGACGTCCTGCGAGCGTGGCAGGGGATGGGCTACGACCGCCGGGCGCTCAACCTGCGACGCGCGGCGCGGGCGATCGTCGAGACTCACGGCGGGCGCGTGCCCAACGACGTCGCGGCCCTCGAGCGGCTGCCGGGAATCGGGCCATACACGGCGCGAGCCGTCGCCTCGATCGCATACGGGGCGCGTGTCGGCGCGGTCGACACGAACGTCCGGCGCGTGCTCGGACGAGTCCTCGCGGGCCAGGATGCCGGCGCGCTGACACCGACCGAGCTCCAGTCGATGGCCGACGCGTCGGTCGATCCCGAGCGACCCGGCGACTGGACCCACGCGATCATGGACGTCGGCGCGACGGTGTGCCGGCCACGGAGCCCACGCTGCGAGGCGTGCCCGCTCGAGGCATGGTGCCGGTTCGCGACCTCTCGTCCCGATGCCAGCTCGTCCGCCGTCCCGAGCGCTCGTGGGTCTCCGGCCTCGCGGGCCACACGCGTCTCGCGCGTGCGCGGGGTCCCGTTCTCCGCAACGACCCGCTGGCTGCGCGGCAGGATCGTCGACCGGCTCCGATCAGCCAGCGGCTCCGCCTGGTCGACGGTCGCTGCCCCGGTCGGCGATCACGACGCGACGGCCGTTCGGGCCGCCCTTGCCGCCCTCGCCCGCGACGGGATCATCGAACGCCACGAAACGGACCCCGACCGGGCGCGGCTGGCGATCCGCTGACCGTCCTCGCCCGCGTCCGCCGGATCGCCGCACCCACCGGCCGGGTCGGTCAGGTCCCCCGAGCGCCGTCCCCGCCCGCCTCGGACACCGTCGCGACCGCGCGGCCGCGGGCGTCGGCGCGTCGCCGCCCGTCATCATCGAGGGCAACCCGCATCCGGCTCGCCAGATCGGCCGGCGTGAACGGCTTCTGGACGAACCCGCTGATCCCGGGTCGGACATCGGAGCTGAGCTCGTCCTCGTGATAGCCGCTCATCAGGACGACCGGCAGGTCCGATCGGATCTCGGCCAGCCGAGCCAGCACCTCGGGACCGCTCATCTCGGGCATCGTCATGTCGAGCAGCACCGCGTCGATCTCGTCCGGCGCGCCGGCGACGCGGCGGATCGCCTCTGGGCCGTCGGACGCAACGTGGACCGTGAGCCCGAACGACTCGAGGAGCCGGCGAGCGACGCTGCGGACCATCGGATCGTCGTCCACGACGAGAATCGTGGCCTCCGACCGCCACTGTGCGTCCTCGCCGCCTCCCGGCACCGGCGAGAAGGCGCTGAGGGGGAGCAGGATCCGGAACGTCGAACCGCGCCCGATCTCGCTGTCGACGCGCAACGATCCGCCGTGGCCGCGAACGATCCCGAGGACCGCGGCCAGACCGAGTCCCCGGCCGGTGAACTTCGTCGTGAAGAACGGATCGAAGATGCGCGCCTTGGTGGCCGGATCCATGCCTATCCCGGTGTCGGCCACCTCCAGGGCCGCGAACGGGCCGGGCTCGAGCCCGGCGCCGGCATGCCCGTCGGCGAGGAACTCCTCGGTCGCCTCGATCCGCGCGATCCGGATCGTGACCGTGCCACTCCGGTCGCCGATCGCATCGGCCGCGTTGATGACCAGATTCATGACGACCTGGCGAAGCTGGGCGGCGTCGGCGTCGATGACGATCGGTTCGCCCGGCAGCTCGAGCTTGAGGATGACGCCCTTGCCGATCGACACCTGGAGCAGGGTCAGCAGCTCGCGCACGAGGTCGGACAGCTCGACCGGCTCGATCCGGAACCGGCTCCGACCGGAGTAGGCGAGCATCTGCCGCGCGAGCTCGCCCGCGCGCCGGCTGGCAATCTCCACGTCCAGGATGCTGCTCCGCGCCGGCGAGTCCTCCGGCAGGTCGAGCAGGGCCAGGCTGGCATTGCCCATGATCGCCACGAGAAGGTTGTTGAAGTCATGGGCGATCCCGCCCGCCAGGACGCCGAGGCTCTCGAGCTTCTGGACCTCGAGGACCTTGGCCTCGATCGCGCGGCGGGCCTCCTCCGCCGCCGCCCGTTCGGTCATCTCGCGGGTCAGGCGGTCGTTCGTGGCCGTCAGCTCGGCCGCTCGCTCGACGAGCTCCTCGCGGGTCGCCTCGAGCTCCCGGTGGTGGCGCAGCTCCCCGGCGAGCGCATCGCGGAGGCTGACGCCGAACCGGTCCAGGACGAGGCCGAGCACACCGAGCGTGACGCCGAGGTTGACCAACGTGCTCGGGGCGACGTCTTCGTGACCACCCAGCCACGAGGCTGCGATGGCGCCGATCGAGACGACCGTGGTGATGACCAGGCCCGGCCGCCGCAGGACCAGTGCCGCGATCGTCATCGGGATCGCGAACGCGACGCCCGTTCCCGGGTAGCCGGGCCCGGCGGCGAGGACGAGCACGACCACGATGAACTCGAACACCGTGACGGTCGCGGCGGCCGCCAGCGGGAAATGACCGATCCGGAGCAGCGCCAGCGGGACCGCGAACAGGCCACCGAGCAGGACCAGCGCGAGGATCGCACTCCGCGGATTGCTGAACCCGGGCAGGACCAGCGAGACGGACGTCTCGACGACGAGGATCGCAAGCAGCGCGATCAGGATGCTCTGGAGCAGGACCGCCTGGCGGCGCTCGACGGCATCGCGCCCCCGGGCGGCGGACAGCCAGAGCCGAGCGGCGTCGAGGGCAGCCACGCGCCAAGTGTGCTGTGGTTCGTCAAGTTGCGCCTTCAACGTTGTCGCTCGCCTTCAACCTGCGCGTTCGGTCGAGCCGGTGGAGCGGGGCGGATCGGCTACCCTTCGATCGTCATGACGCCCTCCGCCTCGTCCCCACGCGCGCACGCGGACGCCACAGCCACCGTGGTGCCGCTGCCGGCCGACGACCCGGAGCTGCTCGGCCTCGACCTTCGGGAGCTCCGCCGGCACTGGGCCGCGACCGCAGCCCGGGCCCCGATCACCGCATCTGCGATGACCGGCGCCGACCGGCGCGCTCAGGCGCTCGGGATTCCGGGCGCCCAGCTCATGGAGCATGCCGGCGTGGCGGTTGCGGCGGCGGCTCGGGCGCTCGCGATCGACACGGGTCGCTGGGGCCACGGCCCGATCGTCATCCTCGCCGGGCCCGGCAACAACGGCGGCGACGGGCTCGTCGCGGCGCGCCACCTGGCGGGCGCCGGAGCGAAGGTCGTGATCGCGCTCGTCGCTCCGGCGGCACGGCCGGCCACACCGGACGCGGCGCGCAACTGGGACCGGGTGGTTCGCGACGGGCGGATCACGATCGTCCACGTTCCGGTCGCCCGGGATGTCGCCCTGCTCGGCCACGGCATCGAGAAAGCGGCGGTCATCGTCGACGCGCTCCTCGGGACCGGGGTGCGCGGACCCTTGCGCGAGCCGATCCGCTCGGCCGTCGAGCTGATCAACCGGGCCCGTGGCGAGATGGTCCCGATCCTCGCCGTCGACGCCCCGACGGCGATCGACCTGACCAGCGGCGACCCGTCGGACCCGGCGGTCCGGGCCGACCTGACGATCACCTTCCACCGGCCGAAGACCGGACTCGCGACCCGCAACGGAAAGGCCCTCGCCGGCCGGGTGCTCGTCGCACCGATCGGCATTCCCCAGGCGGCCGACCGTGGCTGATCCGGAGCGGACTCCCGGCCTGCGTGAAGCGCTCCTTGTCGGGGAGCTCGTCGTGGTGGTCGTGCTGCTGGCCGGCGTCGTGACCTATCTGCTCCCCGGGGACGCGCGCGACGTCGTCCTGCGCACGCCGCTCCTGATCGCCGTCCTGATCGGCGGAACGGCGGGGGTCCTGTGGCGGATCAGCCGGCCCGGGCGATCGGACCGTTGAGCCGGGCGCGCCGCTGCGGGCCGTGTCGCCGCCGCTGCGGGCCGTGTCGCCTCGGGCGGCGTCGGTCCGGGCCGCCTCGCCGCTGCCGATGACGGCTGGGCCTCTCGAGGACCGTCGCCGGGACCTCGCCGCACTCGTCGACCGCCAGCTCGACGTGCTCGTCATCGGCGGCGGGATCGTCGGCTCGGGAGCGGCGCTCGACGCGGCGACCCGCGGGCTGCGGGTCGGCCTCGTCGAGCGGACCGACATCGCCGTCGGCACCTCGTCGCGGTCGTCGCGCCTGATCCACGGCGGCCTGCGCTATCTGGAGCAGTACCGGTTCGGGTTGGTGCGAGAGGCCCTCACGGAGCGGTCGCGGATCCTCCACCTGGCCCCGCATCTCGTGACGATCGAGCCGCTGCTGTTCCCGTTGTTCGGCCTGCCCGTCGTGACCCGTGCCTTCTACCAGGCGGGCATGACCCTGTACGACGTGCTCGGCGCCCGCAAGGACGGCGGCTGGCATCGCCACCTGTCCGTGCCCGAGGTCATCGCCCTTGCCCCAGCGATGCGCCGCGAGCGCCTGCGCGGCGGCCTCCTGTTCCACGACGGGGTCGAGGACGACGCGCGCTACACGCTGGCGGTCGCCCGGACGGCCCAGGAGGACGGAGCGACGATCGTGACCCGGGCCGGTGCCGAGTCGCTGGTCGAGGAGGCCGGTCGCGTCGTCGGGGCACGGATCTGCGATGGGCTGACCGGCGAGGACCACGAGATCCGGGCCCGGGTCGTGGTCGACGCGACCGGCGTGTGGGGCGCGGATCCGGCAACCCCGCTGTCGGGTGGCTCGACCCGCCTGCTGCCCAGCCGAGGTGCGCACCTGATCGTGCCTCGATCGCGGATCCCGAGCGACGTCGGCCTGACGATCCGGGTGCCCGGCAAGGTCGTGTTCCTCGTTCCCTGGCCGCACTACTGGCTCGTCGGAACCACGGACGCACCGTATGCCGGCCCGATCGACCGTCCGACCGCCGGCCGCGACGAGGTCGACGAGCTCCTCGCGGCGGTCAACCATGTTCTCGACGTCGGCCTCCGGCGAGAGGATGTCGTCGGGACCTACGCAGGCCTGCGGCCCCTGATCGCGCCGTCCGACGGGTCGACGATCACGGCCTCTCGCGAGCATCGGGTCGTGGTCGAGCGGAACGGCCTCGTGCGGGTCAGTGGCGGCAAGTACACGACGTACCGGCTGATGGCCGAGCAGACGATCGATGCGGCTCTCGGCGTCCTCGGCGAGCGGGCCGCGGCCCGGCCGACCCGGACGACCACACGCCGGCTGATCGGTGCGGCCGACCGGGACGAGCTCGATCGGATCGCCGGCTCGCTGTCGTCGCCGTCGGCCCAGCTGCCGTCGCCCGGCGTCCCGCTCGAGCCGGCCGTCGCAGCCCGGTTGGTAGCCCGCCACGGGACGCGAGCGCCCGACGTCGTCGAGCTCGGGCGGGCCAACGGCCTGCTCGGACGGCTCGCCGACGGCGAGGAGCACCTCGAGGCCGAGGTCGCATGGGCCGCGCGGCACGAGCTTGCGCTCTCGATCGACGACGTGCTGGCGCGCCGGATGCGGATCGTCCACGAGCTGCCGGATCGGGCGGCCGCGATCGCGCCGCGCGTTGCGGCGATCCTCGGCGCCGAGCTCGGCTGGGACGAGACTCGCCAGGCAGCCGAGGTCGCGACCTTCCTCGACGGCGCGCGCCGCGAGTTCGCGGTTCCGTGAAGCGCCCTCCGACCGTGGCCATCGCCGGCCGATCGATCGTCCGATTTCGAACGCCGTCGGAGATCGCCTCCGTTACCGGCCAGACTCCGATTTCGGCGTCCGGAATCGGAGTCCGAGATCGTCGGCCGCCGCCGCGAACGATCTCGGTGTCCGGAATCGGAGTCCGAGATCGTCGACGGCCAAGAAACCGGAGTGACTTCCGACGGCGTTCGATTTCGGACCGTTCGCCGTCGGCGGCCGTCGAACAGCCGCCGCTCCGCCGATGAGCGAAGACACGGCCGACCGCGACGTGATTCTGGCCCTCGACGAGGGCACGACGAGCGCCCGGACGATCGCGGTCGACCGGACGGGCCGGGTCGTCGCGGTCGCCCAGCGCGAGTTCGAGCAGCACTACCCGGGGCCGGGCGACGTCCGCCACGACCCCGAGGCGATCTGGGATGCCCAGATCGGGACCGCCCGCGAGGTCGTGGCTGCGGTCGGCGGGCCGGACCACGTCGTCGCGATCGGAATCACCAACCAGCGCGAGACCGCCGTCATCTGGGACCGCGCGACCGGCCGGCCGGTCGCCGACGCGATCGTCTGGCAGAGCCGGGTGACCGCGCCCTTCTGCGAGTCGCTCCGGGCCGCCGGTTACGAGTCCGTCGTGCGCGACCGGACGGGCCTCCCGATCGACGCCTATTTCAGCGGCCCGAAGTTCCGCCAGATCCTGGCGGAGGACCCGGCGCTCCGGCCACGGGCGGAACGGGGCGAGCTGGCGGCGGGGACCGTCGAATCCTTC
>DATNBW010000134.1:0-5635 GCA_035607275.1 Verrucomicrobiia bacterium | reverse complement strand
CGGCATCGAGCACGCGGTCGAACGCCTGGCGGGCAGCGCGTTGCGGGCCCGCGACCGTCCGGAGCTCGGTCCGTGCCGTGCGGTCGCCGGCGAGGGCACGCTCGAAGGCGCGGTCGCTGACCATCGAGCGGGTCATCGCCGAGTCCGCGCCGAGGAGCCGGCCCTGGAACGCCGCGGGGTCCATCGAATCGATCGCCCGGAGCAGCTCGTCGATACCGCGCGGCTCGCCGGCCTCGAGCGCGATCGTCGCCAGCTCGACGAAGAAGCCGAAGCCGTAGCGCTCGACGCGGCCGATCAGCTCGACGCCGGCGAGCGCACGGACCTCGCGGATCCAGGTCTTGCCCGACTCGAGCGACCCGCGGGCGGGGCCGCTCGTGAACGCGGCGAGCTCGGCGATCAGCTCGAAGGCCGCGCCGGTGACGACCCGGACAGTCGGAAAGCCGGCCTCCGTCACGGCGCCCGTGTTCGCGGCCGCGCGGCCGGCGGCGGTCGGTCGATCTCGCCTCGCCATCGCCGAAGTATCGGTGGTTTCGAGGGTTGGGCCGGGCCCGATGCGGCCGCGCCCGGCCCAGGGGACGCGGTGGCGACTACACGAGGCCGGCGCACAAGGCAGGGAACGGCGCCCCGTCCTGGTGTCCGGCGAGCTTGTCGATCGAGAGGACCTCGCCGGTCGCGGTGTCGACCGTCACGATCGACAGCCCGGTATTGCCGACGATGAAGCCGATCCCGGGCGCCGTGTACTGCTGGTCGTTGCCGGGGACGAAGACCGTCGAGGTCCCGTCGCCGTTGTCGATCTCGACCGCGGGCCCGGCCAGGACCGCCATCAGGGTCTTGCCGTTGGCCGGGTTCAGGTAGCGGATCTTGCCGTCCTTGTAGCTGAACGTCCGCTTCGTGAGACCGTCGGCGTCGGTGAAGGTCGTCGTGACCAGCGTCCCGTCAACCGTCCGGATGACCTCGAACGGGCAGCGCGTCCCGGCGGGGAACGTCGTGCTGATGTGGATCTCCTGGATCTCGCGGCTTGGCGCCGCCGCGACCGCCGTCGACGCGATCATCGAACCGGCGACGACCGCGGCCGCGGCGCCGGTCGCCAGACGCCTGAGCGTGGACACCATTCGCTTCTCCCGTTGCGGATTGGTTGGCAACGGAAGGTAGTGGTCCGGCGTTGAAAAAGTTCAACGGCCTGCAGGGTCGCGGCACTGGGCGCGCAGCCGCTGCGAATAGCCGAATATCGATCGGCCGGCTCGCCGTCTGCTATTCGGCCATTCGAATGTCCTGGAGCGGACGTCGGGGGCGCCGCTGTCAGAGCTGCGGCACCGCCGTCAGGACCCCGGCGCCGACGCCCCGCCTTCGAACGTCGTCCGCATCGGAACCTCGTGCAGGAGGAGCACCAGGAGCGCGGCCAGCACGGCTCCGGCGATCCCGATCCAGAATGTCGACGCGATCGCGATCGAGAAGGTCTCGTGGATGGCCTTCACGATCGCGGGGATCAGGCCCTGTCCCTCCGGCGGGATGACGGTCGCCAGACGCGCCGCAAGATCACCCGTGCCGAAGGGGTCGAGCTTGACGATGGCCGGGTTCGACGGCGAGAAGCCCGTGAGGAACTCCTGGGGAACGCCAGCGCCGAGCAGTCGGGGCGGCAGCTCGGTCGCGATCTTGTCGGCGAGGAGAGTGCCCGCCAGCGTCAGGCCGACGGTGCCGCCGATCTGCTGGAAGAACGTCAGGCTTGAGGTGGCGACCCCGATTCGATCGGGCGAGACGGCGT
Source organism: Verrucomicrobiia bacterium (assembly GCA_035607275.1). Taxonomy (GTDB): domain Bacteria; phylum Chloroflexota; class Limnocylindria; order Limnocylindrales; family CSP1-4; genus CF-46. The sequence goes on along the minus strand of DATNBW010000134.1, from coordinate 3,873 downwards.
TCTGGACGATCAGGGTGAAGACGGCGAACGACGGCCCGATCCCGAGTCCCGCGAGCGCCATCCACAGCCACATGACCGGGCGGTCTGTGTCGGCGCGGAGGTTCGTGAACAGCAGGAGCGAGACCGCGAGCAGGGTCAGTGAGCCGACCATCAGCCACTTGTAGCGGCCGACCCGGGCCACGATCTGGCCCGACGCGATCGCGCTGAAGATCAGCCCGCCCAGCAGTGGCAGCAGGCTGTAGCCCGATTCCGTTGCGCTGTTGCCGCCGACGGTCTGGAACCAGCGGGGAAGGAAGATGACGAGGGTGAAGAACCCGAACGCCGCGAGGAACATCGAGGCGACCGAGATCGAGAACGTCCGGATCCGGAACAGGTTGAGCGGAACGATCGGCTCCTTCGCCCGCGATTCGACGAGCAGGAACACCACCCCGAACACGAGCCCCAGCACGATCAGGCCGCCGACCGCCGGGTCCGTCCACTGGCCGTTCTGCTTGTTCGTGAGGCCGATCAGGAACGGAACGATGGCGGCGGCAAAGACCGCGGCACCGAGATAGTCGATGTTCTGGCCAGCCTCCGGCCGCTTGATGGCCGGCAGGAGCCGCCACAGGATGAACAGCGAGATCAGCCCGATCGGGATGTTGATGTAGAAGATCCAGTTCCAGCTGAACGTGTCGGTGATGAACCCGCCGAGACCCGGGCCGACGAGCGACGACACCCCGAACACGGCCCCGAACAGGCCGAGGTACTTCCCTCGTTCCGCCGGCGTGTACAGGTCGGCGACGACCGCGAGCGCGATCGGGAAGACGGCGCCACCGCCGAGGCCCTGCAGGCCGCGGAACAGGATGAACATCTCCATGTTCTGGCTGAGGCCGGCCAGGGCCGAGCTGATCAGGAACAGCGACACAGCGAAGATCACGATCGGGCGACGGCCGAAGAGATCCGACAGCTTGCCGTAGATCGGGCCGCTGACCGTCGACGTCAGGAGATAGATCGTGACCGACCAGGTGTAGAGCTCGTTGCTGCCTTGGAGCGCGCTGACGATCTTCGGGAGCGCCACGCCGACGACGGTCTGGTCGAGGGCGAACAGGAACATCGCGAGCAGGATCGCGCCGAGGATCTCGAGCTTGGCTCGCGGCGACAGGTTCAGGGCGGCATCAGCCGTCGGATCGGACATGTGGTCGACTCCTGGGGGTTGGGCACGCCCATGATGGGCCATCAAGCGGTCACCTGATGTCACGTTCTGAGACCGCGCGGGTGCCGAAAACTCATCGGCGGCCGGGCCGGGATTTCACCCGAGGTCGCGGATCGCCTTCGCCGTCTTGGCCGGATCGCCGTTGAGGTCGAGCTCGGAAATGCGGCCACCGCGGATCGTGAAGCCCAGGACGAGCGGCGGCTGGCCGGGAGCATCGGGCACGACGAACCCGGCCGTGCCATTGACGATCGCCGGGCGTGCGTAGGACGCGAACCGCGGCCCGAATCGGTTGACCTCCCGGGCGACCTGCGCGGCTCCGGAGATCGGCGGCCGGGCGAGCGGCCCGTGACCGCCGCCGTCGAAGTGGAAGACGACGTCGGGATCGAGCACCTTGAGCAGCCCCTCGAAGTCGCCGGCTCGGGCGGCCGCGAGGAACGCGTCCACGACCCGTCGCTGGACGACGAGGTCGGCGTCCGGATCGGGAGTGCCGGCCTGGACCCGACGCCGAGCCCGGCTCGCGAGCTGGCGCGCCGCGCTCGGCGTCCGATCGACGATGGGTGCGATCTCGTCGAACGACACGCCGAACACGTCGTGGAGGACGAACGCCAGGCGCTCGGGCGGCGAGAGCGTCTCGAGCACGACGAGGAGGGCCAGCCCGACCGAATCGGCGAGGACCGCATCGCGCTCGGGGCTGTCGTGGTCGCGCGACTCGGCCGCCGGCGAGCTCACGATCGGCTCCGGGAGCCACGTCCCGGCGTAGGTTTCGCGACGCGACGTCCGCGTCCGGAGCATGTCGAGGCAGATCCGCCCGACCGTGACCGTGAGCCAGCCGCGCAGGTCATCGGTGCCTCCCGGATCGCGCCGATCGAGGCGGACCCAAGCCTCCTGGACGGCGTCGTCGGCCTCGGTCATGGAGCCGAGCATCCGGTAGCCGACGCCGCGCAGGTGGGCTCGATGCCGCTCGAACTCGTCGGCCAGCCAGTGGCGTCGCTCGGTCCGGGAGTCCGCCATCGTTTCGGTCATCACCTCGAGTACGGATCGCGGTCGCGATGTGTGACCGGGAGTGGGCAGCGGGACCGGAGCCGGGCCGCCACTCCGGGCCGGGCCGCCGGACCGGGCCGGGCCGCCGGACCGCGACCCGGTCACATCCGTGGCCGCCGATCCGTGCTGAGTGTGACGGGCCGGGACTGGATCGGCTCGCAGCCACTCAGGAGATCCGTGCGATGACCACGTCCCGGGCCGCGACCACGCGGCCCATTCCCACGATCGTCACCTTCCTCAATCCGATGGTCCGTCGCCTGCTGGCGATCGGCCTGCCGATGGGCCCGAACGTCCTGCTGACGGTCCGCGGCCGCAAGAGCGGCAAGGCCTACACCTTCCCGGTCGCGACGCTCACGGTCGAGGGCCGCGAGTACCTCTTCTCGCCGTTCGGCGAGGTCCAGTGGGTGGCCAACCTCCGGGCGTCGGGCGAGGCAATCATCCGGCGGGGGCGAACCGATCGGCGGATGACGGCGGTCGAGGTCACGGCCGAGGCCGCGGCGGCGGTGCTCGAGGCCGGCATGAAGCCGGTCATGGGCGTGCCGGTCTTCGGCGCGATGATCGCCGGCTGGTACGGGGTCGACCGCTCGTCGACATCGGCGGATTACCTGGCGTCGGCCCGGCTCCATCCGGCGTTCGAGCTGCGCCAGGCGGCGTAGCGGCGCCGGCGGCTGTGGCGGTGGCGGTGCGCCATCGCCGGCTGCGATCCGGCACCCGACGTTCGGACGTATCGGGGTCATGAAGAATTTGATTGCCCGTCGGTCAGCCGGAGCTCTCGCCCGGCTCCGGCTCCTCGGCCCGATCCTGCTCGTGGCTGCGTCGCTGATCGTCGCGGCCTGCAACAACGGAAGCGGCGGCAGCGGCTACTGACCGTCGGCCGTCGGGATCGGCTCCTTACCGTCGCCCGCCGGGAATCGAAGCGCCCGTCGCAGCCGGGGCTCGGCGACGGGCGAGTCGATGACGGTGGAATGATCCCGCGGAAAGAGACGCGGTCGGTTCCCCGTGCCCTGGAAACCGACCTCACCGCTGTGGTTGCGTCCCTCGCTGTCCAGACTGCGCCGTCGTGTCGGTCCGCGCATCCTCCAGATGCCGTATTCGCGTCACGGGCGCCGTCCTCGTTCGCGCAACCCGGCGGCGGCGTCTGCTTGAGAGAGCGTGGCCGCTTCCCCAGGGCATACCCGCGGGACGGGTACGCGAGGCGGTCGGGCCGGGGGAGGGTCCCGGATACGCGATCCCGATCAGGCGGGTAGCCTTCTGCAACCGACTCGACCGCGACCGGCGCAGCCCACGCGCCGGACGTCGGCCGGACCCTCGCCGACGGAGGCGCTCGCGTGAAGCTCGGATTGCAGATTCCCTCGTTCACCTGGCCGGGCGGCACCGAGGCCATCGGCCCGACCCTCGGGAGGATCGCCCGCCAGGCGGACGACATCGGCCTCGACTCGATCTGGGTCATGGACCACTTCTTCCAGATCCGGGGCGTCGGCCCGGCCGAGGATCCGATGCTCGAAGGCTGGACGGCACTCGGCTTTCTCGCCGCGAACACGTCGCGCGCCCGTCTCGGGCTGATGGTCGGCGGCGTCCATTACCGGCTCCCCGGCCTGTGGGTGAAAGCAGCCACGACCCTCGACGTCCTGTCGGGCGGG
>DATNBW010000062.1:0-17898 GCA_035607275.1 Verrucomicrobiia bacterium | reverse complement strand
ACCGGATCGGTGTGGCAGACCGCGTCGCCGACCCCGATGAGCCCGATCGCGGCGAACCCATCGGCCGATGGCGCCTGGAGCGTGTTCCGGAGGCTGCCCATCGGCATGACGCCCGCGATCGGCTCGGACGTGTCGGCGTTCGTCCACGCGTTCAAGGCGGGCATCGTCCGGACGGCGGCCTCGAACGCCGGCGTGCTCCGAACCGCCTTGAGCGCAACGTCGCCGGGCGGGATCGCGATCAGCGCGCAGAACGTCCGGTTGTCGCCGGGAAAGGTCGAGAAGGCGGCGTAGCCGAGGTCGCCCCGCGGACCCGGGATCGACGGCAGGTCGGGCAGGGTCTGGCCGTCGCGTACGCGGTAGTAGCGGCAGTAATAGATGATCGAGCAGTCGCTCGAGCGCTGTCCGGCAGCACGACCGCCGACCGCCCGGATCCAGTCGGCCAGCGGGCTCCGGCGGCCCATGGCGTCGATGACGAGGTCGGCATCGATCGCGCCGTCCGTGGTCCGGACGCCCCGGATCCGGGGCGGTCCGGCATCCATCCGGCGGGCCGTCGCGACGAGCCCGATGGCCTTCGTGCCGGCCAGGATGCGGATCCCGGGCTCCGCGATCGCGGCCCGGCGCAGCGCCCACTCGATCAACGGCCGGCGGACCGCGAGGAAGACGAGCTCGTCGTCGTCCGGGCGGGGCTCCCCTCCCCTGATCTTCGGCCGCAGATCGACGTCCCACGCGCCGGCGGCCATCAGGTCGTCGAACACGTCCGGAAGGGTCTCCCGGAGCTCCTTGCGGCCGCGCGGCGTGAACGCGTGGGGCTGGAGGAAGTGCGGGATGCCCTTCCGCTCCCAGTCCAGGGAGCCGAGAGCGTCGCCCACGTCCATCGCGTCGCGCTCGACGAGCGTCACCGCGTGGCCGTTCCGGGCGAGTGCGACGGCCGCCGCGAGGCCGGCGATGCCAGCGCCGAGCACGGCGACCGAGGAGCGAGGGCTGCGTGTCATTCGAGCCCGGCCACCGAGTCACCGCTCGCCGCCGGGCCGGAGTCGGTTTCCTTCTCGAACGCGATGGCGAATTCCTCGGATGGCCCGGAGTGGCCCGCGGACTCGTCCGGAGTGTGGGTGCGGGCGAAGGCGAGGTGGGCGGCCTCGTGGCGAACGGTTCCGAGGAGCTCGGCGAGCGACGTCCAGTTGGCGAACACCCAGATCACCGTCGGATAGTCGGTCGTGAAGGCGCCCTTGAAGCCGTAGCGAAGTCCGGATGCCGGGGGTGGAATCACGGTGTCGACGAACGCGATCTCGGCCGCCGGTACGCCGAGCTGCCGGCACGCCTCTGACAGCGCGGAGAGCGCCGTCTCGAGATACGCCGGGGCCGGGCTGGCCAGTCGCACCTGGTCGGACTGGACGTGGACGCCCAGCCGGGCGAACCACGAGAACTGCGGGAACGCCTCGCGGCCGATCGTGAACGTCCCGTCGGGCGACTCGATGTCGAGCGTGGCGATGCCGACTCGCGCTTCCACGTCCGGCAGTGTCTCAGACCGCGACGAGACGACCCGGGGGCAGCACGGTGACGGTCCCGCCCGCTCGACCGACCCGCCCTAGACTGCGAACATGTCGATTCGTCGGTTCTACGACCGCTGGCCGCAGTACAACCGCCGCCTGACCGAGATCGTCGGAGCGATGACCGACGGGCAGCTCGCGATCCGGCCGTCGCCCGAACGCGACCCCATCTGGGCGACGGTCGGGCATACGGCCGGCGCGCGCACGTACTGGCTCTGCGGAGTGCTCGGCGAGCCAGGCGCCGAGACGACGCCCTGGCCGGAGGCGTCCGGCGAGGGCTGGGAGGACGACCTCGATCATCCGCGGACGGCGAGCGAGCTCGTCTGGGCCCTCGACTCGACCTGGGCGATCGTGGACGGCTGCCTCGACCGCTGGACCCTCGAGCTGCTGGACGAGACCGTCGAGCGGCACTCCGGCGATCGGGTCCAGATCCACTCGCGATCGTCGATCCTGCAGCGCCTCCTGACCCACGAGGCGTACCACTGCGGCGAGCTCTCGCAGACCCTCGGCATCCACGGGCTGCCCCAGATCGACCTGTGGCGCCCCGACTGAGCGTGACGGGATACGTGACGGGATGAAGGCTGTCGTCCAGGACCGCTACGGGCCGCCAGAGGTCCTCCGGATCGAGGAGGTCGAGCGGCCGGTGCCCGGGGACGACGAGATCCTCATCAAGGTCCGTGCCAGCACGGTCACCCAGACCGATACCCACGCGCGTCGAGCCGATCTGTTCCTGTGGCGGTTCGTCCTCGGCCTCCGCCGGCCAAGATCGCGAACCCTCGGAGTCGAGCTGGCCGGCGAGGTCGCAGCGGTCGGGTCGGCCGTGACCGGCTTCAGGGTGGGCGACGAGGTGTTCGGCCAGCCGTCGAGGTACTTCGGCGCACATGCGGAGTACGTCTGCGTGTCCGAGCGTGCGGCGCTGGCGCCCAAACCGGCCGGCATGAGCTTCGAGGAGGCGGCGGCCGTCTGCGACGGGGCCAGCCAGGCCCTGGACACGCTGCGGCAGGCGGGCGTCGGAGAGGGGCGCCGGGTCGTCATCTACGGTGCGTCCGGCTCGCTCGGGACAGCGGCGGTGCAGCTCGCCAGGCACTTCGGCGCCCACGTCACGGCCGTCTGCGGCACCGACCACGTCGAGCTCGTCCGCTCGCTCGGCGCCGACGAGGTCGTCGACTATCGCCGGCAGGACTTCACGAAGAACGGCCAGACCTATGACGCGATCATCGACGCGGTCGGCAAGTACTCGTTCCGTCGCGGCCGGCGTTCGCTGAGACCGGGCGGGATCTACGTCGCCACCGACGGCGGGCGCTTCCTCGTCGAGACGATCGCCCTGCTGGTGGTGACCCGCTGGGTCGGCAGCAAGCGGGTCCGGACCGGGATCGGCCGGCGGCGCAAGGAGGACGTCCTGTTCCTGAAGGAGCTCATCGAGGCCGGCGAGTTCCGAGCGGTCGTCGATCGGCGCTATCCGATGGACCAGGCGGCCGAGGCGCATCGGTACGTCGAGGCGTGGCACAAGGCGGGCAATGTCGTGCTGACGATCGCCGGCGAATCTGGCTGAGCGCCGCTGCGCGCTGCGAGAGCCGGCGGCCGCATTGCGCCGCAGGCGTGATCCCGGCGCCTGTATCGGGCGGTCGGGCGCCGCCTGGGAGGACTTCCTTGTTTCACGGGTTGCTAGCTTCCATCGCGGCAGACGCCTGCACGCTTTTCGACGCGAACCGCCTTCCGAAGATCGCCTCACCGACGACAAAGCCGACCGCGTAGCCGACGATGCCATCGGGCGGGCTGAACAAACCGAACGAAGCTCCTGCGATGGCGGACGCCACCCATCGGTTGTGACGGACCGACACCCAGAAATTGCCGTCCGGAACGCGAAGGAACCGGATCTTCGTCTCGATGACCGCAGCCGCGATCGCGCACCCGATGACTTGCGCGAGGACCTGGCTGATGCTGACCGATGACGTGAAACTCATGACAAACGAGATCGCCTGATGCGCTGACGACCCGATGACGGTACCGATCGCCGCGCGAGCGAACGTGCGCCACATCAGGCGTGCGTTCGCCCGCGACTCCGCTTGCTTTGCAGCAAGAAACGCGGCAGCCGCCGCCGTAGCTGCTGCTTGCAGATCCGGATTCGGTGAAGGATGCTCCTGCGGACTGGCCGCGCCGGCAAACCTGGCGTCGCGTCGTGACTGCTCGATCATCGTCGAGGGGACGGGGGTTGGAGCCCCAGACGGTCCAACGATGATGGTGGGATGCGTCGGAGCCGCATCGTGCTCTTGAGCAGGCGACCCGGGATCGGTTATCTGCCGACCTGCGTCGACGAGATGCGTCGTCCCGGAAGCGGTCACACCGCCGAGCAGCGCTCCGGAGCCCTCTCCGGGAAGAGAGTCGAGGATTTCCTGCGCGCGTCGAGCGACGGTCTTGCTGTCATCGAGTACGAGCGCCCGCAACGCAAGACGGGCTCCCTGACTCAACGGACCGTCCGGACCTTCAGCGAGCCGCCGGAGGTCGATGATGGTGTCCAGTCGTTCGAGCGACTGCTCGCTTTTCAGTTGGAGTCGCAGCTTCATAGGAAGGAGGCCGATGCTCGGTGCGCGCGTGCTCCTCGCGATCATCCAGTCTCCGACCTGGTTGAACGCGGACTTGGTCGGGGTCTGCGACGTCGACGTTTGTCGGATTCGCTCCTCCAGATAATCGAACAGTTCGTCGATGGAGACTTCGCCATCCTCGTTGCGATCGGCGGCGCCGGTGCTCAGCCCTTCGACGAGCGCCTTCGTGAACGGCGAGGGCTGGGGCGGTTCGCCGACGCGTGTTCCACCTTCGAGCGAATACTGCATGGCGTCCGAGGCGGTGATCACGAACCGCCCGGTGCCCGAAAACCGTTCGTTGACGCCAGCGGTATCGGCCCCGGCACGCCGAGTCATCCCCGATGTGAACGCGCCTGCAAAACAGCAATCGAGGAACAGGGCGACTCGTTCCGAACGGCTTCGTGCCATTTGACGACTAAGCCAACTCGCCTCGATCGCCTTCGATGACAGCCGGTCGAGTTTCGTGTTGGTCGCGGCAAGATAAAGGTCGCCGTCGTCGTTCTTCAGGCCGTGGCCGGAGAAGTGCAGCAGCAGGAGGTCATTGCGCGAGCGGTTCTGGAAGAACGCGTCGATGGTCTCCAGCAGCACCGCAGATGATTCGTTCAGCGCGAGGTCGACGTCGAACCCGCCCACCTGAGTGTCAGCGAGCACGGCGAGAAGCGCCTCCGCGTCTTTCTGAGGCCCGTCCAACGGAGCAAGACGCGGGTCGGAGTATTCGCTCGTGGCGACGATCAGCGCCTTCCGATCGCCGGTGATCATCCGCAGACCTCCGGATGTACTGAGCGCGCGATGGTACGCCGCGGACTCGGCGGCGCCTATCCGATAGGCGACACGTGACGGCAGCCAGCCATTCGGGGCTGCCAACGACTATGACGCGGTCGGACGCGGGTGTCGGGCCATCCAGTCACGGATCACGATGTGCTGGTCGAGTTCCGACAAGCCTGCGATCTCGAGGGTGTCACCTCCGATGGTGAGCTTCACTGTTCGATCCGGCGAACGGGCTGCCCACGCCCGGATAAGGTCGACAACCTGTCCGAGCACGGGTGTCGCCTTCCCTAATTCGACGATCAGGCTGCCAATCGCGCCAACGTCGATTCCGCGGGTACCGTCCGGAGCCGGGCCTCGTGGCGGCCGCTCGACGGAGGCGACGTCGAGCTCCAAAAGCTGGTGGCGGATGGCGGACGTCATTTCTTCGAGCTGACGCGACGAGGAGTCGCCAACGTCAAACTCGAGTACCAACCGATCTGAATCAGCGCTCATCGGTTTCCCCTCCGACAGTTGTTGCGATCCTACCCCCGGCGCAGCTTTGAAACGTTCGATCAAACGTCGACATCAAGGCGAACCGTTGGTTGACCCGCCAACTCCGTCGGCGTATAACCCAGCGACCGGGGACAGCGGCGGACTGGGAGGATCCGATCGATGGACCGAGCGCACATGGCCGCCCACACCAATCGACGAAACCCCGCGTCGCGCGGTGCGTCAGGCCTGATCCTCGCGGCCCTGGTCGCCGGACTCGCGCTTCCGTTGCCGGCATTGGCCGGCGCGCCGGCGGTCTCGCTGGTGACCGTCGGTAGCCCGGTCGGGACGACGCCGCAGAACCACCAGAACGAGCCCGCGGTCGCGATGGACGCCCACCAGCCGAACATCCTTGCGGCCGGCGTCAATGACTTCATCGATTGGCAGCCCTGCCCGGAGGACACCGCGACCCAGGCCGGCACGTGTCGCGGCTCGAACATCGGCGTTGGCCTGTCCGGCGTCTACTTCTCGTTCGACAGCGGCCACTCCTGGACCCAGCCGACCTATACCGGGCTGACGAGCCGCGACTGCACGGCGGCCGGTCCCTGCACGCCGCACACGGGCCCGATCGGCACCTTGCCGTGGTACGCGGAGAACGGCCTCGCATCGGGCGGTGATCCGGCCGTCGCCTTCGGCCCGAAGCCGGTCAATGGCCAGTTCTCGTGGGCGAACGGCTCCCGGCTCTACTACGTCAACCTCACGGGCCCGGTGACGGCCACGTTCCCGCAGAAGGAGCCGATCAAGGGCTTCCTGTCGCTCGGGGCGTCGCGCCTGGACAACCCGACGCCGGCCAGTGTGCTCGACAAGCACAGCTGGATGGCGCCCGTGATCGTGTCGAACCGGACCAGTGCCACGACCTTCGAGGACAAGGAACAGGTCTGGGCCGACAACGCCGAAACGAGCCCGTTCTTCGGGAATGTCTATGTGTGCGTCGACGAGTATCGAAGCAACGGCCACGGAAACGGCTTCTCGCAGACCGAGCAGGTCATCCGGTCGAGCGACGGCGGCGATACCTGGACGATGAAGCAGGTCCGCTCGGCGGCCGCCAATGTCGCGACGGGATTCCGCGGCGCCTGCAACGTCCGGACCGACAGCCACGGCGTCGTCTACCTCTTCTACACGCACTTCGAGATCGGAACGCCCGGACTCGGCGCCCACACGATGCAGAAGTCGTTCGATGGCGGGAAGACGTGGACCCAGCCTCGGGACATCTACTCTGCCAACGACGCCTGCTACAACGTCGACTTCGTGTTCGGTCGGTGCGTCGGAGACGGGGGCGCCGGTGCCCGGATCGACCTGCTGTCGATGCCATCGGTGGACATCGCCAACGGTGCACCCAGCGGCGCGGACGCGACGAACGAGATCATCGATGTCTGGGGCGACGGGAGGTTCGGTCTGAACCACGAGGTGGCCCTGCTCTCGCATTCGACTGACGGCGGCGGGACGTGGAGCGCGCCGGCGACCGTCTCGCTGCCCGGCGATCGCCCGATCTACGCGGCACCGGCGATCGCGCCCGACGGCAGCGCGGTCTACGTCATGTACGAGGCGTTGACCGACCCCTACCGGGGCGCCGACATGACCTCGCCGCGCGGCTACCACGGGATCTTCCTGCGGGCGCCGATCGGCGCGAGCGGCGCTCCGGGAGCCTGGACGACCCTCGTCACCGGTCCGCTCGGCGACATTCGCGCGACCTACCCCGGCCACGACATCTACCAGGAGCGCGTGGGCGACTACGTCTATGCCGCGGCGAGCCGGGCGTATGGCGTCGGGCTCTGGGCGGACGCCGCCGATGCTGCGGTCTGCCCGGCCGTGCAGCAGTGGCGGGCCGCTTCGTATGCAGCCAACCAGCGGGTGCTGCCGGGAGCGCCCTGGCCGGCTGTCGACTGCCCCGCGACATTCGGAAACGTCCAGATCAAGGCCGCAACCGGCGGCTGAGCGCAACCCCGCATCGTGAACTGACCCAGGGCGGGCGTGGCTGACGGAGCCGGCCGGTCCGAGGACCTCGATCGAGACGCTGCCAAACGCCCGACCCGGATACTGCGTCCGGTTGCGCGTGCCGGCCCGTTCGGGGGCCCTGACGATCGAACCTGCACGCCGATCAGGAGGGTTCCATGATGGCTCACCTCGCGCGACATCGGGCCGGTGCGGGAGGAGTTCGGAGGTCGATCATCCCGGCACTGGGCGCGACGCTGCTCGCGCTGTCCCTGGCGGCAGGTCCGGTTGGTGCGACCGTGATCCTGCGCGACCACTATTCCGACGACTACGCGTTCAGCTTCGACGACTGCGGTTTCTGGATCGACGTTGCCGGGAACGTTGAAGGCACGGCCCAGATCCGGGTCGGCAAGGGCGATCTGACGACGGCGTTCTTCCTCCACGACAACTACGCGTTCCTCGAAACGTGGACGCGACGCGACACGGGCGACACCTTCACCCTCGGCGGCAATGGCCTGTTCCAGGAGACAACGGCCACGCCGGTGGAGGGAACGATCTTCGCCTTCACGAGCATCAACGCGGGCCAGCCGTTCATCGTGTGGGATTCCGACGGCAACCTCGTCATGCGCGATCGCGGCGTCGTCAGGCAGGTCATCCAGTTCGACACTCTCGGCGACGACGTGCCGGGCGGCGAATTCGTCGCCGACGTGTCGTTCTCGGTGAGCGGCCCGCACCCGGGCCTCGATGTCGATCTGTGCGCCCTGCTCGACTGAGCGTCAGCTCCTTCGCGATCGGAGGCGGGCGAGTTCGACGGATCGAGCGTCGACGAACGTGTTCGTCGGGAAGGATCCGTCGCACTCGCCGCCCACGGCCACGTTCACGCCGGCGCTCGGACCGGCGCGATCAGCGGCGCAGACGACGCGCGCCGAGGGACACGGGCGACTCATCGTCGACCGCGTCAGAGTCGTCCGTCGTGCCGCCATGGACGATCGTATCGTTGTCGTTGGTGGCGAGGCGGTGACCCTCGGTGTCCTCGTCGTCGACGATCGTCTCGTTGTCGTTGGCAGCCAGGCGGTAGCGGCGCCGGTCGGCGCGATCGACGACGATCGTCTCGTTGTCGTTGGTCGCGAGGCGGAACCGGCGCCGGTCGGCGCGATCGACGACGATCGTCTCGTTGTCGTTGGTCGCGAGGCGGAACCGCTTCGTCTCGTGGGTCGTGGCCTTCGTCGTCATCTCCGACTCCTCCGCATCCGTCGTCCGTGGCAATTCGCCACGCCACGACCGTAGAGATGGTCGACCGGCAGCGCATCGGTCGGACGACCGATGCCGTGTCGGAGACCGACCGATACCGGGCATGCCGCTGCCGAGGGACGCCGCGGATCCGCTCGTGCGTCGTCGGTCGGCGCTACTGGATCGCCGGTTCCGCAACGGCCTCGTCCGCCGGCCGCATCGGACGCCCGAGGAGGAAGCCCTGGCCGAGGCGGATCCCGAGGTCGCGCAGGACCTCGAGCTCGGCCTGCGTCTCGATTCCTTCGGCGATCAGATCGCAACCGGTCTCGGAGGCGAAGTACGTCAGGCCCGACACGAGAGCGCGCCGGACGGGATCGCGATCGATCTCCCGGATCCACTCGATGTCGAGCTTCACGTAGGCGGGCTGCAGCGTGAGGATGTGACGGAGGCTTGCGTAGCCCGAGCCTGCATCGTCCACGGCCAGCTCGACATTCGACCCGAGCCGCTCGATCCCGGCCTTGACCGCGTCGTAGTCGTCGATCCGGTCGTGCTCGGTGATCTCGATGATCACCGGTCGCCGGGCGGTGCCGATGATCTCGGGCAACGACGGCTCCTGGACGAGGAGGTCCGAGGAGACGTTGACGCTCAGGGCAAGCGTCGGCGGAAGCCCCGCGGCGGCGGCGACCGCAGCCGTCAAGGTTGCCCGCTCGAGCGCCGCCCCGAGCCCGAGCGAGGCCGCCTCGGCAAACTGCAGATCCGGAAGCATCGCGCTGTGAAAGCGGGTCAGCGCCTCGACCGCCACGACCACGCCGTCGTCGAGGCGGCTGATCGGCTGGAAATGGATCTCGTACTCGTGACGGTCGATCACCCGCTGCAGCCGGGTCCTGGCGATGCTCGTCAGCTCGGCCTCCTCCACCGCAGGCTTCAGCACCGCGACGATGAAGTCGGTGGCATCGACGAGGTCCGGCAGGCGTTGCCCAAACGGCTCGGCGGAGCGGCCGATCCGGACACCGAACACGAGGCAGCCGAGGGGCTTCGGCGTCGGTCCGAGACGGAACGGGACGAAGGCGACCTCCAGCGAGTGCGTCTCCGGTCCGGCGTCGGCCTCGATCCGTTCGATCCAGGCCCCGGTCTCGGCGCGCGTCGCGATCGCTCGACCGCGCTCGCGAGCCAGCGGCCGGACGAGGCGAAAGCTGCGGGCAAGATCGCCCGTCGACGCGACCGTCCGGACCGAGCCGGCAGCGAAATGGAGGACCGCGGCGCCGTCCACGGCGAGGATCGGGGTGATCTGCTCGAGGAGCCGCCTCGCCAGAACGACGAGAGGCTCCGTCCTCGGCAGTCCGTCGAGCGCGATCGCCAGCCGTCGCCGGACGTCGCGACCCCGCTCGAGCTCCTCGGTCCAGACGGACCGGCTGCGGAGCTGCGCGCCGATCCGAGCGTGCAACTCGTTGAGGCTGAACGGTTTCGCGAGCCAGTCGTCGGCCCCGCCCTCGAGCCCCCGGACCAGTGCGGACTCGGTGTCCGATCCGGTCACGACGATGACCCGAAGCGTCCGGTACCGGGCATCGGCTCGGATCCGGCGAAGGGTCTCCAGCCCACCGAGGACCGGCATGCTGAGATCGAGGAGCACGAGGTCGACCTTGTGGCGCGTCAGCAGGTCCAGCACCTCGCGGCCGTCGACGGCGAGGACCACGCGCATCCCGTTCCGCGCGAGAGCGCGCTCGATGAGCGAGCGCATGTCGGCCTCGTCGTCGGCGACGAGGATGACGGGCGGTTCCGGTTCGATCGCTCGGTTGTCCACGACTCCAGACCTTTGCACCGGCTCGCGACGGTGACGAGGAACATGTTCCGGGCCTGGACCGGCCCGTCAGGCGACCGAGGTCAGGGGCGTGCCGCTGCCACGCGTGCCGTCCTGGCCAGCCGGCGCAGGACCGGCATCTCGGCCGACGGGACCAGTCCCAGGACGAGCGCGAGGCTCGCCGCGATGAGCCCGAACCCGACCAGGAGGCCGAGGCCGACCGGCTCGGCGAGCACCAGCGAGCCCCAGGTCAGCGCGAATGCGGGGACGATGAAGGTGACCGTGCTCGCCGCCGTCGGGGTCGTCCGGCGCAGGACCCGGAAGAAGATCGGCCAGGCCACGGCCGTCGACAGGACGCCGACACCCACGAGTGAGACGACGCCGTCGAGCGCCGGCGTGCGCGGTGCGCCCGACAGCAGCGCCACCGGCAGGGCCAGGATCGATCCGGCAACGAGCATCCCGGTCGCGAGCTCCAGCGGCTCGACCCGGGCCATCTTCGCCCGAACGTAGTTGCCGGCCAGCGCGTAGCTCGCCGGCGCTCCCAACCCGGCGGCGACGGCAAGGATGGTCGCCGCGCCCGGCTCGAGTGGTGACCAGCCGACGAGGATCACGACGGCGACGACGCCGACACCCAGTCCCGCGACGGCCTGCAGCCCGAGTCGATGGCCCAGAAACACGACGGCGATCGCCGCGGTGAACAGGGGCGTCGCGGCATTGAGCAGGGCCGTGAACCCGGCCGGCAGGGTGACGGTCGCGAAGGCGATCAGCGTGAACGGCACCGCCGAGAACAGGGCGCCGGCGATCAGGAAGCTGATCATCCGCCCGCGAGCCGCCCGGAGGGTCCGCGGCCCGGCGACGACGACGAGCACCGCCGCTCCGACGACGAGGCGGATCTCGGCGGCCCAGGCGGGTCCGACCTCGGGTGCGGCGATGCGCAGGAACAGGAATGCCGCTCCCCAGACCGCGCCGAGGAACAGGAGCGAACCGAGATCGACGATGGACAGGGCGCGAGGCGCGGGCGGGAGCTGGTGGTTCATCCCCGGATCGTCGGGGCTCCCGAGCGTGCGTTCTGCCGACGCCGGTCGCCGGTCGACATCGTCATCCGACGAGAGATCATCGCTGACGGGCCGGATCCGGCCGGCGCAGGTCGCGTCAGCGGCGCCCCGCGACCCCGTCTCCGCCGGTCGCTGTGCGCGGTCGACGGCGCTTCGGAGCCGGCACCGGTTCGAGCTCCACGGCCGGCACGACATCCCGAACGGCCGGCGCCGGACGCGACGCGGACCGTCGATCGAGCTCCGGCTTGCGCGATCGGGTCCGCTTCGGAATGACCGGGTCGACGTCGGGATCGACGACCACCTGGTCGGTCGCGCCCGGTTCGGGTTCCCGCCGCTCGAGCCGCTGCGCGACGACGGCCGCCAGAATCGACTCCAGCTCGGGGAGGTCATCCGCCGGCGGCGATGCCGGATCGGGAACAACGGTCGTCGGCCGGTGGCCGGCGATCGTGGCGGCATCCCCGGCCGCGGAGAGCGTCATCGCCGGCAGCCAGCCGGCGACACCGTTCGGCGTTCGGACGGCCGCCCAGATCTCGCCACGTTCGACGACCTCGACCTCGTCCCCGCCATCCAGGTCACGCTGCGCCCGACCGAGGACATCGTCCGGCCGATCGAGGAGCGGAACGCCGTCGTAGCGAATCCAGGCCCGCTCGACGAGCTCGTCGACCGGCCCGGCGAACACGAGCGGCATGCGGGCCGGCGCCGTCGCCGCCGCCACGGCCGCACGGATGCCGGTGGTCGTGTCGGTCCGGAACCGCGCGGCGGCAATCGATGGATCGAGCCAGCGCGGGAGGGCGCGATTCGGCGATGGCGAGCTGACGGTCGCGTCCGCGTCATGGTCCGCTTCGCCCGTCTCGGGGGCCTGCCGGTGCTGCCGGCGCTGGAGCACGACGAGCACCACGAGGGCGAAGGCGATCGCGGCGACGAGACCGACCGCGATCGGAAGGAGCAGTCCATCCGCCCCGGCCGGCAGCGAGCCGTCCGTCGCGGACGCGTCGAACGCGGCCGTCGTCGGCGGGAAGACGGCGGGGACCGGATGCAGAGCCAGGTGGATGGGAGCCATGGGTCGCAGGACACAGGATCGCCGGTCACACCGGCGATGTCATTGGCCCATCCGTCACCCGCCGGTCCAGCCAAGGGTCCGACGGGGCCACTCGGGACGGGCGTCCCCCTGGCCCCGCCAGCCGTTTGTGGCCGTCATCATCCATCCGCTCCCTCGACCGAGCCGGCGTGGACGATGTTCTCGAGCTGGCGCCACAGGATCGCCACGAGCAGGGCCGATCCCGCGAAGGCGAACCAGAACGGAGCCGTGATCCCGAAGGTCCGCGCCAGGAGGCCGCCGATCGGCGTCCCGATCACGAGCCCGCCCATGATCGCCACGCGATAGACGCCGGTGACCCGGCCGAGCACCGCGTCCGGGACGGCGCGCTGGCGGACGACGGTCGAGGTCGTACCCCACACGAAGGCGTGGCTCCCGAACACGACCAGCGTGGCGAGTGCGATCGGCGCCGAGGTCGTCAGGGCGAGCACGAGGTGCGTGCCGGTCTCGATGAGCAGTCCGACGCGCATGATGTCGGCCAGCGAGAACCGCCGCTCGAGCCGGCCGTAGGACGCCGCCCCGACGAGGCCTCCGACCGCCACCGCCGTCGTCAGCAGACCGAACCCGACCTCGTTCATGCCCAGCCGCTGGCCCGCGTACAGGACGAGCACGGACCAGGCCGCCCCGAAGGTGACATTGAAGGTCAGGATCGTCAGCGCGAGGGTGCGCATCGGCGGGTGAGCGACGAGCCAGCGGACGCCCTCGAACATCTCCGCCCGCACGCCCGGCCGTTCGGGCAGGGCCGCCCGGACGTCGGTGACCACCCGCGAGACCAGCACCGCGCCGAGCACGAAGCCGGCGGCGTTCGCGGCGAACGGCAGACCCGGGCCGACCGCGAACAGGAACGCGCCGACCGGTGGCAGGAGCAGCTGGTTCATGAGCAGGAAGGCGCCCTGCATCCGGGCGTTGGCGATTCCGAGGTCCGCGCGGGCCACGAGACCGGGGAGCAGGGTGCTGCTGGCGGAATCGGCGAAGGTCTCCGCCGTTCCGAGGACGAACAGGGCGATGAGGACCAGGGCGATGTTGACCGCGCCGCTGACGATCGTGATGACGAGCGCCGCCAGCACGAACGCGCGACCGAGATTGACGGCGACGACCAACCCCTTCCGATCGAACCGGTCGGCTGCGACCCCGGCCACCACGCCGAACACGAGCACCGGCAGGTACTCGCTCAGGAGCGCCATCGACACGAGGAACGGATCGGGCGTCTGGGACGCGACGAGAAGCGGCCCGGCCGTCAGCGCGACGCCGTCGCCGATGTTGTTGACGGTCGTCGCCGCCAGGAGCCAGCGAAAGCTCCGGCCGAGGCGCGTCGGCGCGATCGTCTCGATGATCAGGCCGGGAAGCGAGCGCACCGGCGGCAGGATACCAACGACGGCCCCGGCCACGACGTGAGTGACGCGCGTCTCGGGGCCCGGCCGGGGCGAGCCCCGAGGTTGTCAGGCCTCGACGGCTCGTTCGCCGAACGTGATGACCACCTTGCCCCTGGCGTTGCCCTCGTCGACCCACCGGAGGGCCTCGACGACCTCGTTCAACGGGTAGCGCCGATCGATCACCGGCTTGACACTGCCGGCCGCGATCAACGCGGTCAGCGTCGCGACGTCACCGGCGTTGAACGGCTTCCACCAGAGCAGCAGACCCGTCCACTTCCGGCTTGCGAGCGAGATCAACGGCCCCAGGATCAGCGCCCCGAGGATCGGCCACGAGGTCCCGCCGAGCGTGACGTAGATGCCCTTCGGACGCAGGGCTCGCCGGACCCGCAGGATCGAGTGATGCGAGTCGGTGTCGACGATCCAGTCGTAGCGCTCGCCGGTCGCCGTGTAATCCACCTTGGTGTAGTCGATCACGTGGTCGGCGCCGAGGGAGCGGACGAAGTCGATCTTCGCGGTGCTGCAGACGCCGGTCACCTCGGCTCCCATCGACTTCGCGATCTGGACCGCGAACGGACCGACGTTGCCGGACGCGCCGTCGATCAGGACCCGGTCCCCCGGCTGGACCGTTCGTCCGTCGCGCAGCCGCAGTCCCTGGATCGCGAGGATCGCGGAGTGCGGGAGCGTGGCCGCGTCGTCGAACGACATGCCCGACGGCAGCAGCTGGAATCCCTTCTCCCGAGCGCACACGTACTCGGCGAAGGCGCCTCCATGCTGGCTGTAGGCGAACAGGTCCGCGAAGACCGCGTCGCCCGGCTTGAAGCGGGTCACGCTCGACCCGACCGATTCGACGACGCCGGCGACGTCGATCCCGACGCCGTGGTTCCTCGGCGCGCGGAGCCCGACGAACAGCCGGGCGAACGCGGGTCGCGGGCCGAGGCCGTCGAGGTCGGCCCGGTTCACGGACGCCGCACGGACGCGGACGAGGATCTCGTCGTCGTCCGGGATCGGAACCGGGACGTCCCGAAGCTCCACGACGTCGAGCGATCCGTAGCGCTCCTGAACGGCAGCCTTCATCGCTCGTCGCTCCTCGTCGTCTCGGGCCCGGTGGTCGTGGCGGGGTGTCGTCCACGGACGACCATGATGCCCGCTCATTGGACCGCCCTCGCGACGCGCGGGCAATCCTGCCAGCCACCCTGCCTCGCGGTGGGGCTATCCGCAGGCGAAGACGCCCGGTCGCTGGCTGGGCGGATCGGTTGTCTCGGCCGACAGTGAGAGTCGGCACGAACGCCGGTTGCGAGACCGGACGGTGACCGTGCCGGCATTGCGCTCTGCCCGAGCGCTCAGCGGCGGCGCGACGCGCATGCGATCGTGACGCAGGAGGGACGAGGACTCGATGCGGGTCAATCGCCGATTTCTGTACACGGGCGTGTTCCTGATCGCCATCGGCGCGGTCGTGGTCGCGGCCGACATCCGCGCGGTCGACACCGCGACGCTCGCCGACGCGCTGCGCCTCTGGCCACTCGCCATCGTCGCGGTCGGGGCGAGCCTCGTCCTGCGCCGGACCCCGGGCAGCCTTCCCGTCGGGATGCTCGCGGCCGGCCTGCCCGGGCTCGTGCTCGGTGGCGCCCTCGCGGTTGCTCCGCGGTTCGTCGGCGACTGCGGCGCGGTCGATGCCGTGGCGACGAGCGCGGCTCCCCAGCAGGGCACGTTCGACGGGCCGGCCAGCGTGTCCATCCGGGGCGGCTGCGGGTCGATCACCGTGGGCACGGCCCCCGGTGCCGGCTGGCACATCAGCACGGGCATCGGTGGCGGGCAGCCGCCGCGCGTGGGCGCGTCCGCAACCTCGTTGTCGATCGACTCGATCGGCGACGACGATTGGCGCCTCTTCGACGGCAGCCGCGACGCCTGGAACGTCACGCTCCCGACCAGTGACATCGATGCCCTGTCCCTGAACGTCACCGCGAGCGACACCCGCGTCGCCCTGCCCGGCGCGCACATCGGAAACCTGACCCTCACGGCGAATGCCTCCGCGGTCGCCCTCGACGCCACGGGCGCTTCGATCGCGAACCTCTCGGCCGCGATCAACGTCGGGCGGCTGTCGATCCACCTTCCGGCCGACAGCGACCTCGCGGGCACGTTCCGCGTCGGTGGCGGCGAGCTCCAGGTCTGTACGGCGCCCGGCGTCGGGTTGCGCGTCACCTCGAAGGGGTTCGCCGAGCACCTCGCCGTCGCCGGTCTCCGTCAGACCGGGGCGCAATGGCAGAGCGCCGACTATGCGTCGATGGCCCGCCACGACGACCTCACCATCACCACCAATTTCGGCTCTGTCGAGATCAATCCGATCGGAGGATGCAAGTGAACCGCCGTCTCTATCGATGCCGCGACGACCGGCGCCTGGCCGGGGTCGCCGCGGGCGTGGCCGAGTTCTTCGACCTCGACCCGACCCTCGTCCGGATCCTGTGGTTCCTGTCGATCTTCGTCGGTGGCCTGGGCCTGTTCCTGTACGTGGGCCTCGCGATCATCGTCCCGCTCGAGCCGCCGGCGCCCGAAGCCGCCGGCGCGGAGGGCGTCTCGCCGGCGGGCGCGGCGTCCGACGGGGTCCCGGCCGGCGAGGGCCAGGTCGCCGTCGCGGGCAACGCCCCAGCCCACGCCCACACGCATGCGGCGCGCGACGGGAGCCGCGCAACCGGCCGTGTCACGACCTTCGTCGGTGCGGCGTTGATCCTGTTCGGCTCGATCGCCCTCGTCGAGGCCGTCGTGCCCGGCTGGAGCCACTCCTGGCGCTACCTCTGGCCGGTCTTCCTCGTCGGCATCGGGGTCCTCCTCATCGCGGGCGCCGTGCGACGGGACTCGACGGAGCGGTGATCGGTGCGGCAGTCCTCGCCATCGGGCTGCTGCTGATCCTGGCCGCGTTCGCGTCAGCCCGGATCCCCGGCGGAGCGTCGTTTGCTCGGCCGGGGATCGGCCCACATTCGGGAGCCGCCGATGACGCGACAAGTGGCGTCTTTGCGTTCGCGCGACGCGCGCCCAACCCGATCCGAGCGCTCGCCCTCGCGCCGATCCACCCGGCGACCTGGCACGCGAACGGCGCGATCGCGCTCGGCCTCGCGACGGGCATCGGCGCGTTCGCTCCGATCCTGACCGCGGTGTCCGCCGGAGTCGCGACCGTCCTCGCGGGTGTCGGCATCGCGTTCATCGTCTTCGCGATCGAGGGATCGCGGCTCGTCGCCCGGATCGAGCGCTGGCGGGCATTCGCCGGCGAGCCGGTTCGCCCCGCCGCACATCCGTACCGGCCGTTGCGCGGCCGCGTCGTCGACGTCCTGCGGGCGGAGTTCGCGGACGAGAACCGTTGGCGCGACGTCGTGTACGTCGCGGTCAACCTCCCGCTCTCGATCATCGAGTTCGTCGTCGTGGCGATCGTCTGGACCATCGCCCTTGCCCAGCTGACCTCGCCGCTCTGGTACGACGTCACGGCCGGGTCGACGGCGCCGTGGTTCCTCGGCCCGCTGTCCGGCCACGATCCGGCGGTCATCGTCCTTCGGGCGGTGATCGGCGCCGTCCTGCTGGCGCTTGCCGCGTCGTTGTCGCAGCTCGTCATCGCCCTTCACCGGGGCGTCGTGGCCGGACTGCTCTGCACCTCCGAGAGCCGGGAGCTGCGCCGCGAGGTCGAGGCGCTCCGCACGAGCCGATCGGCCGTCCTCGATGTCGAGGCGAGCGAGCTGCACCGGATCGAGCGCGACCTCCACGACGGGGCCCAGCAGCGTCTCGTCATGCTCACGCTCGACCTGGGGCTGGCTGGCGAGAAGATCGACACGGATCCGGCGGCCGCGCGACAGCTCGTCCTCGAGGGGCAGGAGCAGGCGCGCCAGGCTCTCGCCGAGCTGCGCAACCTCGTCCGCGGGATCGCGCCGTCGATCCTGATCGACCGGGGCCTGGTGGCCGCCCTCGGCTCGATCGCCGGCGTGGGTCCGGTGCCGACGAGTGTCCGG
>DATNBW010000056.1:0-14580 GCA_035607275.1 Verrucomicrobiia bacterium | reverse complement strand
CGACGGGCGCGCTCATCGGGGTCGAGCTCGCGCCCTGAGGTCGCCGGACGGCCGCGAGCGACCGTCGCCGCCCAAACCGGGGCGACCGCCGCCGGCCGGATCCGAGCGACCGTCGCCGCCGAGGAACTCGATCTTGATCGGCTCGATGTCGCCGGCCGGCTCGAAGCCGAACACCTGGCCGTAGAACGACAGCTCGGCCTCGAACGCTCGGATGATGTTCTCGGCGCTCCGGAAGCCGTGGTCCTCGCCCGGGAACAGGAGATAGGCGTGGGGCAGCCGGCGCTCCCAGAGGGCGTCCACGATCTGCTCCGCCTGGGCCGGCGGAACGACCCGGTCGTCCGCGCCCTGGAGGATCAGCACCGGGCACGAGATCCGCTCTGTGAAGTTCAGCGGCGATCGGTCGTGATAGAGGTCCCGGCGCTCCGGATACGGGCCGATCAGCCGGTCCAGGTAGCGCGATTCGAACTTGTGGGTCTCGGTCAGGAAGGTCTGGAGGTCGCCGATCCCGTAGGAGCTCGTCCCGGCCGAGAAGGCGTCGCTGAAGGTCACCGCGCAGAGCGTCGTGTAGCCGCTCGCGCTCCCCCCGCGGATGGCGAGACGCTCGCCATCCACGAGCCCCTGGGCCGCGAGCCAGCGGGCGCCGGCGACGCAGTCGGCCAGGTCGACGACACCCCATTCGCCTTCGAGCCGCCGGCGATAGGCCTTGCCGTACCCGGTCGAGCCGCCGTAGTCGACGTCGAGGACGGCGAACCCGCGGCTGGTGAACAGCTGGATGAGGACCGAGAAGGCGGTCGAGGCCTGGGCGGTCGGACCGCCGTGGCTCGTCACGATCAGCGGCGGCAGGCTGTCGGGCGGGCCCTGGAACCCCTGGCTCGTCGGCCGGTAATGGATCGCGAATGCCGTCCGATCGCCGTCGGTCGGGAACTCGACGAGCTCGCCGAGCGACGCGCTGGCCGGGTCGACCTCGAGGGCCGTCGACCGCCGGTGGGATACGGTCGCCGAGGTGGCCAGGTCGAGCTCGACGATCGCCCACGGACGATCCGGCGCCGCCGCCCGGAAGACGGCCGATCCGCCGTCGATCGCGACATAGCCGATCTCGCTGAACGGCAGCTCGAGTGGCGTGGCCGAGCCATCGCGAGCGATCCGATGGAGCCGGTCGCGGCCGCCGCTCCGGCCGACGGCGACGATCGTGCCGTCCGGCGCGAAGGCGTAGCCGGCGAGCGCGAACACCCAGTCCGGAAAGGCGAACTCGGCCTCGATCGGCGCGGTGACCCGCTCGACGGCACCGCCGGCGCCGAGGCGCATGAGGTTCATCCAGCCGTCGGGCTCCGCGACGAAGTGGAGCACGCCATCCGGTGACCAGCGGGGCTGGGCGATCCAGTCCGAGGGGCTGCCGGCCACGACGCGCGCGTTCACCGGTCGGCCGGCGCCGTCGAGATCGGCGAGGACGAGCTCCGTGCCGTCCCACGGCAGGTTCGGATGGTTCCAGCGCAGCCAGGCAAGGCGGCGGCCATCGGGCGACAGACGCGGCGCGGAGAAGAAGTCGGCCCCGTCGGCGAGCACCGTGACCGAGCCGTCGTCGAGATCGATCGCGACGACGGCGTTCTCCGCCTGGCCGTGGCGGGCGATCGTCGCCGGCTCATGGTCCTCGCGGACCGCCAGCACGCGGTTTCGCGACCGGTCCGGGCTCAGGTCGGCGAAGCGCCAGGCGCGATCCGCCGGCGTGAGCGCCGCCAGCACGCCAGGCGCCGTGACGCGGTGGAGCCGGCCGGTCGCGAACTCGGAGACGACGACCAGGTCGCCGTCGATCAGAACGGCACCGCCACCGTACTCGTGGACG
The DNA here is from genome assembly GCA_035607275.1 of Verrucomicrobiia bacterium. Classification (GTDB taxonomy): domain Bacteria; phylum Chloroflexota; class Limnocylindria; order Limnocylindrales; family CSP1-4; genus CF-46. Next base: position 12,740 of record DATNBW010000056.1, on the reverse strand, counting down.
CGGCAGCGCGCGTTGAACCCATCGGGCGTCAGCCGCGTCAGCGAGCCGTCGAGCTCACGCCGGACGAGGACCTGGCGGCCACGCTCCTCGGCCCGGCCCTCGAGCCACCAGCGCACGCCGTCCCCCGCGCCGACCTCGGCGAAGGTGATCGCGCCGTTCGCCAGCAGCTCGATCGGAAAGGGCGACTCCCAGGATCCGTACTCGGCGACGTCGCGACGATCGCCGTGGGTCACGAACTCACGTGCCGTGCTGCCAGGACGAGACGTACTCCTTCTGCTCGGCGGTCATCTCGTCGAGCGTGATCCCGAGGGCCGCCAGCTTGAGCCGGGCCACCTCGGCGTCGATCGCCTCGGGCACCACGTAGACCTGCGGCGTGAGCTCGGCATGGTGCTTGACGACGTACTCGGCGGACAGCGCCTGGTTGGCGAAGCTCATGTCCATGACCGCCGCCGGGTGGCCCTCGGCCGCCCCGAGGTTGACGAGCCGTCCCTCGGCGATCAGGTTGATCTTGCGGCCGCCGATGTCGAACTCCTGGACGTTCTCCCGGGCGTCGCGAACGTGGCCCTCGGCCATCTCGCGGAGCGCCTTCAGGTCGAGCTCGGCGTCGAAGTGGCCGGAGTTGGCCATGACCGCGCCTTCCTGCATCGCGGCGAAGTGCTCGCGCCGGAAGACGTTGATGTTGCCGGTCGCGGTCACGAACAGCTGGCCCCACGGCGCGGCCTCGGCGACGGTCATCACCCGGTAGCCGTCCATGAGCGCCTCGAGGGCCCGGACCGGATCGACCTCGATGACCGCCACGTGGGCGCCCATGCCGTCCATCCGCGAGGCGATCCCCTTGCCCACCCAGCCGTAGCCCGCGATGACGACGTTGCGCCCGGCGAGGAGGATGTTCGTCGCCCGGAGGATCCCGTCGATCGTGCTCTGGCCGGTCCCGTAGCGGTTGTCGAAGAGGTGCTTGGTCTGGGCCTCGTTGACGGCGACGACCGGGAAGCCGAGCGCCTTGTCGGCGGCCATCGCCTTGAGCCGGATCACGCCGGTCGTCGTCTCCTCGGTTCCGGCGAGAACCTCCTGGACCTGGGCGGGGCGCTCGCTGTGGAGCAGCGACACGAGGTCGCAGCCGTCGTCCATCGTGATCTGGGGCCGCGTGTCGGCGATCGAGTTGAGGTGGGCGTAGTAGGTGTCGCGATCCTCGCCGCGCCGGGCGAACGTCGCGATCCCGTACTCGGCGACGAGCGCGGCGGCCACGTCGTCCTTGGTCGAGAGCGGGTTGCTGGCCGCGAGGAACACCTCGGCGCCACCGGCCTTGAGGGTCCGCATCAGGTTCGCCGTCTCGGTCGTGACGTGGAGGCAGGCGCCGATTCGGATCCCGGCCAGCGGCTGCTCGCGCTCGAACCGCTCGCGGATCAGGCGCAGGACCGGCATCTCCCGTTCGGCCCACTCGATCCGCCGGACGCCCTCCGACGCGAGCCCGAGGTCCGTGACGTCGTGGGCCGGCAGGCCGGCGCCGGCGACGGAGGACGCGGACGCGTCCGAGGACGGCGGCGTGCCGGCGATGGTGTCAGTCATGAATCAGTTCTCCCTGCGGTTGAAGAAGCGGCGGAACGGCGCCGTGAGGTCCGGCCACGGCGAACCGAGGCGATGGGCGAGACGCTCCTCGAAGCGGACGTGCTCGGCATAGCCGAGGCGGCGGTACGCCTGGAGCGCGGGTGGATTGTCGGAGCGGACGTTGAGGACGACCTGGTCGGACGTCCGGAGGAGCTCGGCCGTCACGGCTCCCGTGACCGCGGTCGCGAAGCCGCGTCCCCGATAGTCGACGTGGGTCAGGACGTTGCCCACGACGGCGAGCCGGGCCTCGCGGCTGATCACGTGGGTTCCCGCGGCCGCGACGAGGCGGCCACCGAGGCGGATCCCGAAATAGACCCCGTCCGCGATCGACGACGACGGCAGCCACGACGCGAACCCGAGCTGGTAGAGCCGGTTCAGCTCGCCGATGTCGGCCGGCAGCAGTCGACGGACGTCGGCGGGGTACGGCCGGAAGCGGGCGCGATCGACCCACATCCGGACCATCTGCGGACCCTGGTCGAGCCGGTACGTGGCCTCGACTGCGTGGAGGGCGCTGGGCAGGACGGCGACGTACGCGGCGCGTGGCCGGATGACATCGCGAAGGATCGCTTCGATTCCGTCCGGGCGGCCCATCACGAACAGGGGCTGCGGCGTCACGCCCGAGTATTCGAGGGCGATCGCGACCATCTGCGGGCCCTCGAACGCCCCGCCCCAGCGGGTCTTGGCGAACTCACGATCCTCGAGGTCGCAGATGGCATACGCCGCGAGGAGGCGGTCCGTCTCGAGGAAGGCGCGTAGCTCGCCGCGGTCCGTGACGGTCCGGATCGCCAGGCCGCGGGCGCGCCGGCTCGTCGCGGCAACGCTGGCCATCAGTCGCGCGCCCCGGCGCCGGTCGCGGGCAGGGCCGCGGCGCCGGTCGTGGGCGGCGCTGCGGCGCCGGTCGCGGGCAGCGCACCGGCGCGCTCGACCGGGGGACGAGGCGTGGGCGCGAGCGGCGGACGGGGTGCCCAGCGGGCCTTCGCCGCGCCGATCGCCGCGATCAACCCGGCCGCGAACGGCGCGCCGATCACCCCCTCCTCGGTCACGATCCCGGTGATCAGCTCGGCCGGCGTGACGTCGAAGGACGGGTTGCGGACCGCCGTCCCGGGCGGCGCGATCGCGACCCCGCGAATCAGCAGGACCTCGTCGGCCGGGCGCTCCTCGATCTCGATCGCCGCCCCGTCCGGCGTCGCAGGGTCGACCGAGCTCGTCGGGGCACAGACGTAGAACGGGATCCCGTGGCGGGCCGCGAGGACCGCCAGCGGATAGGTCCCGACCTTGTTGGCGGTATCGCCGTTGGCCGCCACCCGGTCCGCGCCGACGAGGACGACGTCGACCTCGCCGCGGCTCATCAGGTGGCCCGCCGCGACGTCCGGGATCAGCGTGTGCGGGACGCCGGCCTGGGCCAGCTCCCAGGCCGTGAGGCGGGCGCCCTGGAGGTACGGCCGGGTCTCGTCGACCCAGACCTCGATCTCGCGCTCCGCGTGGTAGGCGGCCTGGATGATGCCGAGCGCCGTCCCGAACTGCCCGCACGCCAGCGGACCCGTGTTGCAGTGGGTCAGGATCCGGAGCGGACCGAAGTCCTTGACGGGCAGCGCCGCCAGGCCGAACTCGGCGAGCCGGCCGTGGTCGGTCGTCGCCTCGCTGACGATCGCGTCCGCCTCGGCCCGGAGCGCGGCGGCAACCGCCTCGCCGTCCTCGACGAGCTCGCCGACGTGCTCGTAGCGGGCCATCATCCGGTCGACGGCCCAGCCCAGGTTGACCGCGGTCGGCCGCGCGGCCCGGAGGGCAGCTGCGCCGCCGCGGAGGATCGCCCGGCGGGCATGGGGCTGGGTCTCCGCCGCACGGTCGGCCGAGAGCGCGAGCCCGATCGCGGCCACCTGGCCGATCGCCGGCGCCCCGCGAACGATCATCTCGCGGATCGCGGTCGCCGCCTCGGGCGCGTTGCGGATATCGACTTCGACGAGCTGGTCCGGCAGCTTCCGCTGGTCGATCAGCTTGAGGACACCGTCGGCCTCGCGGAACGGGGTCCGGAAGCCGGTCGGCAGGGTGCCGCCACCGGGCAGCGCCGCCAGCGGCGAACGCTGCGGCGAGACCTCCTCGAACCGGGCCGCGGCCGAGACCGGATCGAGGATCGCCCCGGCGGCCTCGGCCGACGCGCGCTGGAGGGCCTGGGCGGCGCCGGCCACCGTGGCCGCGGTCTGGAACAGCTCGCCGGCGAACTGGCGGAAGAAGCGGCGGCGAGCGAGGTTCGTCGTCTCGCCCTCGACGGGGCTCTCGACGGCGCCCGCGACGACGTCACCGGCCGAAGGCGCAGGCGCGCCGGCGGGATCGGCCGCGGCCGCGGGATCGACAGCGGGCGCGGGACCGGCCGCGGGCGCGGGATCACCGACCGGCGGTTCGGGCGTCGAGTCGGGGTCGGGGATCGCGTCGGCCAATGCGCTCTCGCTGGCGATCGGGTCGGGAGGTCGCGGCGACGCGACAGGTCCGGCCCGGAGCCTCAGTACTTGATGACGGACGTGACCCGCCGGCCGTCGAGCCGGTCGCGGCCCTTGAGGAAGTCGAGCTCGACGAGGAACGCGAGCCCGACGACGTCGCCCTTCAGCCGCTCGATCAGCTCGATCGTGCCCTTGACGGTGCCGCCCGTCGCGAGGAGATCGTCGACGATCAGGACCTTCTGGCCCGATTCGATCGCGTCGCGGTGGATCTCGAGCGTGTTCGACCCGTATTCGAGCGCGTACTCGACCGTGATCGTCTCAGCCGGCAGCTTGCCCAGCTTGCGCACCGGCACGAGCCCGGCGCCGATCTGGTAGGCCATCGCGGCGCTGAAGATGAAGCCGCGCGATTCCATGCCGACCACGATGTCGATCTTCTCGCCCTTGTAGGGCTCGATCATCAGGTCGATCGCCTCCTTGTAGGCAGCGCGATCCTTCAGCAGGGTCGTGATGTCGTAGAAGAGGATGCCGGGCTTCGGGAAGTCCGGGATCTCGCGGATCTTTGCGCGCAGCTCCTCGGCGGACATCGGTCGAGGGTTCCTCCAGCTGGGCAGTCGGCCGGTCGGGTTCCGGTGCGGCGGACGGGCCGCAAGTCTACCGCACGGCCGGGCCGGGCCAAGCGAGGCTCCCGGGCCGCTCGCCAGCATCCGCTCGCTCAGGTCGCGGCGGTCTCGAGAACGGCCGGCGGCAGGCCCGCCGCCGTGCGCGCCCCGAGCCGGGCCGTGAGGGCGAGGCCGGCCAGGGCGACGACGGCGGCGACGCCGAAGGTCGCCGCAAGGCCCTCCCAGCCCGGGCTGCCGGCCCGCGACCCGAACGCGATCAGCGCCCCGCCGATGCCCGTCCCGAGCGCCCCGCCGAGGACGTCCGAGAGCTGGAGGCCGGCGGTCGCCGCGCCCTGCTCGGGAAGCGGCGCCTCGCGCAGCACGACGAGCGACGGCGTCGAATACGACAGGCCCATCCCGAAGCCCGCCACGCCCCAGATCACGATGCCGGCGGCCGGCGGGACCCACGGCAGCAGCACCGCGAGGAACCCGACGATCCCGATGAACAGGACGACGAACCCGGCACGCAGGAACCGCCCGGGGCCGAGCCGCGCGATGTGCTGGGCGTTGACCCACGAGCCGCCCGTCCAGGCCAGCGTCGCCGCCATGTAGGCGAGCCCGGCCATGAGCGCCGACTCGCCGCGCCAGCCCTGGATCACGAGCGGCACGTAGGCGTCGGCGCAGAAGAAGGCGAACGTCAGGAAGCCGCGCAGGAGGATCGCCGTCGGCAGGCCCGTCGCCGCCCGGATCGTGCCGCGCGGCGTGAGGCGGGCAAACGACGGGACGCCGATGGCGATCCCGAGCGCGATCAGGAGGATCGGGACGGCGGACACGTTCGACAGGCCGGACACGATCAGGCCCGCGCCGACGACGAGCGTGAACGCGAGGGGCAGGCGGACTCGGTCCGGGTCCCTGCGGCCCTCCGCCCTGGCGGCGTGGGTGTCCGGGTGAGCCGGCGCGACGGCCCGGATCGAGGGCAGGGTCAGGGACGCCGCGATCGCGATCAGGGGCAGCAGGCCGAGGAACACGATCCGCCAGTTCCAGAGCCCGGTCACGGCCGACGCGGCCACCGGCCCGATCACGCCGGGCAGGATCCACGCGGTCGAGAGCGTGGCGAACATCCGCGGCCGGAGGCGCTCGGGCATCGCCCGCGCGATCGCCACGTACGCGACGGCTGGGATCGCGCCGGCCCCGAAGCCCTGGATGACCCGGGCGACGACGAGGACCTCCATCGTCGGCGCCAGCCCGCCGATCAGCAGGCCGGCCGAGAAGAGCCCGATGCCCAGGAGGAACGGCGGCGTCAGCCCGCCGCGATCGATCAGCATCCCAGCCACGACGATCCCGAGCAGGTTGCCGAGGAAAAAGCCGGAGAAGACCCAGCCGTACAGGTCGATCCCGCCGAGGTCCTTGGCGACGATCGGCAGCACGGTGCCGACCGCGAGCGCCTCGGACGCGACGATCGTGACGTTCAGGACGAGACCGATCGTCAGGGCCCGCCGGCCGGGAGACCAGAGGCCGTCATCATCGGCCCGCTTTCGCCGCGAGATTCCGTCGTTCACGGTGTCAGAATGCCCGGTCCAGCGGCGGCGCGCCGTGGACGGACGTCGAGCCGTTCGCCACAATGGCGTCGATGTCCAGTTCCCCATCTCTCATCAACGCCATGGCACCGTCGTCGGATCGCGCCAGCCCGGGCCGAGGAGTCGTCGAGGCGATCCACGTGGCCCCGAGCGGCGGCGCCCCGATGCGCCCCGTGGCCCGCGTCCGGGCGACCGCCGGCGTCGGGCTCGAGGGCGATCGGTACGCGCTCCGGACCGGCAACTACTCGCACGACCCGAAGGTCGATCGCGACATCACCCTGATCGAGGCCGAGGAGATCGAGGCCCTTGCCGCCGGGTCCGGGATCGTCCTGGCGCCCGGCGAGACCCGGCGCAACGTGACGACGCGCGGGATCCGCCTCAACGATCTGGTCGGCAGGCGCTTCCGGATCGGCGAGGTCGAGTGCGAGGGCACTCGCCTGTGCGAGCCGTGCCAGTACCTCACGGACCTGCTCGGCAAGCCGGTCCTGGCGCCCCTCGTCCATCGGGCCGGTCTCCGGGCCCGGATCCTGACGGGCGGCCAGATCGCGCCGGGCGACGAGGTGGTCACGGTCGACTGACCCGACGAGGCTCGCGCCCTAGATGAGCGCGAGCCGGTCGAGCGGGAACGGTGGCTGGGCGAGCGGCTTGACCGCGATCCGCACGAGGAGCAACGGGTTGTCGTCGCCCGCCGTCCGGTTCGAGGCGAGCGTGCCGCAGCCCTGGCAGCGATGGATGAGGATCCATTCGCCGTCCTTGCGGACGGTGATCGCGATCGGCTCCATCGAGGCCTGGCAGTCGGACGCGCGGTCGCCCGGGTCGACGTCGAGGTGACGCGACCACAGGCAGTTCGGGCAATGGTTGCGATGGGCGGTGCCGGCCGCGGCGAGCGGGACGTCGAGCCGGCAATGGATGCAGCGGAACGTTTCGGCGCGGCGGTCGTGGCCGCGCTGGCGTTGGGTTCGGGACAACTGGATTCGATCTCCGGTACGCAGGAATGCCGTCGGGTCGAACGGCGTCACGCTCCGGACATGGAACGACCGTCCCGGTCGGGACGGTCTCGAGGGCTCGGCGACGGGCGGAGCTACGAGCGGGCGGTCCTCCGGAGGCGTGACGCGGACGCGGCGGCAACGGCGCTTGCGAACATGGGACGCTCTCCTTTCCGGCTCGCCGGCCACGCTGTGGGGCCTTCGGACTGCGAACCGAGGGGAGGATGCGCGCTGAAACCGCCGGCGTCAAGATGGCTCGATGGATTCGACAACCCACGAGATCGCGCTCCGCGCCTACGAGCGGGCCCGCGACGAGACGTGGGCGACCGACCTGCTCGACGGCGCGCTGGCTGGGCGGATGCAGGCCCGGCGCGGTGAGCTGGTCGACGTGCTCGCCGGCGAGGCCCTGGTCGCCGAGCTCGGGGGACGACCCGCCGGCCTGTTGACGTTCCGGCGCGACGGACCCGCCGCCATCGAGCTCGCCGCCCTGGCCGTCGTCACGCCGGGCCAGGGCATCGGGTCGGCGCTCATCTCCGCCCTCATCGACGAGGCGCGCCGGCGCGGGACGGCCCGGATCTGGCTCGTGACCACGAACGACAACCTCGACGCTCTAGGGTTGTATCAGCGCCGAGGCTTCCGGCTCGTGGCTCTCCGGCCCGGTGCGGTCGATCGGGCGCGTGCCGAGCTCAAGCCGTCGATCGGCGACCTGGCGGCCAACGGCATCCCGATCCGCGACGAGCTCGACCTCGAGCTCGAGCTCTGACCGAAGCCCCGGGTCAGGTCCCGGCGAGCCGTTCGACGACCGGCCCGAGCTCGTCGAGGCTGCCGACGAGGAACGAGTTGATCCCGAGCCGCTCGCGCAGCTCAGAGAACTTCTCGACGAACCGCTCGATCGAGCCGATGAAGATGTGCGGCGAGTCGATGACGTCCTGCTCGGTCATCTCCACGCCGGTCCGCTCGCGCATCCGGTCGATGACCTTGCGGGCCTCGGCGTGCAGGTCGTCGGTGACGACGATCGGCCACTGCGAGGGGTAGACGTTGAACGACAGGTCCGCGAAGCGCTCGCCGGCCGCCTCGCGCACCCAGCCGATCTTCTCCTCGGTCGCGGCCCACGTGATCGACCCGGCATCCGCCCGCTGGCCGGACAGGATCCGCGGGGCCAGCCCGACGATGTCCGCCTCGCGCGCGGCGAGCTCGAGCGTCTTCCGCCCGCCGCCGCCGATGAAGAACGGGACGTGCGGCTGCTGGACCGGCTTGGGATAGGCGTCGTACTCGGTGATCGTGTAGAACTCGCCGTGGAACGAGAACGCCGCCGGGCCGAAGCAGCCCTTCAGGACGGCGATCGCCTCGGCGAGCCGGGCCTGGCGAACCCGGATCGGGTCGAAGGGCAGGCCGATCGCCCGGTACTCCGGCTCGTTCCAGCCGGCCCCGATCGCGACGTCCAGCCGGCCGCCCGACAGGACGTCGAGCGAGGCGAGGTCCTGGGCGAGGACCGCCGGGTGGCGCAGGTCGTTGTTGTGAACGAAGGCGCTGATCCGCATCCGCTCGGTGAGGGCCGCGATCGTCGCGAGGTACGGCACGGGCGAGAGCTGTGGGACGAGATGATCGGGCAGGACGAACGTCGTGACCCCGAGGTCCTCGGCCGCCCTGGCGCGCTCGCCGAGCTCGCGGGCGGACGTGGCTTCGAAGGCGTCGGCGAGGAACGAGAAGGGCTTCATGGACGAAGGGTACCGGCGAGGCCGAAACCGTCGACCCGACTCACGGACCGACCGGTGCGTTGCGCAGGATCCAGAGGATCGCCGCCGTCACCGCCACGAGGATCAGGACGCCGACACCGACGTCCGAGCGCAATGCCGCTCCGGGTGCGGACCGCCCTCGATCGGCGAGATCGGGGCCCTCGGTGAGGACCGGCGTCTCGCGGGAGCGCCGCGACGCCCTGCCGAACAGGTAGCCCGGAACGACGAATGCCGCTCCGAGGATCAGAGCGAGCGCGATTGCGCCTGCGAGGCCATTGCGCAGGGAGGCCGAGACATCGGCCGGTGGCTCACGGACGACCGTCCACGCGTAGACCAGCGCCGCCCCTGCCACGCACCCGATCACGATCGGGCCCCTCTGCGACGCTCCTCGGAAGCCGATGGCGGCGCCGGCGGCCAGGAGCACGGCGAAGGAGAGCAGCAGGGATGCCGGCACCAGCACCGCGGCCACGACGATGGCCGCGGCCACGATCGCGATGTCGACGGCCACGGATCGGGTAGGTCGGCGTCCGGATGGCGACCTCATCCCGACAGGATCGCCGATGCAGCGAGGTGGTGTCGGTCTTGCACTCCCGCCGGGTTCACGCCGCCCCACGAGCGCGGCTAGTCCCGGCGCTCCTGGCGGATCGGCAGGATGTGCGCCGGGACGGATCCCGGCGCGATCGCCGGCCATGCCGCGTCGAAGGTGCCGCGATAGCCGAAGAGCCGTCCCCAGCGCCGGTTGCGGACGTCGACCGAGATCCCGAAGCACCTCGCCTCGTCGTCGTACCACTCGCGGACGTCGGCGGTCCCGCTGAAGACCGCGGGGAAGCGAACGCCGATCGGGCCCTCGTAGAAGCGCTGGTCGCCGGAGCGGATCCGGAGCCCGCCGTCGGGGTCGACGGACAGATCGAGATCGACCGCGAGGTGCTCGTGGCTGCCGAGGTAGTCGACGATCCGGCCGCGCGCCTCGCTGTAGACCATGTACGCGTCGAAGCGCCGGCGCTTGTCCGACTCGAACGTCCGGATCAGCGACATCGTCTCCCGCCCGAAGTCGTCGACAAATGCGTAGTTCTCGATCGTGAACGGGATGTTCCGGCCGACCTCGGGAAACATGATCCGGCGCCACGTCCCGACGTACAGGAACGGAACGGTCCAGAACCCGCCCCGCCAGACCTCGTCCATGACGCCCGTCCCGATCGAGGCGATGCCGTCGGTGCTGTCGAACCCGAACCGGCGCTGGATCTCCGGATGGAGCCGCTCGAAGTCCGATCCCAGCGCGCGCCGGAAGATCGACGTCATGGTCGGGCCTCGGCGGCCTGGCCGGCCGGCGGCCGGCGCCGGCAGCGGCCGGCGGACGGGATGCCGTCGAGGGTCAGCAGGTCGATCGCGGCGAGCAGGCCGAGACCGAGGTTGAGCGTGACCGGCGTGAACGCGCCGCCGACGACCGCCGGCGAGGCGATCGCGGTCACCGCGGTCGCGAGCGCCGCGAACCCCAGGGCCAGCCAGGCCGGAGCAGCCCGGTGCCATGTGAGCAGGAGGACGAGCGCGAACGCGATCTCGAGCGCCCCGAGCCCGCGCAGTGCGCCGACGATCGCGTCGGGCGGGACCCCGATGTCGCCCATCATTCGGAGCTCGGTGGCGTCCGGGCCGAGGAGCTTCGGCACCAGCCCGTGCCACGCGAAGATCGCCGCGATCCCGACCCGGGCGAGGCCGTGGACGAGCGCCAGCCGGGCTGACGAACCCGGATCGATCCCGCGCTCGAGCCACAGCCGCAGCCGGTCGAAGCTCCACGCGGTGGCCCACCCGATCAGCGGCCGGAACACGACCCGGTCCCCGAGCCGCCCGAACGCGCCGAACCGGGTCTCGTAGTCGTAGACGGTCCGGAAGCGGACGCCGCCCGGCAGCGAGCGGTAGCTCCAGTAGCCACGGCCCTCGCGGATCAGCGACAGTCGGTCCGCCGACCAGAAGCGCAGCGCGGAGACCCGGCTGCCGTCCGGCCGCGTCCGCTCGGCGAGGGTCTCGCCTTCGCCCCGGATCGCGAGCCCGAACCCGAGCCGCGTCCCGTAGGCGAACCGCTGCGGCGCGCCGGCACGGGGCGGCGCCGCGTAGGCGATCTCGGTGAATCGCAGGTCCCAGCGCTGATGGAGCGCGGGATCCTGGGTCCGCGACCAGAGTCCCTCCAGGTCCGCGGCCATGTCGGTCTCGACGAAGATCGCCATCGACGTCCTAACGTGCTATCTGTATGTAGCACGTTATTCGGTCAGGCGGATCGCGTCAAGACCGCTCGTCCGAGGCGATCGCATCGATCGCGGCGATCAGGCGGTCGAGCATCTCCCAGCGTCGCCGGCGATGGGCGACCTCGTCGGTCATCGAGTCGCGCGCCGTGTCGCTGCCGTAGCCGAGGTTCAGCCGGCCGGCGCGGCGCTGGACTTCGCTCAGCTCCGTCGCCCGGGCGGCGAGCAGGGCGCCGCGCAGCGCCCGCAGCTCGTCGTCGGTCTCGACCCGGAGGCGGATCTCGAGGCTTTGTCCAGGATCGTCGGCGTGGGCCGGTCGCGTCACTCGGTCCCGAGCTCGTCGAGGTCGCCGCTGAGCGGCAGGGCGAAGCCGAGCACGGCCCCGCCGCCGTCCCGCGGTCCCGCCCAGATCCGCCCGTCGTGGGCCTCGACGATCCGCTTGCAGACGGCCAGCCCGACGCCGACGCCGCCGGCGGTGCGGCGCGCCTGGTCGGCCCGGAAGAACGGGGTGAAGACGTCGTCGGCGACGTCCGACGCGATGCCGATCCCGCGGTCGAGGATCCGGACGATCGCGGTCTCGCCCTCCATGGCGACTTCGACGTCGACGGGCTCGCCGACCGGGCTGTACTTGTCGGCGTTGCTCAGGAGGTTCTCGACGAGCATCTCGAGCGCGATGGAATCGGCCTGGACGATCAGCGACGGCCGCTGGATCGAGAAGCGGATCTCCCGTTCCGGGTGACGGCGAACGCGCGAGTCAACCGCCGCCCGGACGACGTGGTCGAGGACGTGCGGCTCACGATCGAGCTTCGTGCCGGCGCCGAGCCGCGTCAGCTGGAGGAGGTTCTCGACGATCCGCAGGAGACGGTCCGCGTCGTCGCCGATGTCGCGGACCATCGTCGCCTCGGGCTCGGCCGTGCCGAACCGCGAGGTGAGGAGAACGGCGTTGCCGAAGATCGACGTCACCGGGGTCCGGAGCTCGTGGGAGATCAGTCCGAGGAACTCGTCCTTCACTGCGTTCGACGCCTCGAGGGCCACGGCCGAGGCGAGGAGCTCCTGCTCGCCGGCGACGCGTTCGGTCACGTCGACGAGGACGTTGACCGCCCCGACGAGATCGCCGTCACGGTCGAGCAGGGGCGTCGGGTACGGCTGGAACGCCACGCGCTGGCCGTCCGGCCGCTCGGCGAAGGCGGTCCAGCCGCGAACCTCGCGCTTCTCCTTCAGGCAGATCGCCATCGGACACGCATCGTGGCTCATCGGCCGGCCGTCGCGATGGAACAGGCGGAGCGAGCCGCACCATTCCTCGCCGAGCTCGGGCCGCCGCCCCCAGAGATCGACCGCCGCCTGGTTGAAGTACGTGATCCGGCCGTCGGCGTCGGTGGTGTAGACCGCGACCCCGAGCGCCTCGAGGAAGGTCCGATACGGATCGGTCGTCGCCTCGGGCGTGCTCGACGGGCGGACGAGGGCGCCGATCAGCCGCGCGAGTCCCCCGCCCGGATCGAGGCGCGGCTCGGGTGCCACGTCGGCGACGATCGCGTGGCTGTTGACGGTCATCGGAGCACGATACCCAT
>DATNBW010000092.1:0-2407 GCA_035607275.1 Verrucomicrobiia bacterium | reverse complement strand
TTCAACAACGTGGCCCTCATCCGGCGCCATTTCGTATAGCCGCCACAAGGAGGCACGGACGACGAACGTGGAGAGAGAAGCGGTCCTGGTCGGGATCGACGTCGGCACGTCAAAGGTCTGCACGCTGATCGGCGAGGTCAGCCGCGACGGCCGGCTCACGATCATGGGCCACGGGACCGTTCCCTCGTCCGGGCTGAAGAAGGGCGTCGTCGTCAACATCGACCAGACCGTCCGCTCGATCGCCGAATCGGTCGAGCGGGCGGAGCGCCTCTCCGGCTGGAAGATCGACCGGGCATTCGTCGCCGTCGGTGGCCAGCACGTCGAGAGCCTGAACTCGCCCGGCCAGGTCGCGGTCAGCGGACCGCGCAAGGAGGTCTCGCGCGAGGACGTCAACCGGGCCGTCGAGGTCGCCCGGGCCGTCACGATCCCGTCCAACCAGGTCGTGCTCCACGTCGAGCGGCGGGGCTTCAAGGTCGACGGCCAGGAGGGCGTCAAGGATCCGCTCGGGATGAGCGCGCTCCGCCTCGAGGTCGAGGTCCACATCGTCAGCGGTGCCGCGACGGCCGTCCAGAACCTGTCGAAGTGCGTGAACGCGGCCGGCGTCAAGATCGACGAGCTCGTCGCGTCAGGTCTCGCCTCGGCCGACGCGGTCCTCTCGGACACCGAGAAGGACCTCGGGGTGGCCGTCGCCGACATCGGCGCCGGGACGATCGATCTCGCGATGTTCTCGGACGGCTCGCCGTTCCGGACCGCGGTCCTCCCGATCGGCGGCAACAACGTGACGAACGACGTCGCCCTGGGGCTGAAGACGAGCCTCCAGGTCGCCGAGGAGCTGAAGATCTCGCACGGGACGTGCAACCTCGCCGCGGTCGACGACGACGAGGAGATCACGGTCAGCGTCATCGGCGAGGACGCCGGGCGGACGCTCCAGCGCCGCGAGCTGTGCGAGATCATCGAGGCCCGGATGCGCGAGACGTTCGAGCTGATGCGGACCGAGATGGCCCGCGGCGGCGCCGGTCTCCTCCCGGCCGGGATCATCCTGACCGGCGGCGGCGCCCAGCTGGCCGGCTCCGCGGAGCTCGCCCGCGAGGTCCTCGGGATGCCGGTCCGGATCGCGGCCCCGACCGGCATCGGCGGCCTGGTGGACACGATCCTCTCGCCCGGCTACTCGACCGCGGTCGGGCTGCTCCTGTGGGGTGCGTCGACCCTCGCCGACGATGAGCCGATGCGCTACGAGTCGGCACCGGCGATGGGCGGGCTCGGCCGCCTGCGCGACGCGTTGCGGAGCATCTTTCCCTAGGCGGACGGAGTCGCCGAGCTTCTCCTCCACCTGGGAGAGCCAGCGCCGGCTGACCACTGACCATTGGAGACCATCGAGGTTCGCGTTCGCACCGGCAGTGAGCGAGGCTTCACTGACCTGACCGGCGCCTGCCGGCGGTTCGTCGCCGAGCATGCCGGGGGAGGGAGCGGGCTCCTCTCGGTCTTCGTCCCCCACGCGACCGCCGGGCTCGTGATCCTCGAGCTCGGGGCCGGCTCGGACGACGATGCCCTCGCGACCCTCGACCGGCTGCTCCCGCGCGACGATCGCTGGCGGCATCGCCACGGCTCGACCGGTCACGGCGCGGATCACGTCCTGCCGCTCCTCGTGTCGCCGTCGCTGACGGTGCCGGTGATCGGCGGCGAGCTCGCCCTCGGAACGTGGCAGTCGATCGCCCTGCTCGATCCGAACGCCGACAACCCGGAGCGAACGGTGCTGCTCAGCTTTCTGGCGGGGTAGCGGGAACGCCGTGCTCGACCGCCAGGGCGGGCGAGGCGGGCCTCAGTCGCGGCGGCGTGCTCCCGGGCGCGGCAGGAGCGCCGCGGCCGTCAGCAGCAGGCCGACCAGGAACCCGATGGTCAACGCCGGCCCGAGGCGGTCGGCCGAGCCAGTGACGGGGGCGCTGACCGTGTCGGTCGGCGGTGGCGTCAGGTTCGCACCGCCGCCTCCGCGCGGCGTGTTGGGCGGCGGCGTCGCCGTCGTTCCGCAGACCTCGCCCAGCAGGGTCGTCGTCGCGGTCAGGGTGAGCGGGTCGGGCTTCGACTCGGCGAGGGCCAGGTCCTGATGGGCGGCGACCGCGACGCCCCATGTCTGGCTGCACGTCTCCCCGATGACCGTGACTTCCTCGCCGGCCGGCGTCGAGATCGTGAGGCTGGCCGGTGCGTCGGCGGTTCCCCAGGCGTAGACATCGGCCGCGAACGAGCCGTCGGCGGACGTCGTGACGTGGAAGCCCGCGATGCCGCCGTCGGGCGGGAGCTCCTCGGAGATGACGAGGTGGACGCCGCCGAGCGGACCGCCATCGGCGTCGACGACGTGGCCGGCGAGGGCGACCATCGCCGGGTCGGCCGCCAGCACGGAGGACATGCCGGT
>DATNBW010000088.1:0-8850 GCA_035607275.1 Verrucomicrobiia bacterium | reverse complement strand
GCAGGGCGTGACGCCGGACGACGCCGCGCAGCCGGGCCCAGGTGTCGGGCCACATCGTGACATTGACCATCCCCGTCTCGTCCTCGAGCGCCAGGAAGACCGTGCCCTTGGCCGTCATCGGGTGCTGGCGGGTGACGACGAGGCCACCGATCCGGACGTGCCCCGGCTTCCTGGCGTCGAGCGCCGAGTTCGTGACCGCGCCGAGCCGCTCGAGCGCCGGCCGGTACAGCTCGACGACCTGCCGGCGGGCATCGAGCCCGACCACGGCGTAGGCATCGCCGATCCGCTCCGATTCGGTCAGGCCGGGCAGGGTCGGCGCCTCGGTCGCCGGCAGGCGAAGGGCCATCGGGCGTGACGCGGCCCGGGTGAACGCCCCGCCCTTCGTCGAGCGGCCATCGAGCCGGCCACGCGTCGCGCCCGCCACCTCGCGGAGCTGCCAGAGGAGCTCGCGCCGTGGCCGGCCGAGCGAGTCGAGCGCGCCCACCCGGATCATCCGCTCGAGCGTCTCCTCCGGCAGCCCGGTCCGCTCGACGACGTCGGCCAGCGAGCGATACGGGCCGCGGACGAGCTCCGTATCGAGCAGCTCCTCGTGTTCGTCGCCGATCCCCTTGACCAGCCCGAGCCCGAGCCGGACGCCCCAGCCCGTCGCGCTGTCGGCCGCCCAGCGTCCCCGCGCCTCGTCGGAGGGGATCACGCAGCCGCTCGAACGGACCGGCACGGGTCGCCGCTCGATGCCGGCGTCGTCGGGGAGTGCCTCGCCCGGCCCGTCGTCGCCCTCGCCGATGGCCCACCCCGGCCGCCCGACCCACTCGGTCGTCGTCTTGTACGTGGAGCGGTTGATGTCGACCGGGAGGACCGCGACCCCGTGCCGCTTGGCGTCGTTGACGAGGACCTCGACCGGGTAGAAGCCCATCGGCTGGGCGTTGATCAGCCCGACGAGGAACTGGGCCGGATAGAACAGCTTGAGGAACGACGATTCGTACGCCGTCCGGGCGAAGGCCGCGGCGTGCGACTTCGCGAACCCGAACGAGGCGAATGCGGCGACCTGGCGGAACAGCTCCTCGGCGACGTCCTCGGTCATGCCCGGCTGGCGGAGGCAGCCGTCGTGGAACTGGGCGTGGAGCTTCTCCATCTCGCGGGTCGAGCGCCACGTCCCCATCGCCCGCCGGAACCCGTCCGACTCGGCCGGCGAGAATCCCGCGACCTCGATCGCGATCCGCATCACCTGCTCCTGATAGAGGATCACGCCCATCGAATCCCGGAGCACCGGCTCGAGGCTCGGGTGGAGGTAGGTGACCGGCTCGAGGCCCTGCTTGCGGCGCAGGAACGGGTGGACGGCGTTGCCCTGGATCGGGCCCGGCCGGATGATCGCGACCTCGACGACGAGATCGTCGAGCGACGACGGGCGCGACTTGGGCAGGGTCTGCATCTGGGCCCGGCTCTCGACCTGGAAGACCCCGACCGTGTCGGCCGCCTGGAGCATCGCGAAGACCTCCTGGACCTCCTCGGGCAGGCGATCGAGATCGAGGCAGACGGCGCAGTCATGCTCGATCAGCTGGAGCGTCTCGTCGATCGCGGCCAGCATTCCGAGCCCGAGCAGGTCGAGCTTGATCAGCTTGAGGGCCTCGACGTCGCGCTTGTCGAACTGGACGACGACGCGGTCCGGCATCGTGGCCCGCTCGAGCGGGGCGATGTCGATCAGCGGCGCCGCGGTGACGAGCATCCCGCCCGAGTGGATGCTCAGGTGGCGGGGGAAGCCGTCGATCCGGGCACAGAACTCGAGCCAGCGCTCCCAGTCCGACAGGTCCTTCGTGGAACCGCCGCGCGCCTGGGGCTGTGGCTCGGGCTCCACGCGAGCGACCTTCGACTGACTCGTGCCTCCCCGGCCCAGCGCCGCGGTCCTGGGCGCCGGCGGATCCCAGTGGTTCGGCCGTCCCAGGCGGTCGGTCTTCCTCGGCTCGGTCTCGGGCATACCGCTTTCCGGATCGATCGCTCGCCCCGCGACCAGCGCCGGCGGCACGAGGCGATCGCGCTCTGCGGCATATCCCGTGCCCTTCCCCTCGCGCAGCCACGCGACGCTCGCGGGCGAATCGCCGGGGCCACCCTCGTCGTCGCCGTGGCGGCTGGGCCGGATCGCAGTTACCGGCGCGAGGCGGTCCGGGAGACCCACGCGGCTCGCCGCAACGGCGCTCGCTCGCCCGATACCAACGCCATCGCTATTCCCGGGGGTCGAGGGGCCGTAGTGTCCGCTCGAGTCAGCCGCTCGAGCGTGGCCGAGCGTGGCCGACACACCGTCGAGCCCGGATCGAGCCGCCTGCGTCCCGTCCACCCCGGCAGATAACGATGGCAGTGGTATCGAACCGGATTGGGGAGCCGCAGCGTCGGGCAGCATGGCGCCGGCATCCGCGCCGAGCGGGATCTCGGTCATCCAACCGAACGGGCGCGGGGCATCCGGGTCCGGCGGCTTCGGCGGCTGGCGCCAGGGCGGCACCTTCCCGACCAGCGGCATCCGGGTATTCAGCTGGCCCATCCCGTCCACGAACCCGCGCTCTTCCGCCTCCGCGGCCGCGGCCGACTCGGCCGGGTCCCCCTCCCCCGGTCGCCTGAAGAACTCGGCGAAACCGCCATCGGCCTCGAGGTCGCGCCGGACCATCACCGAGTCGTACGTCTCGAGCGCCTTCGCCACCCGATCGACGAGCGGCCGCGGGAAGCCGAGGGCAACCCCCACCTCGCGCACGGCCGACCGCGCCCGGTACGTGACGAGGTTGCAGACCATCCCGGTGTGCTCGGGGCCGTAGCGGCCGTAGACGTACTGGATGACCTCCTCCCGCCGCTCGGACGAGAAGTCGATGTCGACGTCCGGGTACGTCGTCCGGCCCTCGTTGATGAACCGCTCGAACAGGAGGTTGTGCTGGATCGGCTCGACCCGGCTGATCCCGAGCGTGTAGGCGACGATCGAGCTCGCGGCGCTGCCCCGTCCCTGGGCCGGGATCCCCTGCGTCTTCGCGAACCGCATCAGGTCCCAGCAGATCAGGAAGAACTCGGCGAGGCCGGCCCGCTCGATCACGTCGAGCTCATGGGCGAGGCGGTTGACCACGGCCGAGCTCATCGGGTGGTAGCGCTTCCGGGCGCCCTCCCAGCACAGCCCCGAGAGGTACGAGAACGGCGTCTCGCCACTCGGCACCGGGAAGCCCGGGAAGCGGTACTGCTCGAAGCCGAGATCGACCCGGCAGCTCGCGGCGAGCTCGACCGAGCGCTCCATCCCGCTCGCCCAGGCTCGCCGGACCTCCCGGCCGAGCGACCCGTCGCCCGGCGGCAGGGCCGCCATCCCGGCCGCCGACTTGAGATAGGACTCGCCGTCGGGCCGGCGCAGGTCGGCGAGCTCGTCGAGGGTCCGGCCGTGGCGGATCGCGGTCAGGACGTCCTGGAACTCGCGACCCTCGGGCAGCGCGTAGTGGACGTCGTTCGTGACGACGACGGGCAGCTCCAGCTCCGCGGCGAGCGCCGTCGTCTCGGTCACGAGCCAGTCGTCGTCGGGCAGGCGATGGTGCGAGAGCTCGAGGTGGAAGCCGTCGCCGCCCGCCTCACCGTAGATCGCCGCGAGGGCCCGCGCCGCGGCTCGCGCCCCGTCGCGATCGCCGACCCGCAGCCGCCGTGCGATCTCGCCGTCCCGGCAGCCGGACAGGGCCACGAGGCCCTCGGCGTGGGCGGCCAGCAACGCGTGGTCGAACCGCGGCATCGCCTTCGTCCCGGCGAGGTTCGCCCGCGAGACGAGCCGGCACAGGCTCCGATACCCGATCGCGTCGCGGGCGAGCAGGACGAGATGCGGCCCGCGCTGCGCCTCGCCGACCCCTCGCCGATCCTCCTTGACCGCCTCGCGGTGGCCGGGCAGGCGGGCGCGTTCGGGTCGCGGCCGATCGGGTTCGCCCTCCCGCGCTGACGACGCCTCCGCCGGGCCGCCCGGCCCCGCGCGTCGCCGTCCGCCACGCCGGACCGACCGCCGGGCCGGCACGACGACCCGTTCTGAATCCGCGACCATCGAATCCCGGAGCTCCACTTCGATCCCGAGGACCGCCGGGAGCCCTGCCTCCTCGTAGGCCGTCTGGCCCCGGACGACGCCGTACAGGCCCTGGTGATCGGTGACGGCGAGCCCCGTCAGCCCCAGCTCGGCGGCTCGCTCGGCCAGCTCGTCCGGCGCCGAGGCCCCGTCGAGGAACGAGAAATTGGTGTGGCAATGGAGCTCGGCATAGGCGGTCATCTGGACCGTTGATGATCGAACGTTTGTTCGATTCGGTCAAGGGCGAATGGCCACGCGGAGTCCCGGCTTCGGACGGAAGGTCCGGCCTCGAGATGACCCGAAAATCCCCTCGCGATCGACGAAACAGATCGGCGCGGTCCGGCGTCTACACGGCACATGAAGCGCGACACTTCGACCCTCGTTGCCGCCACCCTCCGGACCGGATTCCTGGTCGGGCTCGCCGTGGTCCTGATCCTCGTCCTGTTCCCGGCGATCGCAGCCCAGGCGGCCGGTCCGCGCTGAACACACAACGTCCAGGCCTGGGGGCTCGGACGGAATGGGCGACAGCCGGTCGCGAGGACCGATGTCGACCCGCCGCAGGATCTGGTGAGCGGGTCCAGCGGCCAGGGACCGTCGTCATGCTGGGGCATGGCGACGGTCCCTTCGTATTCCCGGCTACGATGAACCGGTGAGGACGCTTCGCCGCCCGGCCGCCGACGCCCTCGTCCCGATCGTGACGATCACCCTGGCTCTTCTCGTCGTCGCCTGCGGCGCCGCGGCCCCGGCCTCGTCGCAGCCGGTGGCGAGCCGCGCCAGTCCCGCGCCGGCTCTCACCACCGTCCCCGGCGGGCATGCCAGCCCCGTGGTCGGTGCCAGCATCGCGCCGCCGACGACGACCGAGACCGAGTTCGGCACGATCTTCGACTCCCTTCCTCCGTCGTTTCCCAGGCTGCCCGGCCAGGAGCCGGTCGAGACGGGCGCGGGCGCGACGAGCGGGTCGTTCGCCGTCAACCTGAGCGTGACCGACGCGCGGAAGATCATCGAGGTGTCGTTGATCGACCAGGGCTGGGCCGTCGTGGTCGGCTCCCCGCTCGAGGACGGAACCGTCGTCCTCGAGGCATCCCGCGCCAAGACCGGTTGCAAGGCGGAGGTGCGCTTCACGCCGGCGTCTGGCACAGTGATCATGTCGGTGCTGTACGGGGCGACCTGCCCGTTCAGCTGATCGCACGGGAGACGAGATCGGCGCATGTCAGGCTCGCGATGACGCGAGCGCTTCCCGTCCTGACGGCCGTTCGCGTCGGGGAGACCCGGCCCGTTCCGATCCCGTCGCCTGCAAGGCGACATCCGCAACGTCGTTGATACGCGGAAACCAGATCCGGCAAGTCCGCGTAACGCCTCCTGAACGGCCGCCGTCTAGGCTTCGACGACCGGCTGCGAACCCGGTCGCTTCAGGGGTGATGGCGTGCAGCACCGATCCACGCGCTCCAGTGACTTCCAGGCGCTCGCCTTCGTGGTGGCGCTCTTCGGGCTCCTTCTCGTCGTGACGGTGATGCTCGGGTCGCCGATCGGCTGACATCCGGCCCCCGGGATCGTCCGGGTCAGTCGTACAGCCGCTCGAGGTGCCACGTCCCGTCGACCCGGTCGAGATAGACGAGCGCCAGCCAGCGCGTCCCGACGACCTTGCAGTAGTCGCGTTCGATCGGCTCGCGCCACCACGATTCGGCGACCCGCCAGGCGTTGCAGACCTCGACCGGCTCGCGCTGGCCGTTCCAGCGGATCGCGACCAGCCGCCCCTCGCCGTCGAGCTCGACGTCGATCGCCGGGTGTTCGCGGAGGAGCCGGGTCACGGGCGCCAGCTCCAGCGCTTCTCGGCGAGCGGTGCATCGGGGTCGGTCACGACCGCCTTCCGGACCCGATCCTCGCCGAACCGCAGTGCCAGCCGGGCGAGCTGCCAGCCGAGCCGGGCGGACCGGGCGGCCTGCGGCACGAACAACGGCAGCTGCTGACCGACGGCCGGCTCCACCCCGGCCAGCTCCAGCTCCAATCGCTCGACGGCGGCGGGCGGCGGCGTGTGCTCGAGCCGGGCGAGGAGGAGGCGCTCGATCGCGTCCGCGTCCGCGGTCGGCTCCGGGAAGCGCTGCTCGACGACCAGCTCCCCGGGCGTGCCCGCGCGGGCAAACGCCATCTCGAGCGTGAGCCGGAGCGTCGCCCGGGCGGCGGCCATCCCGCGAGCATCGACCTGGGCGGCGAGCGCCCCGGCCAGCCGGTGGAGGACGAACCGGAGCGATTCCGTCTCGGCGACCGGCGGATCGATCGGCAGGGCGAGGATCAGCCGTTCCGGGGCGCGCCGCGGCCGGAACCGCTCGATCTCCTCGCCGCGCGACCGGGCGTGGAGCCGTGCCCCCTCCTCGCCGAACCGGGCGACGAGGGCGGACCTCGGCAGGTCCGCCACCGCCCCGATCCGGCGCAATCCGAACCGGGCGAGCCGAGCCCGCACGTCCGGGTCCGGCGAGAGGAGCGACGAGGGCAGCGGCGCGAGGAAGTGCGCATCGCCGCCCGGTTCGACGATCCGGGCGACCGCCGGCTCGGCGTGACCGGCGGCGACCGTCGCCGCGAACCGCGTCCCGGCGATCCCCGGCCGCGGCGCGCCCGGCAGGACCCCGGCCAGCGCCTCGACCAGGCGCCCGACCAGGACCGCGTCCGGTCCCCACAGCCGATCGAGCCCGTCGGCCTGGAGCTCGATCAGCCCGAACGCCGGGTCCGTCGGGTCGGTCGTGCCGGCGAGCCCGGGGCTGAACCGGGCGAGCGTCTCGAAGGCGGCCTCGACGGCGGCCGTGTCGGCGTCGGTCTCGGGATCGAGGAAGGCGGCCTCAGGGGCGAGGCGATGCGCCGACCCGAGCGGGATCCCGCGCCGGACGCCGAGCGCCCGGGCCGCCGGATCCGCGTCGATCACCGTCCCGTCCGTCCACGGCTGGCCGCCGAGGACCACCGGCCGGTCGGTCGGGAAGGAGTCGGAGTGGCGCGATCGTGCCAGCCGGATCGGGAGGTGAGGCCAGTAGAGGTGGAGGAGTCGCATCGGTCAGGGTCCGTGGGACGGGGGTGGCAGGAGGGGCAAAGGCGACGACGGTGGCGGCGATCAGGGCCGGGTCGTCGCGGAGGAGATCCGGGTGGCGGAGACAGCGGTCCCGCTCGCCACCCTCGGCGTAGAGGATCCGGAGCTCCGCCCGTCTGCCCGGCGGCCCGTAGCGGCTGCGGGCGACGAGCGCCTCGGTCCGCTGGCCGACGACGTCCCGCCCGAGCCGGATCCAGCCCTGTCGCCGGAGCTCGAGGCGCAGTCCCGTGGATTCCACCACCGCAGTCGCGAGCCCGGGGGTCAGGCCCGGCGGCTCGAGGGCGACGAGGAGCGTCTCCGCGCGGCGGGCGAGCCCGGCCAGGCGACGCAGCCGCTCGGCGACCTTGGCCGGCGTGGCGCCCGCGGCGGGACGCGGCGGGAGATCGAGGACGAGGACGTCGACCGAGCGCCCGGCGAGGAGCATCCCGGCGATCGACAGGCCCTCGTCGAGGGTGTCCGGCGTCAGGACGACGAGCCAGTCGAGGCGGACGCCGCGAGCGGCGGCCTCGACCGGATCGAGTGCCCGGGCGAGATCCAGCCAGGCGACGATCGCGCCGTCGGCCTGGGCCTCGGCGACGAGGCGGAGAGCGAGGGTCGTGGCGCCGGAGCTGGGCGCGCCGTTGAGCGCCACGCTCGCGGAGCGCGGGAGCCCGCCCGGCCCGACGATCGCGTCGAGGGCCGGGAAGCCGGTCCGGACGATCCGCTCGACGCCAGTTCGCGGCTCGCCCACGGGAGAGGGGGCGAGCTCGGATGGGTCGTCGGGCGGCTCGGCCGGGAGCGGCGCCGTGGCCAGCGCGCCCACGACCCGCGGAGCTGCCGCGCCCCATCGCGTCTGGAGGGACGCCAGAGCAGCCGACACGTCCGGGGAGAGGCTGGCCATCGGACCGTCAGACTAGAACAAACGTTCTACTTGGTCAATGCCCCGGACCGCCTCCTGCACGAATTTCCCTCCAACGAATCCCGCGTCACGCCGGCGTCATCACCGGGCCCTACCGTCGGCGATGATGTCCCTTGCGATGCAGCCCCCTGCCCTGCCCGACCGGCCGATCCTCGTCGTCGACGATGACGCGAAGATCGTCCGCCTCGTCCGCACCTACCTCGAGCGCGACGGGTTCTCCGTCGTCACGGCCGGTGACGGGCCGGCCGCCCTCGACGCGATCGAGACCCACCGGCCGGCCCTCGTCGTCCTCGACCTGATGCTCCCCGAGCTCGATGGACGGGCCGTGATCCGGGCGGTCCGGCGCGACGAGGAGGCGGGCGCGACGCCGATCCTCGTCCTCTCGGCGCGGGGCACGACGATCGACCGGATCGCCGGCCTCGAGGACGGCGCCGACGACTACCTGCCGAAGCCCTTCTCGCCGGCCGAGCTCGTCGTCCGGGTCAAGGCGATTCTCCGCCGGGCCAACCCGCCCGCCGATCCGGCGTCGACCGCGGGCGCCAGGACCGGTCGGATCGCCCACCACGACCTCGTCCTCGACCCCGAGCGCCACGAGGTGACGGTCGCGGGCTCGATGGTCCAGCTGACCCATGTCGAGTTCCGTCTGCTCCAGGCCCTCCTCGAGGCCGGCGATCCGGTCGATCGTCGTGCCCCGCGCCGAGAGGACGAGGATCGGCGTCGCGCCCGCCTCCTCGTCGCGCCGGACCGCCCGGATCACGGCTCGTCCATCGAGCTCGGGGAGCATCAGGTCGAGGACGACGAGGGCCGGCCGGTGGGTCTCGA
>DATNBW010000068.1:0-8073 GCA_035607275.1 Verrucomicrobiia bacterium | reverse complement strand
TGGATCGTGATCAGCGGCGGGTTCTGGAGGGCCGGCACGAGCTGGCTGATGTTCGAGGGCAGGCTCGCCGCGTACAGCAGCAGCGCCAACGCCACGCCGGTCGGGATGAACCCGATCGAGCGGATCGGGTAGCGCCGCGAGAGGACGAGGTAGCCGCCCATGATCGAGGTCGCGAAGGCGACGGTGAACTCGAACATGTTGCCCCACGGCCCGCGCCCGACGAGCAGGCCGCGGATCACGAGGTACGCGAGCAGCGTGGCGAAGCCGACCCAGGCGATGCCCGCCGCGGCACGCCCGAGCGGGGTCGGGGCGATGCCGAGCGGCGTGGCGGACGGATCGAGGCCGGCCGACGCGGCCCGGGCGTCGGCGAACGATCCGGTGACCGCGCCGGCCCAGGCCGGCTGGGCGCTCGAGCGGTTGAGGGCCAGCGACAGCGAGCGCCGGCCGTTGGCCAGGAGCACCGCATGCCCGACGTGGGCCGCGAACGCGATCGCGAGCGCGACGACACCGATCGGGAAGAGGATCGTGGCGACGATGTTCATATCTGCCTCAGGCGATCGCGGCGCCGCCGGGCGGCGGGCCGTCGGTCGAGACGATCATCGCCCGGGGCTGGAGATTGAGCGCCAGGCCGCAGTTGCCACAGGCCGAGATGCCGGCGGTCCGGACGACGTCGCACTTCGGGCAGCGGACGAGGAGATCGGTCCGGTCGACGTCGCAGCGGAGCGTGCCCATCGGGTAGATCAGGCCGTCGCGGGGGCAGTAGGGTTCGCCCGCGGGCACGATCGGACGCCCGAGATGGTCGCGCGGCGCGACCTTCGTGCCCTCGTCGAAGCTGACCTTCACGCGCGGTTTCGTGATGCCGTATCCGAGCCAGGCGAGGAGCGCGAGGCTGAGCAGCGGACCGACGATTCCGATCAGGACGAACACCGGCATCAGGGCGATCAGCCCGGACCAGTCGGGGATGACGAGCTTCGAGATGAAGCCCAGGAAGTCCGACCACACGTGCGAGATCTGGTCGACGACGCTCACCGGCGCATTCTAGCCGTGTTTCGGGGCGCGCTTGCCGTTGCCGGTCTTCTTCGTTGCGCCCCGGCCGGGCGACCACGTCCGGGCGTCGCCGTCCCCGCCGGCTTCGCGCTCCTGCACCGAGCCGGGCGTCGGCTGGCGCAATCGCGGCGGCAGCGGCGAGCGCGCATTCCCGACCGACGGCGACGACAGCTTCGAACGAGCCATCCGCGCGACCAGCCACGACGCGCCGGCGGTCCGGGCGCCGCGATGCTGGATCGCGTAGCGCAGGGCTCGGTCGTCCGTGACGACGAGGATCGACTCGGTCGCGAGCGAGCCGCCGCCTGCCGGCGCCCCCGCGGCCATCGCGACGTCCTCGACCAGGGTCACGAGGATCGTGTCGGCCGTGTGTCGCCCGCCGTACCGGACGGACACCCCGTGGGCGATCCGCTCGCCGCGCAGGCCGCGTTCGGCGGGGCCGTCGAAGACGAGCTCGATCGAGACCTCGGGCGGGATCGCCGCCCGGAGCCGGCCGATCAGCGCGGCCGGCGGCTGGCGCTCCGGGCCCGACGACAGCTGGTGGAGCAGGTTCGTCCCGTCGACGAGCAGGCGGGTCGTGCCGGTCATCGGGTCGTTGCGCGGCGAGAGGCGGGTCACGGTTCAAGCGTAGCCGTTCACGCACGGCGGCCCGATTCAGGTAGCGCCGCCGCGGCCCGCGCGCGCGACCCGGGTAGCATTCGCGCTCGATGCCAGCCAGCGGCCTGCTCCTCCTCGTCGATCTCGACGGCGTCCTCTACCGCGGCGCGGATCCCGTGCCCGGGGTCGCCGCCGTGCTCGCGACGCGGGCGGCCCGGGGCGACGACGTCGTATACGTCACGAACAACTCGATGTGGTACCGCGAGGAGTACGTCGAGCGGATCGCCGGGATGGGCGCGCCGGTGACGGCCAACCAGATCGTCTCCTCGCCGCGGGCGACGGCCCTCTACCTGCGCGACCACGAACCGTCGATCCGGCACGTCCTGACCGTCGGCGCGAGCGGGATGGACCGCGAGCTCGAGGATGCAGGCTTTCGCGTGACCCGGGCCGGCGACGTCGGCGAGCTGATCCGGGGCGGCGGCGTCGAGGGCACCGACGGCGGGAACGGCTGGGAAGCGGCCGGCCGGCCCGACGCGGTCGTCGTCGGACTCGACCCGAAGATCGACTACCTCCGCCTGACCGTCGCGACCGATTGCGTTCGGGCCGGCGCCCGGTTCATCGCGACGAACCGCGATCCCGTCTACCCGACCGAGCAGGCGCTCCGGCCCGGGGCGGGCTCGATCGTGGCTGCGGTCGAGGCGGCCAGCGGCGTCACCCCGATCTCGATCGGCAAGCCCGAGCCGTACCTGCTCGAGGAGGCCGCGCGCGCGGTCGGGCGCGACGCGCACGAGGCGATCATGATCGGCGACGGGCTCGGGACCGACATCGCCGCGGCCATCGCGGTCGGGGCGCGGAGCATCCTGATGCTGACCGGCGTGACCCGGCGCGAGTCGCTCGACGACGTTCCACCCGAGGCCCGGCCGACCGAGGTCGCCGCCGACGCGACCGAGCTGGCCGCGATCCTGGATCGCCTGGCCGGCTGAGGCGACCAAGGTGGCTCCTCCGACCGGTGGCCCGATCGTCCGAAATCGCACGCCGTCCAAGGTCACTTCCGTTTTCTCGGCCCTCGTCCGATCTCGGACTCCGAAATCGCCGACGGCCGCGCGGGCCTGCACGCCCGTTGCCGCCGATCGTCCGATCTCGGACTCCGAAATCGCCGAAGGCCGCGGAATGGAGGTGGTGTTCGACGGCGTTCGATTTCGGACGATTCAACTCGACTCACCACGGGATGACGACCTCGACTGACGAGCCGATGCGACGGATCGCCGTCGTCGGCACAAGCGGTTCCGGCAAGACCACGTTCGCCGATCGGCTCGCGGCCCGGCTCGGCCTGCCGCGGATCGAGCTCGATGCCCTCAACTGGGAGCCCGGCTGGGTCGCCGCCGACGTGGCGATCTTCCGTGACCGGGTGCGGGCGGCCACGGCGGCCGACGCCTGGGTCAGCGACGGCAACTACTCCGTGGCCCGCCCGATCGTCTTCGAGCGGGTCGACACGGTCGTCTGGCTCGACCTGCCGCTCCGGACCTGCCTCTGGCGGGTGGTGAGACGCACGATCCGCCGGACGCGCTCGCGCGAGGACCTGTGGGGCACGGGCAATCGCGAGACGTGGCGCAAGCACCTGGGGCGGGATTCGCTCGTCTGGTGGGTCCTCACGACCCACGCCCGGCGACGTCGCGAGTACGAGGCACGGTTCGCCGACCCGGCGCTGGCCCATCTCCGCGTGGTCCGCTTCCGCTCGTCGGCCGAGGCCGACGCCTGGCTCGAGACGATTCAGGCCTGATCGCCCCGCCAGGTGTCGAACGCGGAGCGCAGGCGCGCGAGGGTGACCTCGTCGGCGAACGCGACGTCGAGGGCATGGCGGTCGATCGCCCACAGCTCGTCGAGGGTCAGGCCGATCTCGTCGAGCGCACGTTCGTACTCGTCGGTGAGCGACAGGTCGGAGGCGGTCGTGTCGTCGGTCGAGAGCGACACGGGGACGCCGAGCCGGTGGAGGCGGGCAAGGGGATGGGCGGCGATCGAGGGCACGATCCCCGCCTGCCAGTTCGAGGTCGGGCAGAGGTCGAGGGTGACGCCGCGGGCGACGAGCTCGGCGCAGAGGGCGGGGTCGTCGATGGCGCCCGGGCCATGGGCGATCCGCTCCGGGTCCATCCGGAGGGCGCGCCGGACCTGCGGCGCACCGCCCCACTCGCCGGCGTGCAGGGTGATCCGCAATCCGCCGGCACGCGCCGTGGCGAAGGCCGCGCCATGGATGCCCGGATCGGGGAAGCGCTCCTCGGCGCCGGCGAGGTCCCAGCCAGTCAGGCCCTCGTCGAGGAACCGGACGGCGGCCTCCGCCAGCTCGACGTTCGCCGCCGGCTCGTGCGAGCGGATCGCGGTGCAGATGAACCGGACCTCCGTGCCGGTTCGCCGGGCGGCCTCGCGTGCCCCGCGCGTCACCGCCGCGATGCCGTTCGACAGGGAGAGGCCGCGCGCCGTGTGCAATCGGGGCCCCCACCGGATCTCGAGATAGCGGACGTTCTCGGCCGCCTTCGTCTCGACCAGCTCGAATGCGACCCGCTCGAGCGCCTCGGCATCCTGGAGGAGCAGCACCGGCACCTCGAACGCTCGGAGAAGCTCGGCCTGGTCGCGGCAGGGCATCGGGGCGACGATCGCCGCGCGCATGCCGTCGACGTCGAGCGGCGCGTCGACGCCCCGTGTCCGGGCCAGCTCGATGGCCGTCTCGATCCGGAGCGAGCCGTCGAGATGGAGATGGAGCTCCGTCTTGGGCATCGCGAGGAGGGCGGCGCGCCGGCCGGCGTCCTGCCCGGAGCGCGCGACGGCGGGCCGCGGGCCGTGGGGATCGTCCATGGCCCGATGCTACGATGCCGGCGATGACCCGATTCCTCCAGCGCGCCACGCTCGTCGTCGTGTGGCTGCTGATCGTCGCGGTTGTCTCGGTGGGTGGTGCCGGCCTGGTCGCGGCGATGGCCAACCAGCCCGGCACCCCGTCCCGGGCCGAGCTCACCATCGCCGGCGATGCCGCCGCCGCCGCGGCCCTCGACCACGCCCAGGTCGAGCTGACCGATCTCGCGAAGGACGTCGAGCGGCTCGGCGAGCTGGGGCGGGGCGCGCTGACCGCCCTCGTCTCGTCGGACTTCGCGACCCTCGACGCCGCGGTCGCCGACGGCCAGACGCTCGCCCGGGCGATCGACACGCGGTCCGCCCAGATCCGCGACGAGCTCCGCCTCCTGCCCGGGACGGGCCCGGACGAGGCGCTCGTCTGGTCGCCCGAGACGAGCGCTCGTCGCGACCTCGCGCTCGCCGCCGTCGCCTCGACCGGCGGCCTCGAGCTCGCCTGGACCCGGCTCGCCGCGGGCTCGACGGTCGCCAACCGGCTCACGACCCTGCTGACGAACCACGACGCGACGGCCGGCGAGGCGGCCAAGACGGGTCGGTCTCTGAAGTTCGCGGCGGCGCTCAAGATCCTGGCCACGGCCCAGGCGATGCTCGAGCAGGCGAAGACCCTTCGCGACGCGCTCGCCAACACCGTCGACGTGTCGACCCTGACCCAGTGGATCGACCGCAACGACGAGTACGACGCGGCCCTCGCAGCGCTGTACAAGGCGACGATCGCGGGCAAGGGCAAGGTCACGAAGGCGATGAAGGACGCGGCGGTCGCCGAGCGCCGGGCGCGCGACTTCCTGCCGTCGAACACGACGGGCCTCGTGATCATCCTCGCCGAGATCGGGCGGGGCGGGCTGAACCAGGTGGTGATCGGGATCGAGGAGACCCGGGCGAAGCTCCAGGCGGCGGTCGATCGGCTGAGCGCGCCCGAGCCGGGCGAACCCGGGGCGTCCGAAAACGCGGGGGCGTCCGACGACGCGGGGGCGTCCGACGACGCCGGTCCGTCGCCATCGGGCGGCTGAGTTTTCGGCTGAGTCTGCCGGCTGAGTCCCCGGCTGCCCCGGCGGGTACACTGCCCGGACTGAACCCGCCCGCGCCCCTGATGCAGGGCGCGACCTCTCTTCGAGGAGTGTCCATCCGTGCAGCTGCGCGTCGTCACCGATCAGCCGTGGGACGTCAAGGCCGACGTCCTCGCCATCCCGATCGTCGGTGAGCCGGCGTTCGACGGTCCACTCGGCGAGCTGAACCGGCGGACCGGCGGCGAGCTGGCCGCCCTCGCCGCGTTCGGGGAGTTGCGCGCCAAACGGTTCACGTCATCGGTCGCCGCGCCGGGCGAGGTCGCGGCCGGTCGGATCCTCACCGTCAGCGCCGGGGAGAAGGCGGGGCTCGATCGCGAGACCGTCCTCCATGTCGGCGCCGCGGCCGAGCACCGTCTCGGTGGGCGCAAGGTCCGGAGCCTGGCGATCTGGCTGACGCCGCTCGGCGACGTCCTGGGCGGCGGCATCGAGGCCGTCGCGGAGCTCGTCGCCCGCGGGGTCGTCGAAGGCCGGTTCGAGCCGAAGACGCTCTACCGGGACCACGACGAGATCGCGACGGCGCCGCCGATCCTCGACGAGCTGATCCTCATCGCCCCGGGCGCCGACGCCGGCGCCGCGCAGAAGGCGGCCGAGCGGGGCGTGATCATCGGCGAGGGCGCGAACCACGCGAAGTCCCTGTCGAACCGATCGGCCAACGACGTCAGCCCCGAGGTCCTCGCCGAGGAGGCCCGCGACGTCGCGACGCGCCACGACCTGTGGATCGACGTGATCGAGCCCGACCGTGCCCGCGAGCTCGGGATGGGCATGTTCCTCGCCGTCGGCCAGGGCAGCGACAACCCGCCGCGGATGATCGTGATGCGCTCGGGCGCGGAGGGCGAGCGGGATGCGCTCGACCGCCATCTCGCGATCGTCGGCAAGGGGGTCTGCTTCGACTCCGGCGGCATCTCGATCAAGCCGGCCGACCGGATGGAAGAGATGAAGATGGACAAGATCGGTGCGTGCACCGTGATCGCGGCCATCGCCACGGTCGCCCGGCTCGCGCCCGGCACGCCGCTCCTCGCGGTCGCGCCGGCGGTCGAGAACATGCCCGGCTCGCACTCGACCCGGCCCGGCGACGTCGTCAAGGCGTTGAACGGGAAATGGGTCGACATCACGAACACCGACGCCGAGGGCCGGCTGATCCTGGGCGACGCGATGACCTACGCGGAGCGGCTCGGGGCGACCCACATCGTCGACGTCGCCACGCTCACCGGCGCGGTCTCGCGGGCGTTCGGGCACCTGATCACGGGCGCGTTCGGGACGCCCCAGGGCTGGTACGACGAAGTGATGACCGCCGCCGACCGAGCCGCCGAGCGGTACTGGCAGATCCCGCTCCTCGACGACTACGTCACCGAGATGGAGAGCTGGTACGGCGACCTCCAGAACTCCGGCACCGCCGAGGGCTCGCTGATCAAGAGCGGGCTCTTCCTGCGCGAGTTCCGGACGGTCCCGTGGGCCCACCTCGACATCGGCGGCACCGGCTACTTCCGGAAGACGACGCCGTACGCCGCGCGCGGCGCAACCGGCGTCACCCACGCCACGCTCGTCGAGCTCGCGCTGGCCGGGGCGAAGGCCTGATCGCGCTCGTTCTCGCCGTCCTCGGCGCCGGGTTCGGCGTCATCGCCGATCGGTTCGCGGTCCGCTGGCCCGAGCACGACGAGGAGCATCCGGCCGGCCGCGCCGCCGGCTGGCGGACGGTGGCGACCGCGGCGATCGGGGCGTTCGCGTTCTGGCTGCTGGCCGCCCGCTTCGGCGACGCGGAGATCGTCGTCCAGGTCCTGTTCGGGCTGTGGTTCGCGTCGCTCGTCGCCGGCTTCGCGATCGATCTCGATCAGCGCCTCCTGCCCAACGAGCTGACCCTGCCGATCATCCCGCTCGCGCTCCTGATGGATCTCACGGGCCGGAACCCGCTGGTCGGCCAGGAGCTCGTGCCGGCGATCGCCATCGCGATCGTCGTGCCGGTCGGGCTGTTTCTCGCGTCCGTCCCGTTCGGGGCGGGGGCGTTCGGGATGGGCGACGTCTACCTGCTCGTCGGGGTCGGACTGATGCTCGGGCTGACGAGCGCATTCACCGGTCTGCTGTCCGGGCTGCTCGCAGCCGGCCTCGTCCTCGTCGTCCTGCTCGCGGCTCGACGGATCGGCCGGCGGACGTACGTCCCGTACGGCCCGTTCCTGATCTTCGGCGCGCTGTGGGGGATCTTCGTCAGGGTCTAGGGTTCGGGCGTGGGCGCGGGCGCGAGCGCGGGCGCGGGCGCCGCGCCGCTGGGTGCGCGCGTGCCCGCCCGCGGGGTCGCCCCGGATTCGTCCGATATCGATCGCTGTCGACAATCACCTCGTCTTCCGGGGGATCCGGCGATCTCGGAGTCCGAAGTCGGACGACCCGGCCGCACCGGCGCCCCGCCGATCGCGGAGTCCGACGTCGGACGACCCGGCCGCGCCGGCGCTCCGCCGATCGCGGAATCCGAAGTCGGACG
>DATNBW010000055.1:0-11875 GCA_035607275.1 Verrucomicrobiia bacterium | reverse complement strand
TTGAAACCGCTCGCGATCCGCCGATGAGGGCCGGTTCAGGTACGCCTGAGCGATGCGTCGGTTGATTGCCAGTGCATGGGTCCGGACGATGATCCGACCTCAATCCCGACCGGGGCTGAGGGCCTTCCGATGCTAGAATTCGTCTCCGTGAACCTTTCCATCCGGCGGTACTGAGTGGCTCAGACCATCGCCTGTGCCAATCAGAAAGGCGGCGTCGGCAAGACGACGACCGTGGTCAATCTGGCGGCCTACCTCGCGCTCGCCGGCAAGCGCGTTCTGATCGTCGATCTGGATCCGCAGGGCAACGCCACGAGTGGCTTCGGGATCGACCGCTCCGCTCTCGAGGTCACCCTCTACGACGTCCTGACCGGCGATACGCCGATGTCGGAAACGGTCCTGCCGACGGTTGTCGACGGCTGCTCGATCGCTCCGGCATCCGTCTCGCTCGCCGGCGCTGAGGTCGAGCTCGCCGCGGCCGACCAGCGTGAACGGCGGTTCGGGCGTGTGCTCGCACCCGTTCTCGACTCATACGACTACATCCTTCTCGATTGTCCGCCGTCGCTCGGGCTGTTGACCGTGAATGCGCTGACCGCGGCGGACTCGGTGCTGATCCCGACGCAATGTGAGTACTACGCCCTGGAGGGGCTGTCCCAATTGACCGCGACCCTGAACCTCGTCCGCGACAACCTCAACCCGGCCCTTGCGATCAAGGGCGTCGTTCTGACGATGTACGACGCCCGGACGAACCTGTCGGCGGACGTGGCGGCCGAAGTCCGCAACCACCTGGGTGAGGCGGTGTTCGACACGATCATCCCGCGCAGTGTTCGCCTGTCCGAGGCGCCGAGCTTCGGGCTCCCGATCGCCCTTTACCGCGACAGCTCACGCGGTGCGATCGCCTACGCGGCGCTCGCCGCGGAGCTGCTGAGCAGGGACGGCCGTCCTGCCGCTCCCGCCGAGCCGGCCGCGGGCGTCGCGAGCACGAGCACCGCCTTCGGTTCTGCCCAGCGCGACGAGACGCGCCAGCTTGCGGTCGGAGGCCTCCGATGACCGTCCGGGTCGAGCGCCACTCGGGTCTCGGCCGGGGCCTCACGTCGCTGATCCCGCAGCGCGGCCAGCACGCGCCGACGACCGAGATCCCGCTCGAGCGGATCCGGCCCAACCCGCGACAGCCCCGACAGCGCATGGACCCGACCGAGCTCGAGAGTCTCGCCGCAAGCATCCGGGAGCATGGCGTGCTCCAGCCGATCCTCGTGACCGAGACGCTCGACGGATATCAGCTCGTCGCGGGTGAGCGGCGGTTCCGGGCAAGCCAGCAGGCCGGCCTCGAACGCATCCCGGCCGTGATTCGCCAGCTTGCCGATCGCGACCAGCTCGAGCTTGCCCTCGTCGAGAACCTCCAGCGGGCCGATCTCGGGCCGATGGAAGAGGCTCACGCCTATCACTCGCTCGCAACCGACTTCGCGATGACCCATGACCAGATCGCTCAGCGAGTCGGACGCGCCAAGTCGACGATCACGAACACGATCCGCCTGCTCGACCTGGACCCGAGCGTCCAGGAGGCGCTGCTCGACGGCCGCCTGAGCGCGGGCCACGCTCGGGCGATCGGCGGCCTCCCGATCGAGCAGCAGGCGCGGGTCGTCACCAGCGTCGTCGATCAGGAATTCTCCGTTCGCCAGACCGAGGAGCTCGTCCGCCGCTTGCGTGAGCCGCGCGTGGCCGCGTCGCCTGCGAAGCGCACGCTCGACCCCGACCTCGAGCGGGTCGAGGACGACCTCCGCCGGCGGCTGGGCACGAAGGTGACCCTTGCCCGGTCGCGAAAGGGCGGCCGAATCATCATCGAGTTCTACAGCGACGAGGAGCTCGGACAGCTCTACGACCGTTTGATCGGAGGACCTGCGTGACCGAGGAAGCCACTCAGCCGCAAGCGACGACGCCGGGCAAGCCCCTGAGGCGCTCCAAGGCTGCGGGTGGCTCGGACTACAACGCGGCGAGCATCCAGGTCCTCGAGGGCCTCGAGGCGGTCAGGAAGCGCCCCGGGATGTACATCGGATCGACCGACGAAAGCGGCCTCCACCACCTGGTCTGGGAGGTCGTCGACAACTCGATCGATGAAGCGATGGCCAGTCAGGCCACGAAGATCTTCATCACGATCAAGGCGGACGGGACCGTGATCGTCGTCGACGACGGCCGTGGGGTCCCCGTCGGCAAGCACTCGACAGGCAAGGATGCCCTCGAGGTCGTCCATACCGTCCTGCATGCCGGCGGCAAGTTCGGCGGCGGCGGCTACAAGGTGTCCGGCGGTCTCCACGGCGTGGGGGTGAGCGTCGTGAACGCCCTGTCCGAGTGGATGCGCGTCGAATCAGCACGCGACGGCGGAATCTGGGCCCAGGAGTACGCGCGGGGCAAGCCGCTCGGGCCGGTCAAGAAGATCGGCCCGCAGGGCGATCGGCGCGGAACCACCACGGCATTCCGCGCGGACCCGGAGATGTTCGAGACGACCGAATATTCGTTCGAGACGATCAGTCAGCGGATCCGCCAGTCGGCGTATCTGACCAAAGGCGTCTGGATCACCCTCGTCGACGAGCGATCCGATCGCGAGCGGTCGTTCTACTTCGAGGGCGGCATCCAGTCGTTCGTCCGGCACCTGAACCGGAACAAGGAAGTCCTCGACAGCCGCCCGATCTACGTCGAGCAGCGGGACAAGACGACGATCGTCGAGGTGGCCCTCCAGTACAACGACAGCTATACCGAGAACGTCCTCTCGTTTGCCAACAACATCAACACCGTCGACGGCGGATCGCACGTCACCGGCTTCCGGGCGGCCCTGACCAGCTCGCTCAACGACTGGGCCCGCCGCGCCGGCGTGCTCAAGGACAACGACCCCAACCTGGCGGGCGACGATGTCCGCGAGGGGTTGACGGCGGTCGTCAGCGTCAAGCTGACCGATCCCCAGTTCGAGGGACAGACCAAGGCCAAGCTCGGCAATCCCGAGGTCAAGGGCCAGGTTCAGACCGCCGTTGCCGAGATCCTCGGTCAGTACCTGGACGAGAATCCCGGCGACGGGCGCCGAATCATCGAGAAATGCCTGACGGCGGCCCGCGCCCGCGACGCCGCGCGCAAGGCCCGCGACCTCGTCCTGCGCAAGGGTGCGCTGGACGGCCTGTCGCTGCCGGGCAAGCTGGCCGACTGCCAGGAACGGGATCCCGCTCGCAGCGAGCTGTACCTCGTCGAGGGCGACTCGGCCGGCGGCTCGGCGAAGCAGGGCCGGGATCGACGCTTCCAGGCGATTCTCCCGTTGCGCGGGAAGCTGCTCAACGTGGAGAAGGCGCGCCTCGACAAGATCGTCGCCAGCGAGAACGTCAGGCCGCTGATCATCGCCCTCGGGGCCGGAATCGAGGGGATCGGCGACAGCTTCGACATCGCGAAGCTCCGCTACCACCGGATCATCATCATGACCGACGCCGACGTCGACGGCGCCCATATCCGGACCCTGCTCCTCACCTTCTTCTACCGGTTCATGCCGCAGGTCATCGAGAACGGCTACCTGTACATCGCCCAGCCGCCGCTGTATCGCGTGTCGACCGGGAAGGTCACCAAATACGCCCAGTCCGAGAAGGAGCGGGACCGGATCGTCAAGGAGATGGACCGCAAGAACGTCTCGGTCCAGCGCTTCAAGGGCCTCGGCGAGATGAATGCCGATCAGCTCTGGGAGACGACGATGAACCCGGCCACGCGGACGCTCCTCCGGGCCGAGATCGAGCATGCCGAGACGGCCGACGCGATCTTCACGATGCTGATGGGCGAGAAGGTCGCGCCTCGCAAGCACTTCATCAACACCGAGGCACGCAAGGTCCGGAACCTTGACGTCTGAGGTTCGCGAGGCGACCCGCGACAGTCTCACCGAACCGGTGGACGACGGGTCGACGGCCGCCGAGCGGGACCGCCAACAAGACGCGGCCGGACGAATCGTGACGTCCCGGTCGAGCGGACTGATCATCGAGGTCGCCCCGCACCGCTGCTTCGCCTGCGGTGCCCTCAACGAGCACGGGATCCATCTCGATCTCCACGTCGACGGCGATCGCTGCTGGACCGAGCTCAGCCTGCCGGATCGCTTCCAGGGCTGGGACGGCATCGCCCATGGCGGGATCATCTGCACCATCCTCGACGAGGTCATGGCCTGGTCGCTGGCCGCCACCGACAACTGGGGCCTGACGGCCCGGATGAGCGTCGACTTCAAGCGGCCCGTGCGGCTCGGCGTCCCGATCCGCGGCGAGGGCTGGATCACGAGTGCCCGGCGCCGCCTCGTGGAGACCGCGTCCCGCATCATCGACCCGGCGACCGGCGAGCTCCTGGCGACGGCCACGGCCACCTACGTCGCCGCCGACGCCGCGCGAAAAGCCGAGCTCCAGGCCCGCTACCGCTTCCGCTTGACGCCCGCTCCCGATCCGAGCCGCGACGGAGACCGCGCGTGATGTCGGCGACGATCAGCCCGATCACGGCCCGGGCCACCGGCTTCGTCGCCGATCGCCGGTCCGCTGCCGAGGCCCTCGGACGCGCCCTGGCCGACGAGGTCGGCGACCCGGATCGCTTCGCCGCCGCCCTCCGCGACGGCCTCGCGCGCCTGGCCGATCCCGAGTATCTCGTCGGTCAACGACGGATCGCGCCTGGCATCGGCGACCTCCACGGCGTTCGCTGGCCCCTGATCGAGGCCGTGAAGCGCGGCTTCCGCGAGGCCACTCGCAGGGAGCGCACGTCGGGCTGGCTGTTCATCGCCGACCGCCTCCTGCGCGAGCCGAAGCTCGAGGCCCGCTGGTTCGCGTTCGGCCTCCTCGAGCGCCTCGTCGTCGACGACACCGAACGGGCGTGGCAGCTCCTCCGCCGGGCGGCCCGCGACGCCGGCGACTGGATCACCGTCGACAGCCTCGCCCACCCGATCGGCAAGGGCATCCTCAACGAGCCGTACCGCTGGGCGGAGCTGGAACAGCTCGTCTACAGCCCGTCGCGCTGGGAGCGGCGGCTCGTCGGCAGCACGATCGCGACGATCCCGTTCGTCGATCGTCGGCGCGGTCGCCAGCCGGAGGTCGCCGGGCACGGGCTCGGTCTGATCCGCGACCTGATCGGTGACGCCGAGCCCGACGTCCAGAAGGCCCTGGCCTGGGCCCTCCGGTCGATGGCCATGGTCGACCGTGGCGCGACCACCGCCCTTCTCGAGGCCGAGGCCGAGCAGGCGGCGGCAGCAACGGACGGCCAGCGCGCATGGGTCGTCCGCGACGCCCTGCCCAAGCTCGACCCCGCCGATGCCGAGCGGATCCGCGCCCGCCTGGCGGGGGTTCGACGGACGGCCGGCGCGGCGTCCACCTCGCGAGCCTCCGAGGCGGCCGAACGGTTCGGCGCCGGGCTCCTCGGGCGGCCGATGCCCGAACCTCCGCTGACCTGAGCCGAACGAACGATCGTTAGGGAGACGCAAGACCCGTGACCGACGACCTGGGCGACATCCGAGCCATCCACATCGAGGACGAGATGCGGGTGAGCTACCTCGACTACGCGATGAGCGTGATCGTGGCCCGCGCGCTGCCCGATGTCCGCGACGGCCTGAAGCCCGTCCATCGCCGAATTCTCTACACGATGGGCGAGATGGGGCTCAGCGCCACCAGCTCCTTCCGGAAGTGCGCCGCGATCGTCGGCGAGGTGATGGGCAAGTACCACCCCCATGGCGACGTCGCCCTGTACGACGCCCTCGTCCGGCTGGCCCAGGACTTCTCGATGCGTTACCCGCTCGTCGACGGGCAGGGCAACTTCGGCTCGGTCGACGGCGACAGCGCGGCCGCGATGCGCTACACGGAGGCGCGCCTGACCGGCATCGCCGCCGAGATGCTCGACGACATCGACAAGGAAACCGTCGACTTCCAGGACAACTACGACGGCACCCAGAAGGAGCCGTCGGTCCTGCCGGCGAAGCTGCCGAACCTCCTGATCAACGGCAGCAGCGGAATCGCCGTCGGCATGGCGACGAACATCCCGCCCCACAACATCAGCGAGATCTGCGACGCGACGGTCGCCCTGATCGACGATCCCGATATCACCTCGGACGATCTCGCGACCTACGTCCTGGGGCCGGATTTCCCGACCGGCGGCACGATCTACCGGTTCGAGCAGCAGCGCAATCCGCTGACCGGCGAGAACGAGACCGTCGACGCGATCCGCCAGATGTACGCCCACGGCCGAGGCCGGGTCGTCATGCGCGCCCAGGTCGCGTTTGAAGAGGTCCGCGGCGACCGGATGGCGATCATCATCAGCGAGCTGCCGTACCAGGTGAACAAGGCGACCCTGCTCGAGAAGATCGCCGACCTCGTCAAGGACAAGAAGATCGAGGGGATCAGCGACCTCCGCGACGAGTCCGATCGCGACGGCATGCGGGTCTACATCGAGATCAAGCGGGACGCCAACCCGCACAAGGTGCTGAACAACCTGTTCAAGCACACGCCGATGCAGCTCGCGTTCAACATGAACATGCTGGCCCTCGTCGACGGCCAGCCCCAGACGTTGCCGCTCAAGAGCGTCCTCGTCCATTACGTCGATCATCGCCGCGAGATCGTCCGGCGAAGGACCGAGTTCGACCTCGGCAAGGCCCGCGCCCGGGCCCACATCCTCGAGGGCCTGAAGATCGCCCTCGACAATCTCGACGCGGTGATCCGGACGATCCGCGAGTCGCAGGACGTCGATCTCGCCCGGACGAACCTGATGAACCGCTTCGACCTGAGCGAGCTCCAGGCCCAGGCGATCCTCGACATGCGGCTGGCCCGGCTCGCCGCCCTCGAGCGCAAGAAGATCGAGGACGAGTACCTCAGCGTCATCCAGCTCATCGCCGAGCTCGAGGACATCCTCGCCAACCCGCAGCGCGTTCTCGGGATCATCAAGGACGAGCTCGCCGAGCTGAAGAAGAAGTTCGGCGGCGACCGCCGGACGCGGGTCGCGGACGACTCGAGCCGGGAGATGACCGACGAGGACCTGATCGCCGACGAGGACGTCGTCGTCACGATCAGCGGCCGCGGCTACATCAAGCGCCAGCCGGTCGCGACGTACCGCCGCCAGCATCGTGGGGGCAAGGGGATCATCGGCCACGTCACCCGCGAGGAGGACGCGGTCGAGTACCTGATCGTCGCCAACACCCACGACTGGGCGCTGTTCTTCACGAACCGCGGCCGGGTGTTCAGCGCCAAGGTCCATGCGATCGTCGACGCCAGCCGCCAGGCCAAGGGCACCCCGATCATCAACCTGCCCGGCGTCCAGGTCGAGGCCGGCGAGGTCCCCGTCGCGACGATCGTCCTGCCGAACTTCGAGCCCGGCCACTACCTCGTGATGGCGACCCGGCGCGGCCACATCAAGAAGACCCCGCTCGAGCAGTTCGAGCGCGTCCGCTCGACCGGGATCCGGGCGATCACGATCCACGACAACGACGAGCTGGCCTGGGTCGACGTCTCGAGCGGCGCCGACGACGTGATCCTCGCGACCGCCCAGGGCATGCTCGCCCGCTTCGACGAGGACGAGGTCCGGCCGATGGGCCGCGACGCGGCCGGCGTCATCGGGATCCGGCTGCTCAAGAAGGAAGGCGACAGCGTCGTCGCGATGACCGTCGTCGAGCCCGAGGCCGACCTGCTCGTCCTGACCGAGACCGGCTACGGCAAGCGGGTCGGGCTGACCGAGTTCCGCCGGAAGCACCGGGGCGGCCAGGGCGTCCGGCTGATCGCGCTCGAAGGCAGGAAGACGGGCCTCGTCGCGGCCGTCCAGCAGGTCACCGAGGAGGACGAGGAGCTCCTCCTGATCAGCGCCGGCGGCCAGGTGATCCGGACCGAGACGAACTCGATCAACCGCTACTCGTCGGGCGCCCGCGGCGTGATCGTCATGCGCCTCGCCGAGGGCGATCGGGTCGTCGCGATCGCGGCCTTCCGATCCGGGCTGGCGGAGCGCGATGGCATCGAGGACAATGGCGCCCCCGAGCCGGGCGGCAGCGACCCGGCCCCGGGCAGCGGCGCATGACGGCGTCGTGAGACCGCTCGTTCGGGAGGACGCGGTGTACCAGGATCAGTTCGAGATCTATCACGGCAACTCGAACCCGGACCTGGCCCGGAAGATCGCCCGCTGGCTGGGCACGGAATGCGGCAAGGCCGAGGTCTTCCAGTTCGCGAACGAGAACATCTTCGTCAAGATCCTCGACAACGTCCGCGAGAAGGACATCTTCCTCGTCCAGCCGACGTCACACCCGGTCAACCAGTCGATCATGGAACTGCTGATCATGATCGACGCCTTCAAACGGGCGAGCGCCGGGCGGATCACCGCGGTCATCCCGTTCTACGCCTACGGCCGGTCCGACAAGAAGGACCAGCCGCGCGTCCCGATCACGGCCCGCCTGATCGCCGACATGATCACGGTCGCCGGCGCCGACCGGGTCCTGACGATGGATCTCCACCAGGGCCAGATCCAGGGCTTCTTCAACATCCCGGTCGACGAGCTGACCGCCGTCCACCTCCTCTCGAACTACTTCATCCACAAGCACCTGACCGACGTCGTCGTCGTCACCGACCTCGGGTTCGCGAAGCGCGCCCGGACGTTCGCCGAGCTGCTCGACGCGCCCCTCGCGATCATCGAGAAGCGGCGGATCGGGAACCTCGACCGGGCCGAGCTGATGAACGTCATCGGCGACGTCCGCGGCAAGCGAGCGATCATCGTCGATGACGAGATCGACACCGCCGGCACCCTGACCGAGATCGTCCGGGCCCTCGAGCGCGAGGGCGTGACCGAGATCTACGCCTGCGCCACCCACGGCGTGCTGAGCGACCCGGCGGTCGACCGGCTTCGCGACTCCAACCTCCTGGAGATCGTCCTGACGGACTCGGTGCCGCTGCCGGCGATCAAGCGCCTGCCGAAGATCACGACCCTGTCGGTCGCCCCGCTGATCGGGGAGGCGATCAAGCGGATCCATCGTGGCGAATCCGTCGGCGCGCTGTTCAGCAGCGAGGTCTCGTTCACCCAGGAGATGCTCCTCTGGTCCGATGGCCAGCAGGGCCGGATGGACACGCGCAACGAGCCGGACCATGACCGGCCCGAGGGTGGCAGCGCCGGCGACGACTCGGAGGACGATCCAGTGCTCCTCGGCGCGACCGGACCGGGTGACCGATGAGCCTCCAGCTCCACCGACCCGACGGCAAGGGCGGCATCGAGCCGCGGGCCGTCGACGATCGGAACTGGCGGCAGAGCCTCGAGGCCCGGCGCTGGGGCATGGGCCGCCGCGACGGCCGTCTGCCCGAGATGAAGAACGTCGAGATGAACCCGACCTCGACCGGCATGGCCGTCCTGTTCTGGCTCGGCCTCGGCGCGCTGACGTTCGTCATCCTCGTGGCTGGCTACGGGCTGAAGTTCTGGAGCTGAGCGTTCTGCCCCGGTTGCCGATCGGTCGCATCCAGCCGACTCTCAGAAATCCCTCAGTCCTCGTCCGAACGATCGGCCGATGAGATCTCGACCCGCCCTCGTCATCGTCGTCGTCCTGCTCCTCGGTCTCGGCGGCGGTGCCGTCGCCTGGGCACTCTTCCTGCGAGGCGACGAGGTGGCGCCGCTCGCACTGCCGAGCCGTGGGGCAACGGCCTCCGGCGGAGCCGCGACTGCATCGGGCGGAAACGCGACAGCCTCGGGCGCGACAAGCTCGCTGCCGCCGGCCTCGGCGGCCGCCATCGACGCCGCGAACATCCCGGGATCGTGGTCGATCGGCGCCGACTCGGTCGTCGGCTACCGGGTCCGCGAGAAGCTGGCCAGCCTGTCGGCCGAGAGCGATGCCGTCGGACGGACGAGCTCGATCACCGGGAGCGCGACGGTCGCCTCGAGCGGCGGGGCCCTGAGCGTGACCGCCGCGGAGTTCACGGTCGACATGACCACGCTCAA
Source organism: Verrucomicrobiia bacterium (assembly GCA_035607275.1). Taxonomy (GTDB): domain Bacteria; phylum Chloroflexota; class Limnocylindria; order Limnocylindrales; family CSP1-4; genus CF-46. The sequence goes on along the minus strand of DATNBW010000055.1, from coordinate 1,942 downwards.
GAGCGATCGGCAGATGCGCGACAACCGCCTCCGCAACGACGGCATCGAGACCAACAGCTTCCCGACCTCGACCTTCAAGCTGACCGCTCCGGTCGCGCTGCCCGCGTCCGCGACCACGGGCACGCAGTTCTCGGTCACGATCCACGGCGACCTGACCCTTCACGGCGCCACGAAGACGGTCGACATCCCGGCCACGGCCCAGCTGAACGGCAACCTGATCCAGGTTCTCGGGACGCTCACGTTCCCGTTCTCCGACTACGGGATCAACGCCCCGAACATCGGCGGCTTCGTGTCGGTCCAGGACCACGGCACGCTCGAGTTCCTGGTGAACCTGACGAAGGCGTGAGCAGGGCAGGGGCTGGGGAGCCGCGCGGCGAGGCCCGCCCGGCGCGACGGCGGTCGGCGCCGGGCCAGGCGGCCCGGCTCGGCCACCACGGGGTCGCTCGTCCTTGCTCTCAGGCGAGCGTCGCCTACAGGCCAGGGGTGCGAGCGCCGGCTCAGGCTGCGGCACGCATGCTGGGCGCTCGTGACGTGTCGTCGTAGGCGAGCCTCGCCTGAGCGCAAGAAATTCGACTCGTCGGCGCCCCCTCGTAGGCGAGCCTCGCCTGAGCGCAAGACATTCGGGCCTGACCCGTCCCTGGCCGCCACCCGTGCCCACCCTGCGAGTACGTCCTGGCGAGCGAGCGCCGAACCACCGGAACAACCCGCCGGGCGGGTCAAAGACCGCGATCCGGGCGGGTGAAGGCCCGCGATCCGGCATGCGCGGGCGCACGCACGGGCGGCGCTCTCGGGACGGCGGCGGCGGGCGCACGCACGGGACGCCGCCCACCAGGACTCGGCTCCGCGGACGGGGATCGTCGGCACGGACCTTATACTTCGCGGGCCATGCGATTTCTTTCCCGTTTCGTCGACTCGAACGACCGCGAGATCCGACGTATCCAACCCCTGGTCGACGAGATCAACGAGCTCGAAGACGAGATTGCCGCGCTGTCGGACGAGGCGATCCGCGAGCGCTTCGCCCTCATCCGCGAGGAGATCCACGAGGCGGCGGAGCCCGGCGAGCCGACCGACGAGGAACGCACCCACCCCGACCTCGAGCGGCGCCGGGAGCTGACGAAGGCCCGCCACAAGCGCGAGCAGGCGGCGCTCCAGGCCGCCCTCGACGAGGTCCTGCCCGATGTCTTCGCGATGGCCCGCGAGGCGATGAAGCGGACCCTCGGGATGCGCCACTTCGACGTCCAGCTGATGGGCGGCATCGTCCTCCACCAGGGAAAGATCTCGGAGATGAAGACGGGCGAAGGCAAGACCTTCGTCCCGACCCTGGCCGCGGCCCTCAACTCGCTGACCGGGCGCGGCGTCCACGTCGTCACGCCGAACGACTACCTGGCCCGGCGCGACCCGCAGTGGATGGGCCCGGTGTTCCATTTCCTCGGGATCAGCCTGGGCATGATCACCCACGACGAATCGTTCGTCTTCGAGCCCGGCTACCCGACGACCGACGAGCGCCTGATCAACCTCCGCCCGGTCTCGCGACGCGACGCCTACGCGGCCGACGTCACCTACGGCACGAACAACGAGTTCGGGTTCGACTACCTCCGCGACAACATGGTGACGGACCTGCTCGACCGGGTCCAGCGCGAGCGCTCGTTCGCGATCGTGGACGAGGTCGACAACATCCTGATCGACGAGGCCCGCACGCCGCTGATCATCAGCGGACAGGCCGAGGAGTCGGGAGATCTCTACTACACGTTCGCCCGTCTCGTGCCGAAGCTCCAGGGCCGGGCCGAGGGCGCCGAGGAGGGCGGCGACTATTTCGTCGACCTCGAGCAGCGAGTGCAGCGGGAGCGCAGCTTCGCGATCGTCGACGAGGTCGACAACATCCTCATCGACGAGGCGCGGACGCCGCTGATCATCTCCGGCCAAGCGGAGGAGTCGGCCGATC
>DATNBW010000053.1:0-5776 GCA_035607275.1 Verrucomicrobiia bacterium | reverse complement strand
GCGTAAATCCCTACGCAGAAAGCGGATCCGAGATTGCTCGGATCCGCATTGCCAAGGGCAGGAGAAGGGCGTCGTTCAGAGCGAGGCTTCGTAGAGCCGGCGGAGCTCGTCGCGCGAGCACGCGCGCGGGTTGAGCGAGTGACACGCGTCCTGGATCGCGAGGTCGGAGAGCTTCTCGAGCTTGTCGATCGTGACGCCGGCGTGGCTGAGGCCCTCGGGGAGGCCGATGCGGGCGCGGAGGCCGCGCAGGGCGTCGGCGACGATCGACGCGGCGATCCCCTCGCCGATCACGAGATCACCGCCGAGCGACCGACCGCGGAGGAGGACCGCCGGGTCGGGATCGCGGGCGACCCGGGCGACGAGCTCGTCGACCCTCGCGACGATCGATGCCAGCTCGGCGACACCGTTCATCCGGTAGGCAGCGGAGTAGTACCGGTCACGGTCGCGGGCAAGATCGCGGATCGCGCCCATCGGGTCGCGCCCGACCATCAGCGGCCGGACGTTGGGCGAGCGCCGCAGACGCTGGGCGAGGACCTCGGGGCGGACGTCGAGCCAGACCGGAACGCGATCGCGGTACAGCGCCCAGCGGTTGCGCGGGTCGATGACCGCGCCACCGCCGGTCGCGACCACGGTCCGGACCTCCGGGCTCCGATCGGCCGGCCCGAGGTCGACGACGGCCTGGCGCTCGAGCGCCCGGAACGCGGCCTCGCCACGCTCGGCGAAGATCTCGGGAATCGTCCGGCCGGCCGACTTCTCGATCGCGTCGTCGAGATCGACGAAGGTGGCGCCGTGACGATGGGCGAGCCGCCGCCCGACGGCGCTCTTGCCGCTGCCGGGGAGCCCGACGAGGACGACGTCCATCCTTCGCCCGGCCTAGTCGTCGCCGCCGGAGCCGGCCTCGTCGCCGCCCGCGGTCGCCTCCGCGGGCAGCGAATCGCCGGCCGCGCGGCGCCCACCGGCCACCGGCGCGTCGACGGCCCGTGAGATCCGCTCGACATACCGATCGAGGGCATCGCGCGTGTCGGCGATCGTGTCGCCCCCGAACTTGTCGAGCATCGCGTCGGCCAGCGTGAGCATGACCATCGCTTCGCCGACGACGCCCGCGGCGGGCACGACGCTGATGTCCGAGCGCTCGTAGTGCGCCTTGTCGACCGCCTCGCCGCTGACGAGGTCCGCCGACGGGAGCGGCCGGGCCAGGGTCGAGATCGGCTTGACGGCGCCGCGGACGACGAGCGGCTCGCCGTTCGTGATTCCGCCCGTGAGTCCGCCGGCGTTGTTCGAGCGATGGATCCAGCGACCGCCCTCGCCCCGTCCGGCGATCACGTCGTGAACCGCCGACCCGAACCGCTTCGTCTGCTCGAACCCCAGCCCGAACTCGACGCCCTTCACGATGTTGATGCTCATCACCGCCGCCGCCAGGGCCGCATCGAGCCGGCGATCCCAGTGGACGTACGACCCGAGACCGATCGGCAACCCGTGGGCCACGACCTCGAACACGCCGCCGACCGTGTCGCCGCCCGATCGCGCCTCGTCGATCCGGGCGATCATCGCGGCCTCGGCGTCCGGGTCCGGGCAGCGCAGCGGCGAGGCGTCCGCCTCCTCGCGGGAGCGTGTCGCCCGCGCGGGATCGACGGCGACGCCGCCGACCTCGGCGGTGAACGACCAGACCTCGACGCCCAGCTCGCGCAGGATCGCCCGGGCCACCCCACCGGCGGCGACCCGGGCCGCTGTCTCGCGCGCCGAGGCCCGCTCGAGGACGTTCCGGACATCGTTGAACCCGTATTTCAGGGCGCCCGCAAGATCGGCGTGCCCGGGCCGGACGCGAGTGACCGGGGTCGCCCGCTTGTTGCCCTCGCCGGCGGCCGCAGCGAGCTCGGCTGCCTCGTCGTCGGACAGCCGTTCCACCTGCATGACCCGGGTCCAGTTGTCCCAGTCGCGATTGGCGACGAGCAGGAGCAGCGGCGAGCCGAGCGTGACGCCGTGGCGGACGCCGCTCGCGATGTCCGCCTGGTCGTGCTCGATCGCCTGGCGCGCACCGCGGCCGTAGCCACGCTGGCGTCGGGCGAGGTCGACCGCCAGGTCATCCGCCCCGAGCGCCAGCCCGGCGGGCACGCCCTCGACCGTGACCGCCAGCGTCCGGCCATGCGATTCGCCGGCCGTCAGCCAGCGCAGGCGTCCCATACCGGGGTGGGCTCGACCGGTCAGGCGCCGGTTGCGCCCGTTGCGCCGGACGCTCCCGGCCCGTCGGCGCCGCCCGAACCCCCGGCACCGGCAGCAACCGTGCCGAGCGGATCCTCGCCGGCAGGCTCGCCCTCGGCCGACCGGACGCCGCCGGCCCGCGCCGTCGACAGGGCCTTCTGCATCACCTCGACGGGTGCCGGCTTGCCCGTCCAGAGCGTGAACGCCGCGGCACCCTGGTGGAGGAGCATCAGCTCTCCGTCGGCGACCGTGCAGCCGGCCGCCTCCGCCTCGCGGAGGAGCCGGGTCCGGGCGTAGATCAGGTCCAGCACGAGCAGGTCGGGCGGGAGGATCTCGGCCGGGATCGGCGAGACGTCGCTGGTCAGCCCGATCGACGTCGCGTTGACGAGGACCTTCGACTTGGCCAGCTCCGACTCGATGATCGACTCGTGCCACGGCATCGCGCGGAGCTCCATGTGGGCCGCGCTCCGACCGAAGTGCTTGACCAGCGACTCCGCCCGATGAAGGTGGCGGTTGAAGACGACGATCCGCTGGAACCCCTCGCGGATCAGGCCGTAGACCACCGCTCGCGAGCCGCCGCCGGCGCCGAGGACGATCGCCGCGCGCGGCATCTTCTGGCGTCCGACGAGCTTGTCGAGCGCGACCTTGAAGCCGGGAACGTCCGTGTTGTGGCCGACGAGGCGCCTGGCCTCGCGGGTGATCGTGTTGACGGCGCCGGTGACCTGGGCTTCTTCGGTCAGGCGGTCGACCAGCGGCACGACGCGTTCCTTGTGGGGGATCGTGACGTTCGCCCCGAGGAACTCGTCGCCGCGGACCTCGGCGATCGCGTCCGGCAGGGCGATCGGCGCGCGGTCCCAGAGCTCGTACGCGGCGTCGATGCCCTGGTCGTCGAAGGCGGCCTGCTGCATCGCGCCCGACAGCGAATGGGCGACGGGATGACCGATGAGGACGACGCGCTTGGTCATGAGCCAACCCTTCCGAGATCGTCGAAGAAGCCGGGATAGGAGATCGACGCGCTGCCGGGCCGGAGGACGGTCGTCGAACCGGCGGCGGTGAGCCCTGCGACGGCGAAGGTCATCGCCAGGCGATGGTCGTCGAGGCTGTCGACGGTCGTGCCCGCGAGGGGTCGTCCGCCGTGGATGCGAAGGTCGTCGCCGTCGACCTCGATGTCGGCACCGAGCGCCCGCAGGCCATGGGTCGTGCCGGCGATCCGGTCGGACTCCTTGTGGCGCAGCTCGCCCGCGCCGAGGATCCTGGTCGTGCCGCTGGCGTGGGCGGCGGCGAGGCACAGGATCGGGATCTCGTCGATCGCGGCGGCGACGTCCGCCGGCCCGAGGTCGATCGCGCGGAGCTTCGAGGATCGGACGCGGAGATCGGCGACCGGCTCGCCGACGCCGTCCTCCGCGCTGCCCGCGCTCGGTGATCCCGCGGCGGCAGTCTCCGCGATGTCGGCGCCCATCGCCCGCAACAGGTCGATGATCGCCCGGCGGGTCGGGTTGACCCCGACGTCGCGCAGGACGAGCTCGGCGTCCGGGTGGATCGCCGCGGCGACGAGCCAGAAGGCGGCCGCCGACACGTCGCCCGGGACGCGCTCGTCGATCGCCGCCATCGTCCGCCCTCCTTCGAGACTGATCGCCACCGCACCGTTGCGCCCCTCGGCGTCGGCCGCGGCGAGCCGCTCCGTCGTCACCCCGATCCCCCGCGCCCGGAGCATCCGCTCGGTGTGGTCGCGCGTCGCGACGGCCTCGCGGACCGTCGTCCGACCCTCTGCCCGCAACGCCGCCAGGAGGATCGCCGACTTGACCTGCGCGCTCGGGACCGGGGTCCAGCGATCGACGGCGCGAAGGGGATGGCGACCGATGACGGTCAGGGGCGGGAGGGAATCGTCGGAACGGGCATGGAGCGTCGCGCCCATCGCGCGAAGCGGTTCGATGATACGGGCGACCGGTCGGCGTCGCAACGAATCGTCGCCGTCGAGGACGCTCCGGAACGGCAGGCCGGCGAGGATCCCCGCGAACAGCCGGAGCGACGTCCCGGAGTTCCCGCAGTCGAGGTCGGCCGCCGGCTCGCGCAGCCCGTCGACCCCGGGCGAGACCACCCGGTAGTCGACCCGCGCCGCCCGACCCGTGTCCGACTCCGCGCCGCCGACCCGCTCGACGACCGCCCCGAGCGCCCGGCAGACGGCAGCCGTCGAGCGGACGTCGGCGCCGTCGCCTGCACCACCGATCCGGCTCTCGCCCGCGGCCAGGGTCGCGAGCATCAGGGCCCGGTGGCTGACCGACTTGTCGCCGGGCACGACGAGCTCGCCGCGCAGGCGGGCGGCCGGCAGGATGACGGCGGCGTCGGTCGAGGTCGCGGACATGGCTGGTCCCGATCCCTAGTGCTTCGCGAGTCCGGCGCCGGCGGGCGCGACCGACGGCGCGCTCGGGGCCGCATACATCGCTCGGACGTGCTCGTGGATGGGCACGAGCTCGCTCATCATCGCCCGGAATTGATCGAAGTTGAGCTGCTGCTCGGCGTCGGACAGGGCCGCGTCCGGGTCGGGGTGGACCTCGACCATGACCCCGTCGGCCCCCACGGCCACGCCGCCCATCGCGAGCGGCGCGACGAGCCAGCGCTTCCCGGTGGCGTGGCTCGGATCGACGATCACCGGCAGGTGGCTCAGGTGGTGGACGAGCGGCACCGCGGCAAGGTCCATCGTGTTCCGGGTGTACGTCTCGAACGTCCGGATGCCCCGCTCGCAGAGGATCACGTTCGGGTTGCCCGAGCTGACGATGTACTCGGCGGCCATCAGCCATTCCTCGACCGTTGCTCCGTAGCCGCGCTTGAGCATCACCGGCCGGGCCACCCGCCCGACCGCGGTCAGGAGCGAGTAGTTCTGCATGTTCCGAGTGCCGATCTGGAGGATGTCCGCGTACTCGGCGACGATGTCGACCTGGTTGGGCTCCATGACCTCGGTGATCACCGGCAGGCCGGTCCGGTCGCGCGCCTCGGCGAGGTAGCGAAGGGCCTCGACGCCGAGCCCCTGGAAGCTGTACGGCGACGTCCGCGGCTTGAAGGCGCCGCCGCGCAGGATCGTCGCGCCGGCCGACTTGACCGCGTCCGCCGTCTCGAAGAGCTGCTCGCGGCTCTCGACCGAGCAGGGTCCGGCCATCATCGTCAGGGACCCGTCGCCGACGACCGCGTCGAGCACCCGGATGACCGTGTTCTCGGGATGGAACTCGCGCGAGGTCAGCTTGAATGGCCGGCTGATCGGGGTCACCGATTCGACCCCGCCTAGCCCGCCGAGGCGGCTGATCAGGGCGTCCTTCCGGGTGCCGATCTCGCCGATCACCGCGATGACGGTCCGCTCCGCGCCGACGTGGTCGTACGGCGTCAGCCCCTCGCCGAGGATGACGCTCTTCACGCCCAGGATCTCGGCCTCGCCCGCGGTCGGGGCCATCACGACGAACATCCGGTTCGCTTCCTCTCTGGTCAAACAAAAAAGCAGAGGTCGCGACCTCTGCTTCCACCCGGCACGACCCGCGATCCCGGGCCTAGGCTCCGGGGTCGGTCATGCCGGGCGTCGAAAGTAGAA
>DATNBW010000044.1:0-2401 GCA_035607275.1 Verrucomicrobiia bacterium | reverse complement strand
GGCCGAGCTCGTCGCCCAGTCGATCCTCGATCTCGAGATCAAGGGGATCCCGGTCCGGAAGGTCCTCGTCGGCCCGGCCGCGGACATCGTCAAGGAGTTCTACCTGTCGGCGGTCCTCGATCGGGCCGAGCGGAAGATCCTCCTCATGGGCTCCGCGGAGGGCGGGGTCGAGATCGAACAGGTCGCGGCCGAGCGGCCGGACGCGATCATCACGATCCACGCCGACCCGCTGATCGGGCTCCAGCCGTTCCAGGCGCGGGCGATGGCGTTCCGCCTCGGCCTTGGCGCCCATCTCAAGGACGCGGTGGCGATCGCGACGGGTCTCGTCCGGACGATGCTCGCCTACGACGCGGACCTCGTCGAGATCAACCCCCTCGCGATCGTCAACGAGACCGCGATCGACGGGCTCGTGTCCCAGCGCCTCCAGTGTCTCGACGCGAAGATCACCCTCGACGACTCCGCCCTCGGCCGCCATCCGGCGCTCGAGGAGCTGCGCGACCCCGACGAGGAGGACCCTGCCGATCGGGAGGCGCGCGAGGCCGGCCTGACCTTCATCAAGCTCGACGGGACGATCGGCTGCATGGTCAACGGCGCCGGGCTGGCGATGACGACGATGGATCTCGTCAAGCGGGCCGGCGGCGAGCCCGCGAACTTCCTCGACATCGGCGGCGGCGCCCGGGCCGACAAGGTGGCGGCGGCGATGCGGCTCATCCTGGCCGATCCGAAGGTGAACGCGATCCTCGTCAACATCTTCGGCGGGATCACCCGCGGCGACGAGGTCGCCAAGGGCCTGATCGAGGCCCGGGCCCAGCAGGAGCGCGACGTCCCGATGGTCGTCCGGATCGTCGGGACCAACGCCGCGGAAGCGGCCGTGCTCCTGGAGCAGGCGAAGTTCGTGACCGCAGCCACCCTCGACGACGCCGCGGCCCAGGCGGTCGCGGCCTCGAAGGGCGTGCCGGCATGAGCATCCTGATCGATTCGAGCAGCCGGGTGGTCGTCCATGGCCTGACCGGGCGCGAAGGCTCGTTCCACGGGCAGGCGATGCTCGAGTACGGCACCCAGGTCGTCGCCGGGATGACGCCCGGCAAGGGCGGCCAGACGGCGCTCGACGGACGGGTGCCGGTCTTCGACACGGTGGCCGACGCGGTCCGCGAGACCGGCGCCGACACGTCCTGCATCTTCGTCCCCGCGGCCGGCGCGCCGGACGCAGTGATGGAGGCGGCCGCGGCCGGCGTGAAGACGATCTTCTGCATCACCGAGGGCATCCCGGCGCTGGACATGATTCCCGCGGTTGCGATGGTCCGGGCGGCCGGCGCGCGCCTGATCGGCCCGAACTGCCCGGGGGCGACGTCGCCCGGCCGGGCCAAGGTCGGGATCATCCCGGGCTCGATCCATCGCAACGGGCGGGTCGGCGTCGTGTCCCGCTCCGGCACGCTCACCTACGAGGCGGTCCAGGCGATGAGCGACGCCGGGATCGGCCAGTCGACGTGTGTCGGGATCGGCGGCGACCCGGTCATCGGGACGACGTTCCTCGACATCCTCCAGCTGTTCGCCGACGACGCCGAGACCGACGCGATCGTCCTCATCGGCGAGATCGGCGGCGCGGCCGAGGAGACCGCCGCGGCGTGGGCCGCCGAACACCTCCGCGACGTCCCGAAGGTCGCGTTCATCGCGGGCCGCACCGCACCCGAGGGCAAGCGAATGGGCCACGCCGGGGCGATCATCTCCGGCGGCGCCGGCACTGCCGCGTCGAAGGTCGCGGCGCTCGAGGCTGCGGGCTTCCGCGTCGCCGGGTCGCCGACGGAGCTCCCGCAGCTCCTGCGCGACGCCGGTTACCAGGCCTGATCGACGGGCGGCGGGAGGCTCGGACGATGACCATCGACGAGGTCCGCGACCTGTTCGCCTATGACCGCTGGGCCAGCGAGCGGCTGTTTCGCGCCCTCGACGGAATCGACGACGCGACCTGGTCGACGGCCCAGGTCATCGACGAGCGCGGGCTCGGCGGGATCCTCGTCCACATGCTGGGCGCCTACCAGCGCTGGCGCCATGGGCTCGCGGAGGACGAGGAGGAGCCGCGGCCCGAACGCGAGCCGCTCCTGTCGCCGGCGGAGCTGCGGTCCCGCTGGGAGACCGAGTGGCCGGCGATGGACGCGTTCCTGGCCGGCCTGGACGATCGGTGGCTCGCGCGCGACGACGAGGGCGTGCCGTTCGCCGGCATGCTTCGCCATCTCGTGAACCACGGCACCCAGCACCGATCGGAGGCGGCGGCCATCCTGACCCAGGCCGGCCATTCGCCGGGTGACCTCGACATGATCACGTGGCTCGAGGACCGGGCCGGCTGGAAGGACGGCGTCCCGCCGTCGCAGCAGGGCGCTGGGATTTCGACCTGATGGGCTCTTTG
>DATNBW010000040.1:0-2802 GCA_035607275.1 Verrucomicrobiia bacterium | reverse complement strand
CGGCCACCCGGCGCCGCGAGCGTGGCTCGACGTGGATCCCGCCCGCGGGAGGCCGCCGGAACCGGATTTCCATGGACATTCCACGCCCAAGGTCGCGTCACCGGACCTCTGGCATGAAGCCCGAGCTCACCGGCCTCGCCGCCGGACGGCTCGCCCGGGCCGCGGCTACGGATCGTCTCGGCCGAGCAGGCGGGCCGCGATCGTCCCGATCGCCAGCCCGGCGACGATGGCCGCGCCGGCCAGCGGCCAAGAGCGTGTGCCGAGCTCGACGTGAGCCACCGACGACCGGCGGACGGGTCTCGTCGGACGCTTCGCCGAGGCCGCTCGCGGCGCCCACGGCGCCGGCAACGCCGGCGGTGCCGGCAGCGCCGTCGGGGAAGCTGCCTCGCTATCATCGGCCGCCTCGGTCGCCGCGGCCTTCGCGACCTCCTGGCCGGCCGCGAACGTGTCGGGCCGGAGCTCCTTCATCGCCGACGCGACCAGCGCCGCGGCGCCGACGAGGACGATCGACGACAGGTAGAACCAGAGCATCAGGACGACAACCCCGCCGAGCGCCCCGTAGGTGTTCGAGTAGTTGGCGAAGTTCGCGACGTACAGCCCGAACAGCGCCGTGGCGAGGAGCCAGCCGACCGAGAAGATCGCGCCGCCGGCGAGACACCAGCGCCACGGCGCGCGGAAGTTCGGGGCCAGCTTGTAGAGGACGGCGACGGCCACGGACAGCCCGACGAACACGATGGGCCAGCGGACGAGGCTGATCGCGCCGACCACGGCCGGATCGAGATGCAGCGCGTCGACGACCTGGGTCGTGAGCAGCGACGCACCGACGATCGTGACGAACGCGACCAGGATCCCGATGCTCGCCAGGAGGGTCAGCCCGATCGCCGTGGCGTAGCGCGGGATCAGCGGACGGGTCTCCTCGACCTCGTACGCCCGGTTCATCGCCTTGATCAGCGCATTCGTGCCGCCCGTTGCCGCCCACAGCGCCGCGATCGCCCCGACCGTCAGGAGGCCCGGCCGGGTCGTGCCGATGACCGCCTCGAGCTGCGGTCGGATCCCGTTCGCAACATCGGCCGGAAGGTTGTCCCCGACCGCGCCGATGATCTGGCCGGTCGGGTCGGCCAGCCCGATCGCCTGGGCGACGAACGCGGTCAGCGCCGCGACGAAGATCCCGAACGGGAAGATCGCGAACAGGAATCGATAGGCAAGCTCGGCGGCCAGGCCGGAGACGTCGTCGCGCTTGACGTCGGCGAGGAAGCGTTTGCCGATCCGCTGAAGGTCATCGCGCATGGGCACATCACACCAGATCGCCCCTCAGGGCCGGGCTCCCGGACGCCGATGCGGGCGACCAACGGCGTGTCAAACAGTCGGAGCGTCATTGTCGTCTCCGCGCGGCGCAGACAGAACACCTGTTCTGTATCATCGTCGTGGACAACCGCCCCAGCGACGTGCACAACCGCCCCGCGGACCGTGGACAACGCCACGAGAACGGTGGGCAACCAGCCGCCGATCGTGGGTTGAGCGTGGACGACGGCGCTCCGCCGCCGAATCACGCTCGGAACCACATGTTGCGGTCGGTCCACGCTACCAACCACTACATCTTGTGTTTTGGGCCTTGACTGCCCCTCCCCTCCGGCGTACATTTGACTCTCGCGCCGATCGCTCCGCGCCGCCTCCCAGGACCGCCCGCCGGCCATGCCCGCCGGCCCGCAACCCACCGGGATCGGCCCCGCGAAACGACCGGCATCAGGAGGAAGTCGCAGCTACGGCGGATGCCGTGCCAGCGGCCTGAGCAAGCGAGCGACCCGGTGAGGAGCCGGACCACTCGGTGGACGCGGTGGAGGAACACGCACGATGGCCCGAACGAGCAGTGAGACCGTCCCCGTCATGGACCACGACGCCGGCGGGAAGACGAAGAAGGCGGCCGCGACCGCCCTTCGCCAGCTCAGCGGGCCGTATCACGCCAGCTTCGACGGGTCGGACGGCCACGGCCACCCGGCCCGGGGGCTGACCTTCGAGCGGCGCTGGACCACCCCGGGCATCCACCCCTACGACGAGATCGCCTGGGAGCAGCGGACGGCCGCGATCGGCAACGAGTCGGGCAAGCTCGTGTTCGAGCAGAAGGACGTCGAGGTCCCGAGCTTCTGGTCGCAGCTCGCGACGAACGTCGTCGTCAGCAAGTACTTCCGCGGCCACATCGGCACGCCGGAGCGCGAGACGAGCGTCCGCCAGCTGATCGATCGGGTCGTCCTCACGATCGCCGGCTGGGCGGAGACGCAGCGCTACTTCGCGACCGACGCGGACCTCCAGACCTTCCAGGCCGAGCTGACCCATCTTCTCGTCCACCAGAAGATGAGCTTCAACTCGCCGGTCTGGTTCAACGTCGGCATCGAGGCGCGCCCCCAGTGCAGCGCCTGCTTCATCAACAGCGTCCAGGACACGATGTCCTCGATCATGGATCTCGCCAAGACCGAGGCGATGCTGTTCAAGTTCGGCTCGGGCGCGGGCTCCAACCTGTCCACGATCCGGAGCTCCAAGGAGAAGATGACCGGCGGCGGCACGGCCAGCGGCCCCGTCTCCTTCATGAAGGGCTATGACGCCTTCGCGGGCGTCGTGAAGTCGGGCGGCAAGACCCGCCGCGCGGCCAAGATGGTCATCCTCGACGCCGGCCATCCGGACATCGTCGACTTCATCGACTCGAAGCTCAACGAAGAGAAGAAGGCGTGGGCCCTCATCGAGCAGGGCTACGACCCGTCCTTCACCGGCGAGGCCTACGGCTCGGTCTACTTCCAGAACGCGAACCAC
>DATNBW010000039.1:0-18804 GCA_035607275.1 Verrucomicrobiia bacterium | reverse complement strand
CCCGGCCGCGAGGGCCACGTCGGCGGGCACCGCCATCGACCCACCGTGGTTGAGCACGATCATCGCGACGTGCTCGGCGGCCGCGTTCAGGCCGTAGGGGATCGTCGGCGTCGTCGACGAGCAGATGATGTTCGGCTCGCGGACCAGGCCGAGCAGGTCGGGCACGTGGCCGCCGCCTGTCCCCTCGACGTGGTACGCGTGAACCGTGCGGCCGGCGATCGCCGCGATCGTGTCCTCGAGCTCGGCCGACTCGTGGAGGCCGTCGGTGTGAAGCGAGACCGCGACCCCGGCGGCGTCGGCGAAGCGAAGGGTCGAATCGATGAGGGCGGGCGTGGCGCCGTAGTCCTCGTGGATCTTGAACCCGACCGCGCCGGCGTCGACGAGCGCCTCGAGGTCCGCGTCCGTCTCGGAGCGGGCGCATGCCTGGATCCCGACGTTGAGCGGCCACGCCGTCAGCGCGGCAAGCGTTCGCTCCATCGCCCACGGCGGCTCCTCGAAGCCGGCCGTGATCAGCGTCGTCACGCCTCCGGACAGGGCGGCCGCCATCAGCGGCGGGCCGATGAGGTGGACGTGGCTGTCGACGGCACCCGGCGTCGCGATCAGGCCGTACGCCATGATCGGCGCCGTGTGTGGTCCGATCTCGAGCTCGATCCCGTCGCTGATCGCGGGGTTGCCGGCTCGTCCGACTCCGACGATCCGGCCGTCCTTGATCCCGATGTCGGCCTTGACGACCCCGATCGTCGGGTCGATCACCAGGGCGCCCGCAACGACCGCATCGAGCTCGGAATCGGTCGCCCGCCCCGCCTGGGTCATCCGTGGCCGGAGCGTCTTGGCGTAGCCCCAGATCGGCTCGTCGCCGGATGCCTGGCGGTCGTCGTCGACGCGCACCCACAGGTCGGTGTCGCCCAGCCGGACGCGGTCGCCGACCGTCGGTCCGAAGCGCGCCAGGCGTTCGCCAGGATCGAGCGCTCGGGTCATCCCGCGGCGTCCCGGCGGTCGCCGCGGCCGACATCCCCGCGGCCGCCGGGATCGTCCCCGCCGGCCCCGCCGTAGCGGATGAGCCCGACCTCCCGGGCTTCGCCGGGCGCCCACGTCTCGATCCCGCCCGCCGGCAGGTCGAGCCGGAAGCCGCGGGCCGCCTCGCGGTCGAAGACCAGGCGGTGATTGACCCGATCGAAGGGATGGTGCGAGGACACCCGGATCGATCGGCGGGATTCGCTGCGAACGACGAGACGGCGACGCTCGCGGTCAGCCGTCGCCGACGATGCCGGCCGAGAAGCAGGAACGATCGCGCCGGGCCCGTCGACCGCCATCGGCCGGCCACGACCGAGTGGATCGACGAGGACGATCAGGCGCGTTCCGTCGCCGAGCAGGACCTCGAGCCGGACCTCGTCGACGAGCTCGCGAACCCCGTCGAGGACGTCCTCGGGCCCGATTGCCGCCAGGCCGGCGGCCTCGACCTCCGCGTACGACCGCCCGACCCGTGCCGCCTCGAGCATGTCATCGCAGATGATCGCGATCGCTTCGGGCGCATTCAGGAGCACTCCGGCCGCTCGGTGCCGGCGCGCCAGCTCGGCCGCGCCGAAGACGAGCAGCCGCTCCTCCTCCCACGCCGTCAGTCGCACCGCCGCATCGTAGCGACCGTCGGGGCCTTCGACCGGTCGCACGCTCGCGGACGCATTGGTCGCGCGCCCGCGGCGCGTCAGTCGCGCGGCCAGAACGACGACGGACCGGCGGCACCGCCGACGAACTCGCCGGCGGCGGTCGCGGAAGCCAGGCCGTCGCGCAGGCAGACGCGGACGAGGTCACCGTGAGCCAGCGGCAGGACGTCCGCCGGGAGATCGACCCACACAGGCTTGCCGAGCTTGCCCCACCCACGATCCGGCGTGAACTCGTACCGACCTGCCGCGATCACCCGGCCCTCGCCGCACGACGGCGCGTCGAAGCGGATGACATAGTCGGCGGACCGTGTCGCCTCGAACGCGACCTGGACACGGTCGTCGATGCCCGGGCCCATCCAGACGACCGTCGCGTCCATCTCGGTCCAGACGCGATACCCGATCGCACCGTAGAGCACGACCCAGCCCAGGGCAAGGATCAGGGCGCCGCGCCGTTCGATCGCGCCCGACGAGAGGACGAGGGCGAGGATGACGAGCGTCGCGCCGGCGATCGCGGGCAGGCCGGTGTCGAACGCGACCTGCGCCTGGTGCAGCATCACGGCCGCACCCGGGCCGATCAGGACCAGCCCGATCGCCAGGCACAGGAGCCCGGCGACCGGCCGCCACGACGGTCGAGTCCGTCGAATGATCCGATCGGCGATCGCCAGCCCGGCCGCGATCCCCGCGCCCGCGACCCCCAGGCCGACGCCGATCAGCCCGAAGAACGCGGCGTACCCTCCCGACCGCGCCAGGAGGAGCGCGCCGATGAGCATCGCCCCTGACAGGAGCGTCACCGCCGATGTCCAGATGATCATCCAGACGCAGCCGCCGGCCTGATCCGCGGCGGCGGGCGGTCGTGACTCGGCGGCCATGAACTCGCTATTCACAAGTAGCATGTTATGCCATGGCGCAAGGCCCCGTCACTCGAAGCTCGACAGGGCTTGACATGCAACTCATAGGTTGCATATTCTGCGGGTGTGGAAGCCGTGTTCGCCGCCGTCGCCGACCCGACCCGACGCCTCCTGCTCGAGCGCCTCCGCGCGAACGGGCCGGCGTCGATCGCGACCCTCGGCGAGGGCCTGCCGATCAGCCGCCAGGCAGTGACGAAGCATCTCGACACGCTGCGCACCGCCGGTCTGATCGTCGTCCGGCGTGCGGGTCGGGAGCGGCTCCACGAGCTCGATTCGGCCCCGCTCCGCGAGGTCGATGACTGGCTCAGACCGTATGCCGAGGCGTGGGATCGCCGACTCGATGCGCTCCGCCGCCACCTCGAAGAGGAGATCGACCGATGACGACCACGACCGCCGCAGAGCCCACGACCGGCTTCTCGATCGAACGGACGGTCGACCTCCCGGCGCCGCCCGATCGCGTCTGGCGGGCGCTGACGGACCCGGCGGAGCTCGCCGCCTGGTTCGGAACAGCCGCCGACGCGCTGCCGGAGGTCGGAGCAACCGGCTGGTTCGGGTTCGACGAGGACGGTCGGTTCGCGGTCCGGCTGGAGGCGCTCGACCCGG
This sequence comes from Verrucomicrobiia bacterium, assembly GCA_035607275.1. Taxonomy (GTDB): domain Bacteria; phylum Chloroflexota; class Limnocylindria; order Limnocylindrales; family CSP1-4; genus CF-46. The sequence goes on along the minus strand of DATNBW010000039.1, from coordinate 15,632 downwards.
GCAGGTTCCTGGCCTGGCGCTGGGCGGAAGAGACGGACACGACGATCGAGGACGGACCGACGAGTCTCGTCGAGTGGACGCTCGAGCCGCAGGCTCGTGGTGGCACGCGCCTCCGGATGCGCGAGTCGGGACTCCGGACCGGGCGCAATCTCGAGATGAACACCGCCGGCTGGTTCGTCGAGCTCGCCGAGCTCCGCGAGCATCTCGCGACCGAGCCCTGGCAGATCCCGATCCGTCGCCGCCTCGAGCTCCGCGCCGGTCGCGACCGGGTCTGGCGCGCCCTGTCCGAGGACGGCGAGCTCCGCCAGTGGTGGGGCCTGCAGATGCCGGTCGTCGTCGAACCGGGCTGGGAGGGCTGGTTCGACTTCCCTGACTACGGCCGCCACGCCGTCCGGATCGAGGTCGTCGAGCCGCCCCGCTATCTCGCCTGGCGTTGGACGGCCGATGAGCCGGATGTGCCGATCGCGGACGTCCGCCAGCCGCTCGTCACCGAGTGGCTCCTCGAGGAGCGCGACGGCGGCGGCACGATCCTCCAGCTGATGGAGACCGGGTTCACCGGTCCGGCGAAGTACCTGGACAACGTCAACGGCTGGACCGACGAGGTCCTGCCGAACCTCGTCCGCCTCGTCGAGGCCGACGCGGCGGAGGACGCCACCTCGGGCGGGTGATCGTCAGCGCGTGGGCGCGATCGAGCCGGCGGGCATGCCCGTCTTCGTCGAGCCCGCGCCGAGCGGTGCGCCGCTCGCGACCGGCGAGCCGGCGCCGAGCGGCGCCTGCGAGACCGCGATCCGCCCTGCCCGGGCGAACAGGAGCACGCCCATGGCCGACGTCGCGGCGCACAGGAGCAGCCCGCTCGTGACGTCGACGAGCCCGAGCTGGAGCAGCGCGCTCATCAGGAACGCGGCGGCGATCCCGCGGGCACCGGTGATCGCGTTCCATCCGGCCATCGCGGCGGCCCGTGACGCGAGCGGGGTCTGATCGCTGACCGCGGCGGCGATCCCGACGTCGATCGAGGCGCTGCCGATGCCGGCGACGATGGCCGCGAGCCACAGGAGCACGACGCTCGGGGCCAGCGCGTAGGCGACGAGCGAGCCGAGCCCGATCGCGCTGCCGAGCCGGAGCGCGGTCACCGAGCCGTGTCGATCGGCGACGACGCCCCAGATCGGGAACGCGACGGTCGTCGCGATCGCCGCGAGGATCCCGATCACGCCGACGTCGGAGAGGCTGAGGTTCAGGCGATCGACGTGGACGAGGGCGTAGAGCGGGGCGGCCGCGATCAGGCCGCCGCCGTAGAAGCCCTGGGCGAGCGCGATCCGGCCGAGCAATGGTCGTTCGCGCAGGGCCCGAATGGACTCGCGAGCCGAGAATGGCGCCGGCCGCCCGGCCGATGCGGCCCGCAGCCCGACGTAGCCGACCGCGCAGGCGACCCCGATCACCCCGGCGACCGCGACCGCCCGCTCGCCGCCGATCCGGTCGGCGAGGACGCCGCCCCCGAACGCGGCGATCGCACCGGCCGCCGCACGACCCATCCCGAGCACGCCGACGACGCGGCCGCGCAGGCGGGCCGGGTACATCGCGCCCCACAGACGAAGATGGAACGGGCCGCCGAACGACAGGCTCAGCCAGAAGACCACCGCGACCGCGACCATCACCGGCGCCGGTGGAACCGTGAACAGGATCAGGAGGGAGGCAGCGCCGATCCCACGGGTGAGCGTCAGCTGGGCGGTGTTGCGCGGCCCGAGGCGACCGGCGAACGCGCCGAGCAGGTTGGCGACGAACGGTGCGGCGGCGAGGGCCGAGAGCCCGAGCGGCGCCAGCCCGCCGCGGCGGGCGACCGTCGGGAGGATCGCGTTGACGAGGGCCATCGTGACGCCCATGCCGACGGCCACGACGAGATCGAGGGCGAGATTTCGCCCGATCGCGCGTCGCGTCGCCGAGTTGAACAGGGATGGCCGGAGCACCGCGTACCTCGAAGCAGCCCGCGGGCCTGCGAGGTGAGCTGTCGGGCTCGGCGTGGGTTCGCCGTCGCGGTCGATTCGCGATTTGCCCCAGGGACGTCGGGTCCCCCGCCCTCGAGAGAGGTTCGGCCACCCACAGCGTAGCAGGGGCGGGCGGCCGAGCCGATGGCTCCATCGTCCTGGGCCACGGCTGTTGCGAACTCAGTTGGCGTTGGAATGAAGAGTGCAACCGCGCCGAGAGGCTTTGCGGCATAGATGCAAGGTCGATCGTGGAAACGGACCCGTGGAACACCCAGGGTCGAGGCGCACGCTCGCCGGTGACGGGCAGCCGCCGCTGAACTCCATTGGCTCCGACGCTCGAACCCCCTACAGGTGTCACCGTGCGTCGTCCATTCCTGATCCTTTCCACCGGCATGCTTGCCGGGGCACTCCTGATGGCAGGGCTGCTCTTCGCCCCGACGCTCGTGTCGGCGGCCACGACGATCGCCCCGACCACGACCTGCAGCAACGGCGTCGCCAACACGGGCGGCCTCGGCTTGATCTGCCGGGTCACGATCGTCAACACGATCACCCCGACCGGCGGCTCATCCAAGACCGTCGTCCTGGAGTGTCACGGGGCCGCCGGCGCGCCGACCGCCAAGTGCAGCACGAAGACCTGGCTCATGAACCGGCTCGTCACCCGGGTCACCCAGTGCAACGATTCGATCAACGGCGGCGGCGGCACGCTGCGCTGCAGCGTCACCGTCACCAACAACTACGTCGGGTCGAAGCCGAACACGCCGGGCGTGACCGTGAACCAGTGCGTCGGCTCCGGCGGCGGGATCACCAAGGACTGCGATCCGTTCCCGGCCAACACGACCGGCGCTGCGATCACCCAGTGCAACGGCTCGGCCAACGGCGGGACGCTCGTCGGCCTGCGCTGCACCGCAACGGGGACCAAGGCCGCATCGGGCGGGGTCCGGATCAACCAGTGCAACGGATCGGCCAATGGCGGCGGAGCCCTCGTGATCTGCTCCGCGAGCCAGGTCAATCGCGTCGTCACCACGAGCACGACGAGCTCGGGCGGCACGACCACCCCCGCCCTGCCGGCGACGTCCACGATCGACGGCGCCACAAGCCAGCCGGCCGGACCGAACCCGCTCGTGCCGGCCACGCTGGCGCTCGCGTTCCTGATCTCGCTCCTGGTCGTCGTCCGTCGAACCGAAGGCCGACGGACCGGCCGCTGACGCCCGAGCCCATCCAAGCCGCCCGCCTACGCGCGGGCGGCCAGGCTCCCGGCCCGTCGGCCTCTTGGCCGATCGGGCCGTTCGGGCTACAATCCGCGATCCGAACGGTCGTTCGGTCCTGTGGGGATGTGTGGATTCGACAGGGCCTGGCTACCGGGGAACGCGAGCCGAGGATGCTGCTCAGGCCTCGTTAATCAGGCAGCAAAACGAAGTACCTGGCAACCGCCAGTCGACTCTCGCCCTCGCTGCGTAAGCAGCTAGTGTGAGCGTGGAAGCCACCTCGGTCCCGCGGGTGGTGGAAGCGTCATTCAGCGGGGCTGCGATCCGGGTGAGCGTCGCGTAGCCTGGAGTCAAGCCCGATCTAGGGGCACGTGACTGGACCGACCGGCAGAGTGCCGATGCCCGTCCGGCCGGTCGACGACAAACCATCGGACACGCTCGTAGTGGTCTCCGGCGAAGGGTTCTGGACGGGGAGTTCGACTCTCCCCCATCTCCACCAACGCGTTCGTTCGCCGGCTCATCCCGAGCTGGAGTCGACCGCCCGTCGCGGCGGTGGGCGCCCACGATCGCTATCCTGCCGGTCATGCCCGACCCGATCGTTCTCGTCGGCTCGCCCACGGCCCTCGGCGGCCACTTCGACGGCATGGAGCGCACGCCGGCCGAGCTCCGCCGCCTCGGGCTGGTGGACCGGCTTCGCGCGGCGCCCGGGCTCGCGGCGGCGACCCTGGTCGACGCCGGTGACGCGCCGAACGATCAGGGCTGGGCGCCCGACGACGATCGCCATGCGAAGAACCGGGCCCGGATCGTCACCTACCTGCCGAGGCTTGCGACGCACGTCCGCGACGGTCTGCTCTCGGCGGGCGAAGGCGGAGCGGCGCCGCGCCTCCTCGTGGTCGGCGGCGACTGCACGTCCCACGCCGGCGCGATGGCCGGAATCGTTCGGGCGCGACCCGGGATTCGTCTCGGGATCTGCTGGTTCGACGCCCACGGCGACTTCAACACGCCCCAGACGACGCCGTCGGGCAACGTCTGGGGGATGCCGTTCGCGATGCTCCTCGGGCACGGCGACGAGGACCTCGTGGCCGCCTGCGACGGCCCGACCGCGGACGCCGGCGACGCCGCCCTCCTCGGTGGGCAGGTCCTCGACGAGCAGGAATCGCGGATGATCGCCGGGAGTCGGGTCGCGCACTTCGGCGCCGGGATGCTCGGGACCGATTCCGGGCTCGCGGCGCTCGGGGCCTGGGCGCGGACGGTCGCCGGCCGGGTGGACGCGTTCTACGTCGCGTTCGACCTCGACGCGCTCGACGCGGCCGGCGACTGGGCGGTCGCGATGCCCGAACCGAACGGGCTTTCGCTCGAGACGGCGATCGCCGCCGTCCGAACGATCGCGGCCACGGGCCCGCTCATCGGGTTCGGCGCGACGGCGATCCTCGTCGGGCGGAGCGGCAACGCCGATCGAACCCTCGACGCCGCGGTCCGCCTGGCCGCCGCTGCCCTCGGCGCCGATTCGGGCCCGTGACCGTGAGCCGCGACGGCCCGCGTCACCGGGATCGTTGTCGCTCGAACGCCATGAGGGCCGCCGCGCAGGCGAGACCGAGGATCACGTTGCCGACCATCGCGACCATGAGGCCGACCGTCACCGAGAGCACGCCCATCAGCGGCGGATAGACGGTCCCGCCGACCACGCCGAAGCCCGTCAAGAGGCCGCTGACCGCAGCCGACCGGTCGGCGTAGCGCTCCCCGGCGATCGCCAGGATCATCGGGAAGATCGGCCCTGACGCCACGCCGCAGATCGCGAACAGCGCGATCGAGATCGGCAGCGCCGGCACGACGATCGCGCCGAGCAGCGCGACCGAGAGCAGGACCGCACAGCCGACGGTTAACCGGACGTGGTCGAACCGGTCGGCGATCTGCGACGACACAAGGCGGCCGACCGCCAGGCCGGCCCAGAACAGGGACAGGGCCAGCGTGGCCGTGCTGAGCGGTGCAGGCTCGAGGAACCGGACGAGCCAGTTCGAGACGCCGACCTCCGACGCGACATACGTGCAGATCGCGACGCCGAGGAGGACGAGGGGCAGGCTCACCCGGCTCCGGATCGACGACCTAGGCTCCGACGAGCCCTCTCCAGCGGACCGGCCGCTCGGCATCGCGACGACACCGAACCCGAGGGCCAACCCGAACACGGCGACACTCGACCCGACGAGGACGCTCCCCCACGCCACACCGCCGTCGACCAGCGTCCCGACGACGACGGGCGCCGACAGCGCCCCGATGCTGAAGAACAGGTGGAGCAGGTTCATCGCCCGGCCGCGCCCGGTCCGGAACAGATCGAGGAACAGCCCGTTCGAGCCGCCGTCCAGGGCCCCGGCGCCCAGCCCGGCCGGCAGCGCTGCGAGGACGAACCATGTCCACGACGGCGCGAGCCCGAGGCTCAGGATCCCGGCCCCGTGGAGCGCTGCCGCCGTGACGAGGACGCGCCGCCGGCCGAGCCGCTCGGTGAGCGGTCCGCCGCCGAACGACCCGAACGCGTAGGCGACGGCGTAGAGCAGGTACAGCAGCCCGATCCCCGCGTCGTTCTGCTCGAACGTCTGCTTGATCGACCGGATCAGCGACGGGATGAGGAGCCCCGTCCAGCCGATCGTCAGCAGCCCGAGACAGCCGAAGACGGCGGCCGCCGACGGCCGATTCGGAGGAAGAAGGGTCACGCCACCGATGCTACCGGGTCGTCAGCGGCGCCGGCTCCGCTCAACCGCAACCGCGGCGTGGCGCAACCGCCGGGCCCGTCCTCGCTCGGGACGGGCGACGACGGCGCGCGGTTGACGGGCGAACCCTCGATCAGGGCCCGATCGTGAGCGGGGCGGCGACGACGAGCCGCGGGCGCGGATCGAAGGTGACGCATCCGACGAAGGCCGAGCCCGGTCGCGTGCCGATCCCGACGTCCCGATTCCTCGCGCCGGCATCGGCATTCACGCTGGCGACCACCCGGCCCATCGCGGCCACCTTGTCGTCGTTCGCGGCAAGGGCATCGACCACGTCCGCGGTCGTCACGCCGTCGCGGAGCAGGAACAGGGCCGCTGCCGCGCCGACGATCGACGTGTTGTCGAGCTCGATCGAGACGAACCCGGTCGGGATCGTCGCCGGCATCGCGTTCCCCCGGCACGTCCTGCCGTCGAACGTGACCGCGAGACGGATCGCGGGTTCGGGAACCGGCCGGACCGGCGCGCCGCCGTTCAGGCCGGAGACGAACTGCGCCTGGAACACGGCCGGATCGGCGGTCGTCGCGATCGTGACCGCAGCCCCGGCTGGATCCTCGACCAGCCGGCCCAGCTCGTTGCCCGCGGCCTGATCGACCCGGATCGTGGCCGACCGGGTCGTCACGACGCCCGGATCGAACGCGACGACGGCGGCCAGCGAGTCCCAGAACGACTGTTCCGTCATCAGCAGGCTCGGATCCGCCTCGAGCAGGTCGAAGACGAGCTTCGCCGGCGCGCCGTCGCGGTTCGCCGCGATCGACAGGAACGCTGCCCGGGTCACCGGTACGGCGTTGGTCGCGTCGAGCGGCACGATGGTTGGGCGGAGGCCGGCGTCGAGCACCGCCTGCCAGGCACCAGGGTCGGCGAACACGTTCCACTCGGCGCTCCGGTTCGAATCCGCGACTCCGGATCCGGCCACATTGCCCGGGACGCCGAGTGCGCCGCCCATCATCGTTACGGCCCCGATCCGGGAAGCGATGTCCGGATGGGCCGCCAGCGCCTCGGCGACGTTCGTCGCGGGCCCGATCACGAGCAGCCGGACGGGGTCGACCGACCGACCGATCACGTCGGCGAGCAGATCGACGGCCGTGGTCGGCGTCGAGGACGGCTTCGGTGAATCGGCCGCGAGATCGAGTCCGTGGGCCGCGTCGGCCCGGACGCGCCAGGCCTCCGGAAACGCTGCCGACCCCGACAGCGGCGTCGAGCGCCCGCAGGCGACCGGCACGTCGGGCCGACCGAGCCGGCCGAGGACCGCCCGCGCCACGGCCACGCCTGCGGGGCAGTGGACGATTCCGGTTCCGGCCACGGTCACGGCGAGGAGGTCGACCTCCGGCCGAGCCGCGACGTAGGTCAGGGCGCGAAGGTCGTCGGCGTCAAGATCGGTGTCGACGACGACCGGCACGCGAGCCGCGCCGGATGACGGGGCACTGCCCGAGGATCCGGCGGCGGCCGACGACGAGGCCGGCGCCACCGACGCCTCGACGCCGGACGAAGCCGCCGCCGGCGGGGACTCGGCCGACGACGTGGACGGACCGCCGCAGGCGCCGAGGAGGACGGGGACGACGAGCCCGGCGAGAACCGCAAGCGCTCCGGTGGCCCGCGGGCGAGGGGGCGCGTCGCAGCGCCCCCAAGGCCATGTGGTCACGAAAGGTCCGCGCAGGCGATCTTCGCGCCGCCGGGGGCATGAACGACGACCGCGACTGCGGTCGGGCCGGCAACGGCGTCGACGACGGCCCGCCCGAGCCCGATTCCCGCCGCGTTGGTTGTGAAGTCGAGGTGGATCTCGTTCGGGGGCGCCGCCGGACCGGCAGGATCGAAGCGGTAGTGACCGCCGGCGTTGCCGTTGGCGCAGGCCTGGAGGTGGACGTGCGAGCCGTAGGTCGTGTTCGCGGCCAGGCCTTCGACCTGGACGATGACGATCGTCGTCCCGGCCGCTGTCCGGACCATCGTCGCCCGGCCGGCGATGCCGGAGTCGCTGCTCGTCGCAAATGCGTGGACGTCGCCGGCGGTGACGGTCGCGCCGTCCGCCTGCACCGGGAGCGCGGCGGCCAGGCCGAGGACGGTGGCCGCGGTGGCGAGCCCGATGCCGCGGAAGATCCGGCGGCGCGGCGGGAGCTGGGGGATGATCATGGCGATCTCCTGTGAGCCACGGTCCGGTCGGACCGATCCGCCACCGACGGGACTCGTCGCTGGCCGGCAGATCGTCGATCGCCATGGTCTCCATGTCGTCCGGCGAGCGGACGAACCTTGCCTCGTCGATCCGGCGGGTTTTCGCCGCGCCACGGGTCGGCCGCGCGGATGAGAGTCGGGTGGGGGCTCGTCCGCGCGGAGGAGGCCCGGATCAGGTCAGGCGCCCGGCTGGACGAGCCCGGACTCATAGGCGAGGACGACCGCCTGGACCCGGTCCCGCACGTCGAGCTTCATCAGGATCCGGGCGACGTGGCTCTTCACGGTCGTGCCGCTGACGACGAGCTCGCTCGCGATCTCGGCGTTCGACCGTCCGCGGGCAACGAGTCGCAGGACCTCGAGCTCGCGCGGCGTGAGGTCGGCGAGACCCGGCGGCGCCGGTGGCTGGCGGCTCGGCCGCGCGGCGAATTCGGCGATCAGCCGGCGCGTGATCGACGGGGCGATCAGGGCATCGCCGCTGGCGACCACCCGGATCGCGCCGATCAGCTGATCCGGCGGCGTGTCCTTCAAGAGGAAACCGCTCGCGCCGGCTCGGAGCGCGTCGTAGACGTACTCGTCGAGGTCGAACGTCGTGAGGATCACGATCCGCGGAGGTCCGTCGTCGACGCGGCCGGCCACGATCCGACGGGTCGCCTCGAGCCCGTCGAGCGTGGGCATGCGGATGTCCATGAGGATCACGTCCGGAGCGAGCGCGCCGGCCATCTCGATTGCTCGCGTCCCGTCGTCGGCTTCGCCGATGACCTCGAGGTCGGGCTCGCCGCCAAGGATCATCCGGAACCCGGCACGGAGGAGGGCCTGGTCGTCGACGATGAGGACGCGGATCGTCACGCGCGGGTGGCCCGATCCGCGGTCCGGGCGGCCTCGGCGATCACGCCGCGTCGACCGGCAATCGTGCCCGGACGCGGAAGCCGCCCTCGGGTCGCGGGCCGGCCTCGAGCTCGCCGCGGACGAGCGCCACGCGCTCGCGCATCCCCGCGAGCCCATGGCCGCCCGCGGACGCCACGATCGTCGTCTGCTCACCCGGCTGCGCCCGGCCCGCATCGACGATCTCGAGATCGAGCGCGTCCGGCTCATAGCGCACGACGACCCTGGTGGCGGTCCCGCCCGCGTGACGGAGCGCGTTCGTGAGCGCTTCCTGGACGACCCGGTAGGCCGACAGGTCGACGCCCGGTGGCACGTCGCGCGGCGTACCCTCGACGGAGAGCTCGACCGGCAACCCCGATGACCGCATCTCCTCGACCAGCTGCGGGAGCCGTCGGAGCGACGGCTGCGGGCTCGACCCGCCCGGGTCGGCGCGGGGGCGCGGTTCGCCTGCCCGCAGGACGCCAAGCAGCCGGCGCATCTCTGTCAGCGCCTCGCGGCCGGTTGACTCGATCGTCGCCAGGGATGCCCTTGCCTGGCCAGGGTCGTCGTCCATCACCCGCTGCGCGGCCGCCGCCTGGACGACCATGACGCTGACGTTGTGAGCGATCACGTCGTGGAGCTCGCGCGCGATCCGCGACCGCTCGTCGGTGGCTGCCTGGGCGACGGACGCGCGTTGCTCGACCTCGTGTCGCGCGGCGCGTTCCTCGAGCTGTTCGGCACGCAGCTCCCGGGCCTGGGCGGTGTCGCCGACGAACCACAATCCGACGAAGATCGCGATCATGGCCGCGAACCAGGTGCTCAGGCCGTCCCCGCGGATCGTCGCAACGGTCGCGATGCCGATGGCGACGACCATGGCCCCGATCGACAGGTCTCGCGCAGGCGCGTACCGGCCGATCGAGTAGGCCCCGAGGAAGACCGCAAAGGCCGGCGACGACACCTCGCGACTCAGGAAGGTGGTCGCAGCGAACGCGACGATGCAGCTTCCGAACATGAGCAACGGGTGCGATCGCCGGATGAGGAGGGGGAGCGGAGCCACGATCGCGAATGCGACCGGACCGGCGTACGTGGGCCAGTCGACCTGGTAGAGCATCTCGGGATCGGGGACGTACCCGGGCCACGCCTGGGCCACGCCCACGAACATCAGCCCGAGCACGATCAGGCGATCGACGACGACCGGCGCGACCGAGGGAAATCGCCAGCCGGCGACGAAGCGGCGCATCCCCGGACAGTACCCCGCCGGACCGACCCTGAGCATCGTCCGCGGTGACGAAGCAGCCCTCGTCCTGTGGGACGAGGGCTGTCGACGGGTTCGGGGGCGCTCCGCCGGCCGAGGATCACGGATCGGCCGACCCCGGCATCGGGCCTACAGCCGGATGAACGACCGGAGGTAGGTCGTCGAGGCGCCGTAGCGGGCGAACGTGTCGTAGAACTCGCGGGTGGTCATGACCCCGTTGCGGTTCGCCGCAAAGAGCGCGGCCAGGGCTCCGAAGAACCTGGTGTTGCCCATCCGGACGCGCAGCCCGTTGAGGAAGCTCGACGCCTTGAGGTAGACCGTCTGGTCGTAGCTGTCCGGGTCGCCCGAGGTCTCGGGCGCCGGCAGATTGGGGAACTCATAGATCGAGCTGTTGACCGGCCGGCTCGAGTTGAAGCCGTTGATCGTGCCGAACCAGTAGCTCGCGGCGAACTCCGAGATCCCCTCGTCGAGCCACGGCTCGCGGAGCTGGTCGTTGCCGGACATCGCGTAGAACCACTGGTGGGCGACCTCGTGGGCGACGACCTCGCGGGCCGAGAACAGCGGACCGCCGAGGAAGACGATCCCGGGCGACTCGTTGCCGGAGCCCGGTCGTCCGGTCTGGGCGATGATCAGCCGCGGCCACTGGTACTGGCCGAAGACCGCCTCGAAGCGGTTGACGGCCGCGACCGCGGTGCTGAGCGCCGCCGACGCGGAACCCGTCGTGTAGTAGACACCGATCGCGACGCCACCGGTCGACGTCGACGCGACCCGATAGGCCGGGCTCGCGCTGAACGCGAAGTCGCGGGCGTTCGAGAGCTCGAAGACGTGGTTGACGCCCGACGACAGGAGGCGGACGCCCGGCGCGGCGACCTTCACGCTCGACGAGTCCGTCGTCAGCTCCAGCCGGATCTTCGTCGCGGCACGACTGTTCTGGGCGTCGCCGGGGTACCGGACGGCGTGCCCGTCGGACACGATCGGGAACCAGTGGCTGACCTGCATGATGTCGTTCGCCTTCGAGAGGCGGCCTTCCAGCGACGTCGCGATCTGGCTCGTCGCCCGGACCGCGAAGGCGAGGCTGACGGTGACCGAGTCGAGGTTCGCCACGTTCCGACCGAGCTGGAGCTCGAGGTTGCCGTTGTTCGTCCAGGCGGCGACGGCCGAGGTGCCGTCGACCCGGAAGCCGGAGATCGACGTCAGCTCGCCGAACGCCCGCGGCACGACCGAGAGGTTGACCTTGCTGATCGCGGCGCCCGACACGTTCTTGATCCGGATCGTCTCGGTCGCCGAGATCGTACCGGCGGCGTAGCTGAGCTTCGCCTTGAGGACGTACGAGGTGCTGAGGGCGATCGAGGCGCGGTTCACGAGGGCTGCACTGACCGGCTGCGGCGACCCGACCAGGACGATCGAGGCGGCGAGTCCGGCGGCGAGAAGGTTCGTTCTGTTCATCTGAGCTTCCTTCGGCTGGTTGCTCAGACAACATTCGGGCGCCGGCCGACGGAGGCCCATCGGCAACGGAGGAAACCGTCTCGGTCAAGTGTCGCGAGCGATCCGTTGTCGGATCGCCGACACCGCGGTGGGTCCTCCGTCGCGTCGGCGGGGTGACGAAACGGCCCCCGTCCCGGGGGACGAGGGCCGTCGATCGGTCCGGAGAAACCGCGATTCGCTTCGAGGCGGCGCGAGTCGCCTCGCGCCCAGGGCGCGCTCAGTCCGTCAGTCGACCCGCTCGAGCAGGATCATCGGGATCACCCGATCGGTCTTCTTCGGGTACTCGCCGAATTCCGGCAGCTGGGCAACGTGGTCGTTCCACAGTCGGTCGCGCTCGGGACCATCGGTCACGATCGCGCGGACCGGGACCTTCTCGTTGTCGACCTCGATCTCGACCTCGGGGTGGACCTCGAGGTTGTGGAACCACTTGGGATGGACGGGCGCCCCGCCCATCGAGGCCGCGATCGCCCAGCGATCCCCGTCCTTGTGATAGGTCACGATCGCCTGGCGCGGCTCGCCGGTCTTCGCGCCGATCGACGTGAGGATCGCCAACGGCTTGCCGGCCATCGGCCCGGACGAGGGGCGACCGCCGTGCTCGCGCATGTCCGCGATGAGGCTCCGGGTCCAGTCTTCGGGATCCCAATCAGGCATCTTCGCTCTCCCCAGTGTTGGCGTCGGCATCGGTCATGCCGTTGCAGGCGCAACGATCCCACGGACGGCGGAATCGTGCAGGCGCGGAGTCAGACTCGCAATTCCGCGGGCGTGAGCGCGATCTCGGCCAGTGCGCCGTCGCGCTCGAGGGTGACGTCGATCGAGCGCCCGACGAGGTCGCCGACGAGCGATCGCTGGAGGTCCCCGACGCCCGCGATCGGGCGGCCGTCGAGCGCCACGATCACGTCGCCCGCGCGAACGCCAGCCGCCGCGGCCGGGCTCCCGTCGAGGAGCTGGACGACCTCGAGACCGGCCGTTCGCCCGAGGCGTCCGGCGACGGCGGCCGGCAGGCGGCGGGTGCCGCCCACGATCCCGAGATAGGCGCGCCGGACCCGCCCATCGTGCATCAGGGCGGCCAGGATCAGGCGGGTCGCGGCGTCGACCGGCACGGCGAGCCCGAGCCCGACGCCCGCGACCGCGGTGTTGATCCCGACGACGCGACCGCGGACGTCGGCGAGGGCGCCGCCCGAGTTGCCGGGATTCAGCGCGGCGTCCGTCTGGATGACGTTCTCGACGAGGCGGCTCGCCTGGCCGTCGCGGGCCGCGAGCGAGCGGCCGAGCGCGCTGACGACGCCGGCGGTCACGGACCCGGCGAATCCGAGCGGATTGCCGATCGCCACGACGAGCTGGCCGACCCGCAGGCGGGCGGCGTCGCCGAACGGTGCCGCGACGAGGTCCGTCCCCGCCGCCCGGACGACCGCCAGGTCCGACAGAGGATCGCGCCCGACGACCTCGAAGGACAGCTCGTCGCCGTCGACGAATGTGGCGGTTCCCCGCTCGGCGCCGGCGACGACGTGGGCGTTGGTCACGAGGAAGCCGTCCGGCGTGAACGCCACGGCCGAGCCGCTGCCGCCACCCCAGCCCCCGGAGCGGCGCTCGACGCGGAGGCTGGCGACCGACGGGATGAGCCGGGCCGCCGCCGTGCTCACGGCCGAGGAGTAGGCGTCGAGCGCCTCCTCCTCGATCGCCTCGGTCAGGGCATCGTCCGCGCGGGCATCGGCGAGTGTGGCGTCGGCCGGAGCGAGGCCGTCCTCGTCGGGCCTGATCTCACGCAGCGCGACCATCGATCACGCCTCCCCGGCCGCGTCGGTGGTGCCGCCGACGCTGACGGTTCGCTCTTCCTCGCCGCGGACGATCTTCAGCTCGATCGGCATGCCCGCCTCGGCCAGGATCGCGGGCAGGCTGTCGGCATCGGTCAACGGCCGGCCGGCCGCCTCGACGAGAAGGTCGCCCTCCCGGATCCCGGCCCGATCGGCCGGACTGCCGTCCTCGACGCCGCGGACGAGCAGGCCCTCGCGCTCGGCAAGGCCGACCGATCGGCGCAGACGCTGGGCGACGATCGACGGGGCGACCGCGATGCCCAGCCGTGGCCGGCTCACCGACTCGCCCCGCGCCAGGGCGTCGACCCGCTCGCGGAACGCCGCATCGGCGGGACGGGCGAGATAGAAGCCCTCGCCGATCCGGTTCGTGTTGAGCGCGAGGAGCCGGCCCTGGCCGTCGACGAGCGGCCCGCCGGACGAGCCCGAAGCGAGGGGTGCGGTGTGCTCGATGCTGCCGCCGATCCGGCTTCCACCGGGGCCGCGGAATGTCTGCTCGATCGCCGAGACGGTCCCGGCCGTGACCCGGGCGGCTCCCGCCCCGGTCGACGCGAGCCCGAACACGACATCGCCGATCGCCGCCTCGGCGTCGGACCACCCGAGGCCCGTCGTGCCGGCCGTATCGACCTCGATCACGGCAAGGTCGCCATCCGGGTCGACCCCGCGCACGGTGCCGCGCTCGGACCGCCCGTCGCGGAAGGTGACGGTCACCTCATCACCGCGGAGGTTGTGGGCGTTCGTCAGGACGCGGCCGTCGGCGATGACGACGCCGCTTCCGCGAATCCCCTGGCCGATCCCGACCACCGCCGGGCCGGCCGATTCGTGGACGCTGCGGATCGCGTTGGACAGGTCGTCGAAGGTGGACATGGGGTTCTGCGTCTCCGGCTCGCTCGGTTGGCCGACATCCGGGTCGTCGACGCGCAGATCGCATCGCTGCCAGGGTGTCAGTTGTCAGTTGCAAATCGCAACATACAACTGACTCGGCGATGATGCAAGCCCCGCGGTAGGATGGCCGGCGTGACCGAGCCCGCCGTCGCCCCGCCCTCGCCGACCGCCCTCGAGGCCGCCCTCGACCGGGTCGGTGACCGCTGGTCGCTGCTCGTCGTCGACGCGCTGCTCGACGGCCCCCGGCGGTTCGGCGAGCTGCGGGAGGCGCTGCCCGGCATCGCGCCGAACATCCTGACCGACCGGCTGCGCCGGCTCGAGCGCGAGCGGATCCTGGTGTCGACGCCGTACACGACGCGGCCGCCGCGGATGGATTACCGGCTCACCGGCGACGGCCGTGACCTCGCGTCGGCGCTCCGCCTCCTGGCCGACTGGGGGAGCCGGCGGACGGGCGGCGAGCCGCTCCGCCACGACCGCTGCGGGACGGCGATCGAGGCCCGCTGGTACTGCCCGACCTGCGCGGTCGCGGTCGCGGACGCAGAGATCGACGGAGGAGAGCAGACCCGCCTCGTCTGAGCGCCGGAGCGGGCGGGCCTGCGTCGGCCGGCTGGGTCAGGCTCCGCGCGAGACCAGGCCCGCGTCAGGTCTTGGTGCCCACCACGAGGACGCCGTTGACCGCCGGGTAGTTCGAGTAGTAGCGCTTCGTCCAGTGAAGCTTGCCGTGGTCGTAGATCGTCACGGTGACCCAGACCTTGGCGCCGTCCGCCGGGAAGTTGTTGCGGAACGAGTACCCCACGGGCTTGGTCGGATCCCGCACGACGGTGTCGATGGCGCTCGGGCCGTTCTGGATGACCGTGTTGCTGATCTTGTAGGTCCGGCCGTTCGGCACGCTCCAGATCTTGAACGTGATCCAGCGCCTGCTCCCGTCGTTGGTGATGATCCGCTGGATCAGGATCGGGTACTTGGTGTCGTTCCTGAAGCTCATCGTCTGCTTCACCGAGCCGACGATCCACACGGTGGCATCGAGGCCCGGCGGATACCGGTTGATGTACTCGTTGTGGTTCTTCCGGGCCATCGGCACCATGCCTGCCCGGAACGCCGCGTTGAACAGCGTCGTGGACGTCGTGCAGATGCCTCCGCCGAACGCGCCGGTGACGGTGATCTTCCCGCCCTCGATCGCGTTGCCGGGGCCCGTGCCCGGGAGCTTGCGCAGGTCGCCGACGACCTTCCAG
>DATNBW010000023.1:0-12042 GCA_035607275.1 Verrucomicrobiia bacterium | reverse complement strand
CGATTCGAGAAGCCGGCCAGGGCACCGCTCGCGTCGATCGCGGCCACCGACACGAGGCAATCCCAGCCGCGCGGCGCACCCGTGTCGAACCGCGTCGTGCACGTCGTGCTCGCCGGCCACGACGGAGCGGCATCGATATCGCTCCCGGCGTTGCCGGCCGCGGCGACGAACAGGATCCCCGCGTCGCCGCCGCGGTTGATCGCGTCGGTCAGGGCGAGATCCTCGGCGCCGCCGCCCCAGCTGTTGTTCGTGGCGACGATGTCGAGCCCGTGGCGGATCTTCAGGTCGGTCAGGTAGTCGAGCGCGGCGATGGCGTCGCTCGTCTCGCCGCTGCCCTCGAGGAACTTGGCGCTGATCATCGTGATCGCCCAGTTCACCCCGGCCACGCCCGTCCCGTTGCCGCCGACACCGCCGATCGTGCCCGCCACGTGCGTTGCGTGGTCGTCGGTCGCCGGCCCGTCGTAGACCGAGGCGTCATCGTTCTTGAAGTCCCAGCCGTGGATGTCGTCGACATAGCCGTTCCCGTCGTCGTCGATCCCGTTGCCGGCGATCTCCCACGGGTTCGTCCAGACATTCGGGGCGAGGTCCGGGTGGTCCCACTGGATGCCCTCGTCGACGACGCCGACCACGACGCTCCGGCTGCCCGTGACGCCCGCGGCCCACGCGTCGGCGGCGCCGCTCCCGAAGGCGTTGGCCGGGGCGCTCCCGCCCGACAGCATCCCCCACAGGGTTCCGTCGGTCACGAGCGGATCGTTCGAGGTCGCATCGACCGACACGATGTAGTCCGGTTCGGCGAACCGGATATTGGGGTTGTGCCGGAGGGCCTTGATGGCGGCCGCGACGGTCGTGCCCTTGGCCAGGGTCAGCTTCTCCGTGTCGCGGCTCAGCGGCGAGAGTGGTGCGGCCCTGGTCGCATGGACTGCCCGGTGCGCGGCGGCCCGGGCCGACGCGGCCGTGCCCGGCCGGAAGCCGACGAGGACGACTCCTCGAGCGTAGGCGCGACGCTCGGATGAGGCCCCCACCGGGCTCGGTGGCGAAGTCGCGGACCCGGCGGCGGGCTCGGTCCGCGGCCGTCCGTCGGGTCCCGCCGGCCCCGGCCCGGAAGGGGCCTTGCCCGGACTCCGACCGCCGGCCGTCGGGCCGGGCGGCGGCGCGAGCAGGCCGCCGGGATCGGCCGCGACCGAGGCCGGGTCACGGGCGCCGGCGGCGACGCCCGACGGGAAGAACAGCGTGGCGGCGAGGACGACGGCAAGCGGCAGCGTCGTGCCGTGGCTGCGTCGTGAACCGCGCGGCCGTCGCAAGTCGGGCTCCCCTCTCATGCCGGCGCGAGGCAACGGCTGCGTGTCGCGCTCCCGCAGCGCGCGCGACCTCGCCCGACGGTAGCGAATCGACGCGGCCGTGACAACCGCCTGAGAGGTGCGGGTTCGGATCGTTCCGAGCGCCGCCGCGCACGCCCTCTGTCAGCCGCCCGACATCGAGGCGCATTCCGGCAACACTCCGCGCCGTGGCGCGTTCACGGATCAGCGCCGCGAGACCTTCGCGGCCAATGGGAGGGATCCCCCGTGGGCAAGCACTCGTTCTCCACCCTTCGTCGAGCCGTGGGCACCATCGCGGTCGTCGGCATGCTCGCGGTCTCGGCCGGCCCGGCGGCCGCCGACACCACCCCGCCCGGCGACGCGACCTACAGCCAGAACGGCAGCGCCGCCGAGATGTTCGCCTCGTCGTGTACGTCGAACGGCGACGACACCACGACGTGTCTCGATCAGCAGATCTACGTCTTCGTGGGAAAGATGAGCGACAGCCTGACCGGCGTGATCCATGCCAGCCAGCTGTGCGCGGCCCTCTCGATCTACTCGGTCTCGGACCTGACCGGCGAGTTCATCGGGACCCCGACGTTCGAGCGCGGCTGCCGGGTCGATCTCCCGGCCGGATCGGCCAGGATCGACTCGAAGCTCCTGTGGGCGACCCTCGCCCCGACCACGGTGAGCGTCGAGGACCTCGCGTGCGAGAAGTTCGGCTGCGCGCCCGGTTCGACGCGCGACATCGTCGTCAGCGCCGACTGGACGGGCTTCGGCCCGCTCCAGAGCTCGAAGTCGCGGAACGCCTGGGACGACAGCGTCTGCCGGACCCACGAGGCGTTCAAGGGCTCGAACCGCCAGGCCGACGTGACCGGGTCCCTGGACGGTCATGACCTGGCGTCCGACCGGTTCGCCTACCTCTCGTCCGGCAAGTACACCTTCCGCTCGAGCTGCGCCGAAGCCTGATCCACCGACCGCTCGCACGGCACGGCCCTCGCCGAACCTCGGCGAGGGCCGCTCCATGCCCTGGGCGGCGAGACTCAGACCGCCTCGGCGAGCGGCTCGGCGAACTGGCTCTGGTAGAGATCCGCGTACGTTCCGCCGCGGGCGAGCAGCTCGTCGTGGGTGCCCTGCTCGACGATCGAGCCGCGGTCCATGACGAGGATCGTGTCGGCGTCGCGGATCGTCGAGAGGCGGTGGGCGATGACGAACGTCGTGCGGCCCGTCATCAGCCGGGCCATCGCCCGCTGGATGAGGACCTCGGTCCGCGTGTCGACCGACGACGTCGCCTCGTCGAGGATGAGGATCGGCGGATCGGCGAGGAACGCCCGGGCGATCGTCAGGAGCTGCTTCTCGCCGGCCGACAGGTTCGTCGCGTCGTCGTCGATCACGGTCTCGTAGCCGTCGGGCAGCGTCCGGACGAAGTGGTCGACGTGGGCGGCCTCGGCGGCCGCATGGAGCTGGTCGTCGGTCGCGTCGAGCCGGCCATAGGCGATGTTCTCGCGGATCGTTCCGTGGAACAGCCACGAGTCCTGGAGGACCATCCCGAACTGGCGGCGCAGGTCGTCGCGGGTGAGGTCCCGGATGTCGATCCCGTCGATGCTGATCCGGCCGGCGTCGATCTCGTAGAAGCGCATGAGCAGGTTGACGAGGGTCGTCTTGCCGGCCCCGGTCTGGCCGACGATCGCCACGGTCCGGCCGGCCTCGACGACGAGGTCGAGATCGTCGATCAGCGGTCGCTCCGGCTCGTAGCGGAACGACACGTCCTCGAACGCGACGGCTCCGGCGGCCCGGTCGACGACGGCCGGCGTCGATGCCTGCGCGATCTCCTCGGGCTCGTCGAGCAGCTCGAACACGCGCTCGGCCGATGCGACCGCCGACTGGAGGACGTTGACGATGCTCGCCGTCTGGATGATCGGGAAGGTGAACTGGCGCGAGTACTGGATGAACGCCACGATGTCGCCGAGGGTCATCCGGCCGGCCGCCACCTGCAGGCCGCCGATCACGGCGATCGCGACGTAATTGAGGTTCGAGATGAAGTTCATCGCGGGCTGGATGATCCCGGAGATGAACTGGGCCCGGTAGCTGGCCGAGTAGAGGCGCTCGTTCTCCTCGTTGAACGTCGCGACGGCCTGGCGCTGGCGGCCGAACGCCTTGACGATCGCGTGCCCGGTGTGCATCTCCTCGACGTGGCCGTTGAGCGCTCCAGTCGATGCCCACTGGGCCACGAACAGCTTCTGCGAGCGACGGATGATCAGGACCGTCACGACGAGCGACGCGGGCACGGCGAGGAGCGAGACGACAGCCAGCAGCGGGCTGATCGTGAGCATCAGGATCAGGACCCCGACGATCGTCAGGAGCGACGTGATCAGCTGGGTCAGGCTCTGCTGCAGCGACTGGCCGATGTTGTCGATGTCGTTCGTCACCCGGCTGAGCAGGTCGCCGCGCGGATGGCCGTCGAAGTAGCGCAGCGGCAGGCGGCCGAGCTTGGCGTCGACGTCGCTGCGCAATCGGTACACGGTCCGCTGGGTGACGCCGGCCATGATGTAACCCTGCAGCCAGGCGAAGATCGAGCTGACGACGTACAGGCCGATCAGCAGCAGGACGACGCCCCCGAGCGCCCCGAAGTCGATGCCCTTGCCGAGCGTCAGGTGCAGGGTCGAGAGCATGTCGGCGAGCTGGTCGTTGCCCGCAGCGCGAGCCCCCGCGACCAGCTGCTCCTGGGTGGCGCCGGGGAACTGCCGGCCGAGCTGCAGGCTGAGCCCGCCCTCGAAGATCTTGTTGACCGCCTCGCCGAGGATCTTCGGCCCGACGACGGTCAGGGTCACGCTGACGATGGCCAGCAGGACGACGCCCACGATCAGCGGCCGCTCCGGGCGCAGGGTTCCGAAGAGGCGTCGGAACGAACCTCGGAAGTCCTTCGGCTTCGCCGGAGGCAGGCCCATCCCCATCCCCATCATTCCCGGGCCGCGTCCACCGCCGGGACCGCCCATCGGCCGCCCACCGGGGCCGGGACCGCCGGGACTGCCGGGACCGCCCGGGCCGGCGGGTCCCGCCGGGCCACCCGGAGCGCCGCCGGGTCGAGCGCCGCCGGGAGCGCCGGGGCCGCTCACGCCGCGGCCTCCTTCTCGGACATCTGCGAGTACACGATCTCGCGGTACGTCTCGTTGCTGGCGAGCAGCTCGCGGTGCGTGCCCATGCCGACGATCCGGCCGCCGTCCATGACGATGATCCGGTCCGCCTGCATGATCGTGCCGACGCGCTGGGCGACGATGATCATCGTCGCCGCGTGGATCTCCCGCTCGAGCGCCGCGCGGAGCCGGGCATCGGTCGCGAAGTCGAGCGCCGAGAAGCTGTCGTCGAAGATGTAGACCTCGGCCTTCTTGACGAGCGCCCGGGCAATCGCGAGGCGCTGCCGCTGGCCGCCGGACAGGTTGGCCCCGCCCTGGGTGATCGGCGCCTCGAGGCCGCCGTCCATCTCCTCGACGAACGCGCGCGCCTGGGCGATGTCGAGAGCGTGCCAGAGGTCCTCGTCGGTCGCGTTCTCGTCGCCGAATCGGAGGTTGCTCGCGACGGTGCCGGCGAACAGGAACGCCTTCTGGGGGATGATCCCGATCCGGCCCCAGAGATCGTCGAGGGCCATCTCGCGGACATCGACCCCGTCGACACGGACCGATCCGGTCGACGCGTCGTAGAACCGCGGGATCAGGTTGATCAACGTCGTCTTGCCGCTGCCGGTGCTTCCGACGATCGCGGTCGTCTCGCCCGGCCGCGCCCGGAATCCGATGTCGCGGAGGACCGGCTCCTCGGCCCCCGGATAGCGGAACTCGACCGCGTCGAAGACGACCTCGCCACGCCGGGCGGGGTCGGTCGGGCTGACCGGCCGCTGGGGCTCCACGATCAACGGCGTGGTCTCGAGCACCTCGCGGATCCGGCCGGCGGACACGGCGCCGCGCGGGATCAGGATGAACATGAAGACGGCCGTCAGGACCGCGAACAGGATCTGGGCGAGGTACTGCATGAAGGCCGTCAGATTGCCGATCGAGAGATCGCCGTCATTGACCCGCATCGCACCGAACCAGATGACCGCGACCGTCGACAGGTTGAAGATCGCGGTCATCGTCGGGATCGTGATCGCGAACAGGCGAGTGACCCGGAGCGAGGTGTCGAACAGGTCGCGGCTGGCGGTGTCGAAGCGCTGCTCCTCGTGCGAGGTCCGGACGAAGGCGCGAATGACCCGGACACCGGCGAGGGTCTCGCGCATCACCTGGTTGATCCGGTCGAGCTTGACCTGCACGGCCCGGAAGAGCGGGATCGCGCGCGACATCACCAACGCGATGACGCCGGCCATCAGCGGCAGGACGATGACGAGCAGCCCCGATAGCGGGACATCCGTCCGGAGGGCCATGATCACCCCGCCGACGATGAGGATCGGGGCGGAGATCAGGACCGTGAGGCCCATGAACACGACGAGCTGGACCTGCTGGACGTCGTTGGTGTTGCGGGTGATGAGCGACGCCGGCCCGAAGTGGTTGACCTCGACCTGAGAGAACGTCTCCACCTTGGCGAAGATCGCGCTGCGCAGATCCCGGCCGAAGCCCATCGCCACCCGGGCGCCCCAGTAGACGCCGATGACCGCCGCGACCCCGAGGAGCCCGGTGACGACGAGCATGAAGGCGCCAATCCGCAGGATGTAGTCGTTGTCGCCCTTGACGACACCGTTGTTGATGATGTCGGCGTTGAGATCGGGCAGGTAGAGGTTGCCGATTGCCTGGACGAGCAGGAGGCCGATCACGAGGAGGAGGGGAAGCCGGTAGGGCCGGAGGTAGTGCGCCAGGAGCCCGATCATGCGTCCTCCGCCGGGGTGGCCGATGGGGTCGAGTCCGGGGAAGGCGAGCCGGGTGCGCCCGGCGACGTCGGCGCGAGCGTCACGCTGACGAGTCCGGACTCGAGCTTCTCGGCGTGGATCGCGAGGCGCGCAGCCCGCATCGCCCGGAGCCCCGTGAGGAGCGCCGCGAGCTCGTCGGTGGTCAGCCGGCCGAGCACCGCGCCGAGGTGCCGGCGGCGCTGCTCGGTCATGTCACGGAAGATCGCGATGCCGGAGTCGGTCAGCTGGACGAGGACCACGCGCCGGTCGGTCTCGCCGTGGCTTCGGGCGACGAGGCCACGCTCCTCCATCCGGCCGACGATCCCGGTCGCGCTGGCCACCGAGACATCGAGATTCTCCGCCAGGCGAGACATCGCGATCGCACCATCGGCTTCGAGGACGGTCAGGACATGGAGGTGGATGAGGCTGAGCGAGCCCTTGAGCCACGAGCGGAACGCCATCATCCGTTCGCGCGGGCTCCACGAGGTCATCTCCTCGACGAGCTCGGCGATCAGGGTGTCGCGGCCACCCCCATCGCCGCCCGCGTTGTTAGTCAATGTCACGTTGATAATTTATGCCGCCCAAAGCGTGGTGTCAACAGCGCTCATGGCGACGCTCTTTCCGAGCCGGACCACCTTCGTCGTGACCGCCATCGAGCTCAGCGGCGGCCTGCCCTGACGCTCGCCTAGCTCCGGCGGGCGCCGATCACCCGCGTCTCCGGCCGGTAGAACCGCAGCCGGCGCTGGAGCAGGAACGTCTCCCGGTCGATCAGTTCGAGCAGGCCGCGCAGACGCGCCTCGGTGGTCGCGGCCTCGAGCAGGACCTGGCGGCGCGGCGACTCGACCTGGAGGATTCCGGTGAGCAGATGCGACAGGACCGTCGGGTCATCCGGAATCGTGACCCGCCGCCGGCGCGTCGCGCGCTGGCGTTCCTCATCGTCCTCGCCGGCAGGACCTCCGGTGCCCGGCCGGCCGGCCGCCGTCGCGCCCGGCCCACCGGCCCGCCCCGGACTCGCCTCCTCGCCCTCCTCGGGATCGGGCTCGTCCTCGTCCTCTTCCGCCGCGTCGTCGTCGTCCTCTTCCTCGTCCTCGGTCTCGACCTCGACGCGGACGTCGATCTCGTCCGCCGTCTCGCCGGATCGCGGCTGGAGCAGCTCGAGATACGTCACGAACCGGCGCGTCGCGAGCATCGCCAGTCGCTGGGCGGCGTCGTCGTCGCCGACCGACTCGTCGAGGATGTCGACGTTCGCCACGAGGTACGGCTGCTTCCCCTTCAGGACCTCGCGGATCTCGAACCTGCGGGTCCCGACGACGAGCAGGTCGTAGCGCCCATCCTCGTAGGTCCCGGCATCGCGGATCTCGGCGATCGTGCCGATGCCGGTGAACGAGATCGCACCCGCGCCGGCCTCGTGCCCCTCGCGGATCAGGACGACGCCGAACGGCGACGTCGTCTCGAGGCAGTGGCGGACCATCGCCCGGTAGCGATCCTCGAAGATGTGGAGCGGCAGGGCGATGCCCGGGCACAGGACGGAGTTGAGCGGGAAGAGGGGCAATTCCATCCGGCGGTCATCTCGCGCGGGGTGGCCAGGTCGGAGCGGCGATGGGACGGGCGCGTCCGACGCAGAGTCTAGGGAATCGAAACAGCCGCCGGACGGCCGGCGGCTGCAGTTCGTGAGGGTTGCCGCGGCGGTCCTGCCGCCAGGCGTCAGTCGGTCAGTGCGAGCAGCCCTTCGGCGAGCCCGTGTCGTCCGCGGTCCGGAAGCTCGAGCCGCAGCCACAGGCTGCGACGGCGTTCGGATTGTTGACCGTGAAGCCCGCCCCCATCAGGGTGTCGACGTAGTCGATCTCGGAGCCTTTGAGGAGGTCGATCGACTTGCCGTCGACATAGACCTTGACGCCGTTCGCCTCGAGGATCTTGTCCTCGGCAGTCGGCGCATCCTCGAGCATCATCCCGTAGCGGAAACCGGAGCAGCCGCCGGAGTAGACGTACACGCGCAGGCCGATATCCGGGTTCGTTTCCTCGGCCGTCAGCTCTCGAAGCTTGGACGCGGCGGCGTCCGACAGGCTGACGACGGTCGGCTGGAGTTCCAACATGCGGCGAAGCCTCCTCGGGAGGATGCGGTGTGCTCGAAAGTCTGGGCAATGCGGCGGTGTGCGTCGATGGCCCGATCGTACGCTGCGCAACGGATTCCGGCAAGAGTTGCGCCGAAACCGGAGAGCGCCGGCGGTCCCGAGATCACCGGCCGGCGTCAGGCCGAGGCGGACCGTCCGCCGGTCTCCAGCCCGGCCCGCCGGCCTCGCGCAGGGCGAGGGCCATGAGCCAGCCCCACCCGACGAGGACGGTCAGCCGCTGAATCAGGCCGCCGATCGGTGACAGCTCGCTCCGCGACGAGAAGGCGACGACCATCAGCGCGAAGCCGACGACGAGGACCACACCCGCGACCGCCGACGTCGCGGCCCACCCCCGATCGCCCGCCCGGACACCGGTTCGGGCGGCCACCAGGGCGGCAAGCGCGAGTGAGGCGAAGACCACGAGGGTCGCCACGTCATGAGCCGTGACGTCGGAGGACGAGCCCCGAACGCCGGGCGGATATCCGCCGCCCGGGCCGGTCGGAAAGACGCCCGCCGCGATCAGGCCGAGACCGAACAGCGCGATCAGGATCCGGCCGAGTCGCGGCAGCGGACGCGACGAGTCCGGCCGCATGCCCAGACCCAATGCAAGCCCGACGCTGAGGGCGCCGCACAGCAGGAAGTTGGCTGTCTGGACCCAGCCACGCCCCGTGAGGGCGAGGAGGCTCAGCGGAAGACGAACCGGGTCATAGCCGGGCCGCATGGCGCCCTCGACCAGGAAGACGAGGACGAACAACGGGGGGCCGACCACGCCGCCCAGGATCAGCACCCGCGCGAGGCGCTCCGATCGATCGGCCGGGACGCGCTGCACGCTAGCCCTCGATTCGCTCCACGATCGTCGCGATCCCCTGCCCGACGCCGATGCACATCGTCGCGAGGCCCCAACGCCCGCCGGTCCGGACGAGCTCGTGGCTGAGCATCGTGATCAGCCGCGCCCCGCTCATCCCGAGCGGATGGCCGAGGGCGATCGCCCCGCCGTTGACGTTGACCTTCGCCGGATCCAGACCGAGCTCGTCGATGCAAACGAGCGACTGCGACGCGAACGCCTCGTTCAGCTCGACCAGATCGAGGTCGCCGACCGTGATTCCGGCCCGCTCGAGTGCCTTGCGCGTCGCCGGAACCGGTCCGTAGCCCATGATCGCCGGGTCGACGCCGGCGACCGCCGTCGAGACGATCCGGGTCAGCGGCTTCAGGCCGAGCGCGGTGGCCCGCTCGGCCTCGACCAGCAGGACCGCCGACGCGCCGTCGTTGATCCCCGAGCTGTTGCCCGCGGTCACGGTCCCGCCGTCCCGGAATGCCGGGCGGAGCCGAGCCAGGGCCTCGGCGGAGGTGTCGGCGCGCGGATGCTCGTCCCGCTCGACGACGAGCGGCGGCCCCTTCTTCTGGGGGATCGCGATCGGCACGATCTGGCCGTCGAACCGCCCGCTCTCGATCGCGGCGACCGCCTTCTGCTGCGAGGCCAGGGCGAAGGCGTCCTGACGCTCGCGGTTCACGGTCCAGCGCTCGGCGACGTTCTCGGCGGTCTCGCCCATCGAGTACGGGTAGTGGAGCTCGGCGAGTCGAGGATTGAGGAAGCGCCAGCCGAGAGTCGTGTCCTCGAGCTCGCGCGGGCCACGGTCGAACGCGGCCCCGGGCTTGGCCATGACATACGGGGCCCGGGTCATCGATTCGACGCCGCCCCCGATGAACACGTCGCCGTCACCGACCGCGATCGCGTGGGCCGCCGAGTTGACCGCCTGGAGCCCGGAGCCGCACAGCCGATTCACGGTCAGCCCGCCGACCTCGACCGGCAACCCGGCGAGGAGAAGGGCCATCCGGGCCACGTCGCGATTGTCCTCGCCGGCCTGGTTGGCGCAGCCGAGGATGACGTCCTCGATGAGGGTCGGATCGATGCCGGAGCGATCGACGATGGCCCGGATCGCCGCCGCCGCCAGGTCGTCGGGGCGGACCGTGGCGAGGGCACCGCCGTACCGTCCGATCGGCGTCCGGACCGCGGCGACGACCCATGCGTCGCGCAGCGGCCGATGAAGCTCCCGGGACATGGGCCGATTGTATGTGGAGCGCCGTCGGCAGCAGCCGCGGCTGTGCCGGTCAGGGCAGTTGGGCGACGATCGCGGCTCCGGCAGCCTCGTCCTGGGCGATCGCGGCGATCATCGCGTCACCGCTGAAGATGACCCAGGTCAGTCCGCCCGTGCTGTCGGCGAACCAGACCTCCCTGCCGGCCACCGTCGTGCGAACGTAGTTGTGGCCCGATCTCGACTCGACCTCCAGGAAGGTCTTCTCGAGCAGGGCCGGATCGGCGCCCGCGATCCGGATGATCGTGACGCTGCATCGCTGACCGCTCCCGGACGTCGTCGCGAGGGCGACCGACACGTCGGAGGCCTTCCGGCCGACGGCCTGGAGGATCGCCTTGAAGTCGTCGTCGGAGTTCTTCACCCCCTCGTCGCCGCCGATCGTCCGCTTGTCCGATGACGATCCGCAGAGCTGGTCGGGGAGCAGGGCTTCGACCGCCTTGGCGTCGGCCGGCAGGACCACGACCGGCCTCGCGCTGCTCGATGGGCCGATGGACGAGGCCGACGGCGATGCCGACGGCGGGATCGCGCTCCCTTGCGACGTCCCCGCTCCGCCGCACCCGGCGACGACGATCATCACGAAGACCAACGCTGGGCCAGCAGTGACGCTCCGGCGAGCCATGCGCGGACGCTAGTCCCTCAGCGTCAGGGCGGCGTTGCGCCCGATCCGCGCGAGCGACATGCGATGATCGATCCGTGATCGAACGCGCCGTCCGGCTGGCCCGAGCCACGTCGTCGACGACCTCGATCGTGCTCCTCGTCACGTTCAACCTGATCCCGCTGGCCGGGGTCCTGTTCTGGGGCTGGAACGTCGCCACCCTGCTCGTCCTGTACTGGGTCGAGAACGGGATCGTCGGACTCCTCAACGTGCCGAAGATGCTCCTCGCCCAGGGACCGGACGAGCCGGCCACCCGCGTCGTCGACGTGCGCGGCCTCGGCCCGGTGAACGTCGCCCGTGGTGGGCCGACCTCCAAGGCGGCCCTGGTCCCGTTCTTCCTCGTTCATTACGGGATCTTCTGGCTCGTCCACGGCGTGTTCGTGTTCACGCTGCCGCTGTTCATCGGCGGCGTCGCGAACGCCGTCGGTCCGGGCGCACTCGTGCCGGATCCCGGCCTGGGCTCGGTCGCGTTCGATTACCGGGTCGTCGATCCGCGCTCGCCAGACCTGTCCGCCGTCGCGTTCGGTGCGATCGGCTTGGCGATCAGCCACACGGCGTCGTTCCTGCTCAACTACATCGGCCGCGGCGAGTATCGGCGAACCTCGGCGGCGCGCCAGATGTTCGCGCCGTACGGCCGGCTCCTGATCCTCCACCTGACGATCATCCTCGGCGCGTTCCTCAGCCTGGCGATCGGCAGCCCGATCGGCGCGATCGTCGTCCTCGTCCTGCTGAAGACGACCGTCGATCTCGGGTTCCACCTGCGCGAGCACAGCCGGCCAGCCGCGACCTAGGGGCCCACCTCGCGCGTCCGTGAGCGCTCGAACGGACCGACCGGGTGGTTCGCGCCGAGACGCATCGCGAGGTCGATATCGGCCTCGGAGGCGACGCCTTCGTCGGCAACCAGGCGGGCCTCCGCGTCGATCGCGTCGAGGATGGCGGAGCGGATCCGGTCGGGATCGGCGGTGGACGCAGCGGTCGCTTCGCCCGGCTCGCCATCGGCGCCGCCTTCTCGGTCGCG
>DATNBW010000011.1:0-4035 GCA_035607275.1 Verrucomicrobiia bacterium | reverse complement strand
AAGACTCGGCCCATGGCAACCCAGCTATGCGAGGGCGGGCACGTCCGGGTCAACGGCAACCCGGCAAAGCCATCGACGAAGGTCCGTGCCGGCGACGTGGTGCATGCGCTGATAGCCGAACGTGAGCGGATCGTCGACGTCGTCCGGCCGATCGAAACGCGCGTCGGAGCGCCGGTCGCCGCCACGTGCTACGTCGACAACAGCCCACCGCCGGTCATCCGCGAGATCGCGCCCGGGATCAAGGCGGTCCGTGGAGAGGGCCGGCCGAGCAAGCGCCTGCGCCGCGAGCTCGAGCGGATGCGGCGGGCCGGACCGGGCTGATCGCACACGTCGGAGTTGATTCGCGACGTGTGCCGTCTTCCGATGGCGGACCATCGGCAGGCGTCCTCCGAGATCGGGTTGGACGCGCCCGTCCGCGCTTCTCGAAGACGCCTGCTAGATGCAGCTCGCCTCCACTACGGCGGCCGCCGTTCGCAGGCGGCGGCGTGCGTCCTCCAGACGGTCGAGCGGCGCGAGCGCGCGCTCTCGGATCTCGCTCTCGATGGCGGTCGCGACCCGCCGGCGGATCCGGTCGGCCCAGCGCGAACCGATCCAGCGGGCATGCGTGCCAAGCACCCGTGCGAGGACGTAGCCGGCGAGCAGGAAGACCACGAGACTGACGAACGGCGACGGGACGGGTCCGAGGATCGGCAGCTCGACCGAGCCGGTGACCGGCCGGGCGAGGATCCACACGACGACCCAGGCCGCCGAGAACGCGATCCCGACGGTCGCCAGCGTCTGCGCGAGGCCGATGACCGACCACCACCGGCTCGTTGGCGGCTCGAGCCGGCCGGCGCCGCCGATCGCCCGATCGACCGCCCCTTCCAGGCCTCGGCGGAGCTCGCCCGGCTCGACGGCGCTGGCGAGCACCGGCCTGACGGCCGGGCTCGCGGCGACGATCGATGCGGAGAGCGCTTCGCGGATCGCCTCGACCGCCGGTCCGGTCGCGCCGCGATCGCGCCAGCGCAGCAGGAACCGGTTCGGGTCCGCGACGGCCGTCTCCCGTCCGGAGGCTCGGTACAGGAACGTGGTCACGCGCCCGAGCGGGCCCGTCCCACGCGAACGAGCCGCCGCTCGTGTGGCGGCCACCGCCTGGGCCCGGAGGCCGTCGAGATCGACGGCCCGGAGCATGGCCGCGGTGGCAGAGCGGATCCCATCGGCGCGTTCGGCCTCGGACAGGAACGGCGTCGCCGGCCGGCCCGGGTCGATGCCCGCAGCCCGATCAACGTCTCGCACTCCGGCGCGGAGCGTCGCGGCGATACGTCCGCGAACGACGGCCTTCGCGTCGACGCCGGCCGCGATCCAGGCCCGGAGATCGTCGGTTCCGTGGCCGTCGATCGTGCTCGCCAGCAATACCGCGACGGCTTCGCCCTCGACGCCGTGCTCGCGACGAAGCTCCGTTTCAAGATCGCGCCTGATCCGTCGTCCATCGTCGGCGGCGACGCGGTCGGCCTTGTTGAGGAGGACGACCTGCCGGGCGATCCGCGGCAGCCACGATCGAAGGAAGTCGTCATGGAGCACCGCGTCGGCGTACTTCTCCGGATCGGTGACCCAAGCGACGGCATCGACCCGCGGCAGGAGCGCCTCCACCCGCTCGCGATGCTGGTTTGCGATCGAGTCGACGTCCGGCAGGTCCAGGATCGCGACAGGCCCGAGACCCATCCGGTCGTGCTCGTGGATCTCCCGGACGCCGAGCCATTCGAGGAGCGGCGCGAGCGCCGCGCGCTCCGTTCGCGGCACCCACGCGACGGGCTCGCCGGTCGTGGGTCGGCGGACCGAGGCAGCACTCACGACGCCGCCGGCGAGGGCATTGAGCAGGCTCGACTTGCCGACGCCGGTCCCCCCGACCAGAGCGAGCACGTAGGCACGGCCCGGGAACCCGACCCGCAGAACGGCGTCGTCGTGGGCAGCTCGCAAGGACGCCGTCGGCAAACCAAGCGTATCCGCGGCGTCGGCGACGTCGAGTGTCGCGGCAAGGCAGCGCGCGAGCGGATCGGAGCTCGCGAGGTCGAGGCGATCCTCGATGTCCGGAGGCTCCGCCACGCTGGTCACGCGGCAACAAGGGGAAGGGCGCGCACCTCGCCCGCCGCCGCCCGGAGGTCCCCGGCGAGATCCGACAGCTCGCCCGGACCCGGCAGCAGCTCGTCGTACCGAGCGCGCTCGGCCTGGAAGGTGACGGTGAGGACTTCGTCCAATCGGCGGCCCGCGTGCCCGATGAGCTCGACCATCGCCGCCTCCCCGAACAGCGCGGACAGCAGCTTCTGGTTCACGAACGCCGTGGCCGCCGCGACCCCGACCTCCGCCCCGGTGAGCCCGCCCGTGTGAAGGAACGTCGCGAGCATGACGCCGGTGCCGAGGACGTTGACGCCGATCGACCCGCCCCGTGCGAGCAGCCGCTTGGACTGGCCATGCGCCTGGATCTCCGCGGCGATGCCCTCGATCCATTCATCCAGGCCGGCGCGCAGCCGTCCGTCGAACGCGCGGGAGGGGAGCCACAGCTCGCCACGCGCCGCGACGATCGGTCCCAGGCCGGGTTCGGCCGACCAGGCCGTCGCGGTTCGCCGCGCCGCCTCGGCGGCCTGGAGACGGGCGACCGCGACGAGGTCGTCCGTCGTCGCCGCGCGGACCTCGGCGACGGGCGCGGCGGTCGGCCGGAAGATCGCGGCGATCGCACCGCGCACCCGCCCGATCCCGACCGAGAAAAACCGGGTCATCTGGTCGGCGCCGACGTACGACTGCCAATGATGGAGGGCCTCCTCACGCAGGAATGTCGCGTGGCTGATCTCGTCACGGAGCCCGTTCAGGCTGGTCTCGAACGAGCGGTCCGCGGTCCGGCGAAGGGCCTCGACGTCGATTGCCTCGTGCTCGGCGTCGTCGGCGATCCGCTCGATCGTGTCGCCGAGCCCGACGAGCGATCCCGTGAGCGCACGTGAAGCGAGCTCGCGACGAGCGTCTCGACCGGCCCGCAGACGGATGATCTCGTCATGGAGTGGCCGGATCGTGCCGGCGATCAGTCGATCGCCGTCCGGCGCCAGCTCGCCCTCACTGACACCGATCAGCTCCCGAGGCGGGGCGCCAGGCTCGGGCACGAGGAGTGGGTCGAGCCCGGCCTCGGCGAGGAGTCGGCGGACGTCGTCGAGCACCTCGTCGCGGTCCACGGGATCGGGTGGCATCCGGTTGACGACGACCAGCAGCGGAAGGCCGCGCTCCTGGACCCGGGCGAGGACCTTCCAGGGGACCTGGTCGGCGTAGCGCGTCGCCGTGGTGACGAAGCAGCACAGGTCCGCCGCCTCGACCAGACGGTCCGCGAGCGCGCGGTTGGCGTGCTCCAGCGAGTCGATATCCGGAGCGTCGACAACCGCGAGGCCGGGTTCGATCGCCTGATCCTCGACGAAGCGCACCTGATCGGCGGAGAGACCCGCGAGCGCGCCGGCCACGAGGGGCTCCCGATCTGCCGGGTGGACGAGGACGACCGCGACCCTGGTCGTCGGCCGGAGCACACCGGTCGGGCTCGCGGAGCGGCCGGCGATCGTGTTGAAGATCGTGCTCTTGCCTGCGCCCGTCGGGCCGACGAGGAGCACGACGAGCGGAGCGTCGAGCGATGCTGCCCGGACCCGGATGTGACCGCGGAGATGGTCGGTAAGCTGGCGCGCCCGCGTGAGGGCGGCGTCGTTGCGCGGCCCGGAGGCGAGCCGCCGTGTCGCGAGGTCCTCCAGCCGATCGACGAGCACACGAAGGTCGACCGGTTCGGTTCCGATCATCGGCTGACGGTAGCCGGGACCGGAGTCCGCAGCGACGACAGACGGCTTGCCAACGGTGACGCCCGCCTTGCAACGGCTACCGGACCTCGTTCCGGCGGGCCGGACAGGGCTGATCCTCTCCCCAGGGCTCGACGTCCCAGCTCGTGATCAGGCGTCCGACTCCGGTGCCTCCATCCGCTCGAGCAGCGCAAGCGTCGTCTGCCAGCTCCGGATCGTCATCGACTTGTAGGCCGGC
>DATNBW010000047.1:0-8261 GCA_035607275.1 Verrucomicrobiia bacterium | reverse complement strand
GCTCGCTGATCCGCTCCTGGAGGAGCGAGAAGTCGGGTTTGCCCTCCTCGTCGAGCGCCACGACCTCGCCGTCGACGATCGCCTCCTTCGCGTCGATCCAGGTGGGTGGCGAGAGGAGGTTCGGGAAGTACGTCTCGGCGTCCCTGAGGCTCCGCGTCCAGAGCTTGACCTTCCCGTCCCGGACGACGGCCTCGACCCGGTACCCGTCCCACTTGATCTCGAACAGCCAGTCGGGGTCGTTGAATGCCTGGCCGGCGAGCGTCGCGGCCATCGGCTCGATCCGGTCGGGCATCGCCCGCTCGACCGCGCCCGCCAGGTCGATCTCGGCGACGGCCGCCGGCTGCTCGCTGATCCAGATCGCGTCGCGGTTCGCCTTGACCTCGTCGTTCGTGCGCCCGGTCCGGACGCTCTGGGGGAAGTCCTCGGCGTCCCAGCCGGGAACGGCCGTCGCATCCCGTTTCTTGATCAGGAGCCACTGCTCGCTGTCGTCCTCGAACGCGGTCGTCGGGGCGCTGCCCGGGCGGCGGCTTGTCCGGACGATCGTGAACCGGCCCTTCAGCTTCTGCCCCGCAAGGACGAACTTCAGCTCACCAGCCGCGATCGCCGCCGCAGGATCGGGCGTCTCGGCCTCGGGCGTCCACGTGCCCCAGTCCCAGACGATCACGTCGCCGGCGCCGTACTGGCCGTGGGGGATCACGCCCTCGAAATCGAAGTACTCGATCGGGTGGTCCTCGACGTGGACGGCCATCCGGCGGACGACCGAGTCGAGCGTCGGGCCCTTCGGCACCGCCCAGCTGACGAGGACACCGTCGACCTCGAGCCGGAAGTCGTAATGGAGCCGGGTCGCGCGGTGGCGCTGGACGACGAAGCGGCCGGTGCCGCCCGCGGCGGCGGGATCGCCGGCGGGTTCCGGCGTCTTGCCGAAGTCGCGCTTGCGCTTGTAGGTCTCGAGCGGCATCGCCGGTCAGTCTGAGGCGTCCGGCCGGTTGAGGTGGCGGCCGCGCCGGGCCCCCCGACTGCGCCGGGCGGACGCTCGATCCGTCAGGCGGTCTTGCGCTTCCGGGTCTTTGCGGGAGCGGCCTCCACCTCGTCATCGGCCGCCTTCTTCGCAGCGGGCTTCTCGGCCGACTTGCCGGCCCGCGCCTTCTTGGCCTCGGCGACGCTGACCGGCTTGTCAGCGGCCCGGGCGGCCTTGGCGGCATTGACCGACGCCTCGAGCGCGGCCATCAGGTCGACGAGCTTGCCGCCTTCCTCGACGGGCTCCGGCGCCTTGACCTCGTGACCCTCGATCTTCGACTCGATCACGCCCATCAGCGCGTCGCGGTACTCGTCCTTGTACTCGGCGGGATTGAACTCACCGGTCATCGCGGACACGAGCTGGCGGGCCATCGCGAGCTCGGCCGGCTTGAACTCGAAGTCCTCGTCTGGCAGGTCGAGCTCGGAGGTCGCACGGATCTCGTCGGGCCAGTGGAGGGTCGTGAGGAGCATCGTCTCGGCGAACGGATCGAGCGCGGCGAGGGCCTCGCGGTCCTTGATCACGACCTTGCAGATCGCCTTCAGGCCCTCCTCCTGGAGGACCGAGCGGAGGAGGTAGAAGGGCTTCCGGCCGATCTTGTCCGGCTCGACGTAGTAGGCCTGCTTCACGAACCGGGTGTTGGCGGCTTCCTCGTCATCGGCCTTGGTGAACTGCTCGATCTCGATCGAGCGGACCGTCTTGAGCGGGACCTTCTCGAGGTCCTCGTCGGTGATCACGACGTACTCGCCCGGCGCGTACTCGTAGCCCTTGACGGTGTCGGCTCGCGAGATCGGCTTGTCCTCGACCGGGCACCACGTCTTCATCTGGATCCGCGAGTGATCCTTCTCGTGGAGCATGTTGAATCGGATCGTGTAGTCCGACTCGGTCGCGAGATACAACTTGACGGGGATCGTCACCAGCCCGAACTGGATGGCCCCCTTCCACATCGCGCGCGCCACGGCAGGTCCTCGTGCGGTCGTCGAGCGGGCGTGACGCGCGGGCGCCACGGCCGGGTCCGCATGATACGCGGGCAGGCAACAGGTCCGCGTCGCGGGACCGGGTCAGGACGTCAACGGAGGATGACGAACGCGTCGAGGTCGACCCGACCGTTGCCGACCAGGCGGAGCTCGATCGTGTGGGTCCCGAGCGAGGCGAAGGTCGTCGAGTACATGACGACCCGGCTGTGGCCCACCGCGCTCTTGAAGCTGATCGTGCCGCGATAGGCGCCGTCGACGTAGATCGCGGCCGAGCCGCGGATGCTGCTCGTCGGAGCGACGAGGGCGACGCCCCGGCCGCTGAACGTCGTCCGGGCACGGGAGCCGGCCCACGTCGCGTACCTCGTCGTTCCGCCCGAGGCCCAGGTCTGCGGGGATCGGTGCCAGGTGCCGCCGTAGACGACGGCGGTGGACCCGTCCTGAATGAGGACGCCGGTGACGCTCGGGCCGCTGGCCCAGCTGCTCCAGTTGCCGACGGCGTCGCGCGCCCGAACCCGGTAGCGGTACGCATGACCGAGGGTCTGGCTGTCGAGCGTGCTGAGGACGGTGCCGCTCGTGGCCGTGGCCGGTGCCCACGCCCCGCCGTCGACGCTCACTTCCAGTTCATAGCCCGCGATCGCGGTCGTCGGGTCCGTGGCGGCCGGCCAGCTGATCCTCGTCTGGAGCACGGTCGAGCCGAGCTGGGCCTTCAGGAGGGCGGCGGTTGCCGGGGGCTCGGCGACCGGAACGTCGACCTCGACGACGACCGTCGCCGTGGTCGCGTGGGTGTTGCCATGCTCGTCGGCGGTGATCGTGACCGGGTAGGAGCCCGGGCTCGTGCCGAACGGGACGGTCACCGTCAGGGTCGACGCGACGCCGGCGAACCCGTACACGCTCGTCGGGTCGAACGCGGCCGTCGCCCCGTCGGGCAGGCCGCTGACGGACAGCCGGATCCGCTCGAACGACGTGGCGGTGCGCGTGATCGTGATCGGGAACCGGGCCGGGCCGCCGGCCTCGCCGATCGTCACGTCCGGCCCGGCCGCGACCGAGAAGTCGCCGCGCGGCCCGATCCGGGACGTGTCGAGGAGCTTGTCCGGGTGGCCGTCCGGGTCCGTCCAGGTCTTCCAGTTGTACGTGCCGAGGTACTGAAGCGCCTCGCGCACCTCGGCCGGGGTCAGACCCGGGCGGCTCGCCTTGAGCAGCGCAACCGCGCCCGTGACGTGCGGCGCCGCCATCGACGTCCCGGAGCTGTACTTGTAGCCGCCGGGCACGGTCGACCAGATGCACTTGCCGGGCGCGATCAGGTCGATGTCCGAGCCACGGTTGCTGAAGTCGGCGAACGTGTCGTCCTTGTCGTACGAGCCCCACGAGTAGCACTTGTTGCCGCCGAGGCCGCCCGCCTTGCCGTCGGTGTCGGCCAGGGCCGAGACCGTGATCACCTCGTTGTAGGCCGCCGGCACGCGGGCCGCGGCGCTCGAGGAGTCGTTGCCGGCGGCCGCGACGACCGTGACCCCGGTCTTGACGAGCCGGCAGATCGCCCGATGGAGCGGATCCTTGTTGGTGAGGCCGCAGTTCCGATCGTCCTTGCCCCACTTCGCGACGCTCATGTTGACCGCCTCGAAGAACGGCCGCGTCGCGTCGAGGGGATCGCGCTGGGCGGCGATCCAGTCGAGGCCGCAGATGTACCAGCTCAGGAGGCCCTCGCCGTTGTCGTTGAGGATCTTGACCGCCCACAGGCGCACGCCCGGCGCGACGCCGACGACGCCGGTGCCGTTGTCGATGGCGCCTACGGTCCCCGCGACGTGCGTGCCGTGACCGTAGACGTCGCGCCACGCGGCGCGGTTCGTTGTCGAGCAGTTGTAGCCGCCGGCGACGTTCAGATCCGCGACCTTCGTGATCCCGGTATCGACGATCGCCACGTCGGCGTCGACCCGTTCGTCGATGCCGTCGATCTTCGCGACCGCCGACAGGGTGGCCCGGACGCGGCTGATTCCGGTGGGCATCGCCTGCGACTCGGCTTCGATCCTCTCGTCGGCGACGATCATCGCGACCGTCGAATCGTGGCTGAGGGCCGTGACCTGTGAGCGGTCGAGGACCGCGGCGTAACCGGGCAGCGCGTTGCGATACGTTCGGTCCGTCGCGAAGCCAATCCGCCTTCCCTGGCGCTCGACGGCGAGGTCGACGTCGGTGCCGGCCTTCAGGACGACGATCCAGCGATCGGTCGGGTCCGTCGCGCCGCGGGCGGTGCGAACCGTGCCCGGAACCTTGCCGGGGCCGGCCTGGGCCGCGACGATCGGGGCCGTCGTCGGCTCGCCGAGCCCACGGCCGGGGCGCTGGGTCGCGTCAGGGTCCGGGGCCGCCTCGGGCTCGCCGCTCGGTGCCGGCTCTGCGCTCGGTGCCGGCTCTGCGCTCGGTGCCGGCTCGACTGCCGGTGAGGGTTCGACGATCGGAGCGGGGGTTCCGGAGGCATCGGGCTCCGCCCCGGTGGCACCGCCCACGGTGGACAGGAGCAAGGCGGAAGCGGCGGCGAGGGCGGCGATGCGTCGTCGCATGGTGGTCTCCGGCGAGGATCGGTTCACGAGCCGACGCACCGGACTCCCTCGATCCGGATGGCGCGACGACTTGCTCAGCCTCCTCCGAGGACGCTGTCGACGACAGGACCCGGTGGTCCCATCGGTGGATGGGCCGCACGTCCCAACCACTCAAGACCCTAGCCCACCCCTCCGGATCGAGCAATGACAGCCCGTCATGCGCCCTCGCCCTCACGTCGGGAGCGCCCCCGGGTCAGCGGGCCGCCACGCGAGCGCAACGGATCTGCTCCTCGGCCTCGGCCACCCGGGCGATCACCGCGTCCCGCAACCGGTCCAGGGCCTGCTGGACACCGACGGCGCTGGTCGAGATCGAGGTCAGGGTCGACTTGATCCCGCGAAGGGCGTCGAGCTCCGCTTTGACCGACGCCAGCGCGGCCCGGATCGCCTCGACGTCGACCTCCGCCTCGACCTCGCGCAGGCTCGCGACCGCGAGGAGCCGGGCCAGGCGGAGCGCGCCGTCGAGCGCCGCGGGATCGGGATCGGACGGGTCGATGACGCAGTAGACGTCGCCGCCGCGAACGTCGAACGGGGCGATCCCCGCCGGCGCGTGAGCCGGGCTGAACACGACGAGCCCGACGGCCGCGACCCGGTTCTCCTTCGCCTCGCGCAGCTCCTCGCGGATGGCCCGGATCGACATCGGGCGGTCCTTGGCCTCGATCACCACGCGGACCTCCGCGCCGCCGGTCCTGGCCGGATCGACGGTCAGGACGAAATCGCCCTTCTTCGATCGGATCAGCTCGCCCGTCTCGCCACCGGTCCGGTCGACGAGATCGCCGGTCGCCCGGGTCAGGTCGCCGAGCATCGCCTCGAGCGTGTCCTCGAAGTCGCCGCCCTTGGCCGTCGACCGGGCCCGCTCCGCGCCGCGCGCGGCGGCCGCGGCCTCGATCGCCGTCAGCCGATCGTTCAGCTTGTCGAAGCCCGCCGAGACCTCGGTCCGGAACTGGTGCATCGGGGAGTGCTGCCGGGTCGGGTCGAGGAGGAGCGCCAGCTTCGAGGCGTCCCCGTCGAAGTACGTGCCGAGCAGCGTTCGCATCCGGCCGATCGCGCTGTCGCGCTTCGACTCGTCGAAGAGCTCGCCGACGAACGTCCGGAGCGCGCCCCGATCGCCGAGGAACTTCTCCAGCGTGCGCGGCAGGCGGCCGTCGCCGTCGGCGAAGTTCGAGCGCAACACCTGGTCGAGCGCTTCGGCGGCCTTCGCATTCGCCTGCTCGGAGGAACGCAGGAGCTTGTCGAACTCGTCGCGGACGAGGTCCACGTCGACGCTGACGGTCGCGTCCTGGAGCGCCGCGAGGCCGATCTTGAGGGCGCGTTCGACGAACGCCGGCCGCTCGTCCGGGTCACGGCCGGCCACGATCGCGGCCAGCGCCGGGTCGCGGATGATGAGCCTGTCGATGACGATCCGGTCCGCGTCGACCCGGATCTCGGTGGTCGGGAGCTGGACGATGCGGGCTTCCATGCCCGGATCCTCGTCCGGCACCGTGTCACCTAGGCTGTCACAGCCTCGGCGGGATCAGTCCGACCGGCGGATCGTCGCCTCGATCAGCCCGTGCGGCTCGCTCGTCGACACGTAGACCTCGCGGTCGTTCTCGATCCCGAACGGGCTCAGGTCGACCGTCCAGTGATGGAGGTTCGGCAGCGACATCGAGATCTCGGCGACCTCCGGATGGCGCTCGAGGACGGCCTTGCCGACGATCCAGATCGACGCCTGGACCGACACGGAATGGTGGTCGGCGAACGTCTCGAGGAGGGTCGAGCGGATCGCGGCGAACGAGGAATCGAAGCCGACACCGGCTCGACCGCCGTACGCCCAGGTTGCGCTGAGCTTCGTCGCCATGATCCGGTCGTCGGTCTCCTTGAGCGTCGTGAACCGATCGCGCGGGAAGCCCTCGAACGCCGAGCGCGTCGTCTTCATCAGCGACAGGCCCGTCACGCCGGCGCGGATCTCGAGGCCATCGCGGGCAACCGCGACCGACGTCGTGCGCGTCGACGACCCGTCGCGGGTGAACGCGTCGGGCGCGGCCCCGATCGGGAGCCAGGCGTGCTCATCGATCGCGACCCGGACGCGCTCGACCTCGGACCCGGCCGCGAGGAAGTGCTGGCCCAGGACGATCGCGAAGTCCTCGATCGCGCCCGTCAGGTGCTCGCCGGCCAGGGCGTAGCAGGTGTTCTTCATCGTGTCGGTCGCGATCACGGCCGTGTTGTCGCCCGCGCTGTACGACGCCGCGAAGTCGCCCTCCAGGGCGATCGCGATCGTCAGGTCGCGGACCCGGTGGGGCGTCACGTGGCGGTCGACCTTGACCAGCCGAATCGCCGACTTGCCGTACGAGTTCGGGCCGACCTCGATCACGAGGCCACCTCCGCGGGCTCGACGGCCTTCCGAAATCGATCGCGCGCGATCGCGACGACATCGCCGAGCGCCCGCCGGATCTCGGCGTCGCGATCGGCGCCGAGCGCGGCCTCGAGAACCGGCACGAGCTCCGGCCGCGATCGGCCGTCGACGAAGACGCAGAACCGGAACCCGAACCGTTGCTCGTACGCGGCGTTGAGCCGCTCGAGATCCGCGATGGCGGCGGACGTCTCGCGGTCGTAGCCCTGCTCACGGAACGAGGCGGCCGACACGGACGCCGGCGGCGCGCCGAGCCGCGGGTGGGCGTTGATCAGCTCGAGCTGCTCGTCCTCGGGCATCGCGAGCGCGATCGACGCGGCGCGGGCAAAGAGCGTCGACTCGTCGCCGAACGGGCGCGCAGCGGCCAGCCGGTCGAGGAACCGCGGCGCCCCCTCGAACCAGGGTGCCGCCGCCGCGATGAACGAATCCCTCGGCAACGCGTCGAGCGCGGCCACGTCCGTGCCGCCCATCAGCTGCCTCGGTACGTCGTCATCGAGTACGGCGCGAGCAGGAGCGGCACGTGGTAGCTCCGCGTGGTGTCGGCGATGCGCAGGTCGACGGCGATCCGCCGGAAGAACGCGTCGTCCTCGCGGCCGATGTCGAACTCGAGCCGGTAGTCGCCGGCGACGAGCGGGCGCTCGAGGAGGTCGCGGATCCGGCCGTCGCCATCGGTCAGGGCCTGGGTCATCCGGATCGGCGCGTTGGGCACGTCGAGCCGGAACAGGCGGACGAGGATGCCCTCGGCCGGCAGCCCGCGCTCGGTGTCGAGCACGTGGGTCGAGATCGTCGGTCCGGCGCCGTCGGCCACCGTTATCCTCCGTCCATGACGACGCTCCAGATCGAGGTCGGCGACCTCCACTTTAGCGCCCGCTGGGAGCCCGCCGCGCCCCAGACGATCGAGGCGATCCGGCGGATGCTCCCGATCCGCTCGAAGCTGATCCACTGCCGCTGGAGCGGCGAGTCGACGTGGATCCCGTACGGCGACTTCCGGCCGGGCATCGACTACGAGAACCACACCTCGCACCCGGCCCCGGGGATGCTCGCCATGTACCCGGGCGGGATCAGCGAGTGTGAGATCTTCTTCCCGTACGGGGCGTGCGCGACGTCCTCGAAGGTCGGCCAGCTGGCAGCGAACCACTTCGCCTCGATCGTGCCCGACGACGGCTGGGCCGATCGGCTCCGCGAGGTCGGGCGGCGCTGCCTGTGGGACGGGGCTCAGGAGATCGTGATCCGCGAGGTCGACTGAGCAGGACGCCGAGGCCGCGGCGCGCCGAGCAAGCCGATCGCCGGTCGGT
>DATNBW010000253.1:0-5337 GCA_035607275.1 Verrucomicrobiia bacterium | reverse complement strand
AAATCGGCGCCCCAGCGTCCCATGCCCGATCCTTCGCACATGAACGACCCGCGGATCACCACCGAGCCGGCGATCGACGCCGAGACCGCGGGCCTGTATGGTCCCGCCTCCGAGGCGTGGGCGCTCAACCGTGAGGCCATGCTCCTGCTCGGGGCGGGACCGCGGGCGCTCCTGCTCCAGCTCGCGCACCCGCAGGTCGCGGCGGGCGTCGCCGACCACAGCGATTTCCGGTCGGACCCGTGGGCCCGCCTCGACGGGACGTTGCGCAGCTACCTGCGGATCGTCTACGGGACGCGGACCGCGGCACTCGCCGAGATCGCGCGGCTGAACGCGCTCCACCGAACGATCACCGGCCCGACCTACCGCGCCCGCGACCCGGAGCTGTCGCTGTGGGTCCACGCCACCCTCGTCGACTCGACGATCGTCGTCGCCGACCGCTGGCTCGAGCCGCTCTCACGCGAGCGCCAGGCCCGCTACTACGCGGAGACGCTCCCGATCGGGCGGGCGTTCGGGATCCCCGCCGAGCTCCTGCCGGCGGACCTCGACGCGTTCGAGGCCTACCTCGCGACGGCGATCGGGCCCGACGGGCCGGTCCGGGTCGGGCCCCTTGCCCGCGAGCTCGCCGACGTCGTCCTCCACCCGCCGCTCGGGCCGGTGGCCCCGATGCTCAGCGGTCTGCCCGCCTGGAGCTACGCGTGGACGCTGTGGCCGGCGCTCGGCCTGCTGCCGCCGACCGTCCGCGCGGACTACGGGTTTCGCTGGGGTCTGCTCCAGGAGGCGACCTCGGCGTGGCTCGTCGCCGGCTGGCGCTGGTGGCGCTCCAACCTGCCGGCCGGCTTCCGCCAGATGCCGGCGGCGCTTCGGGCGGACCGTCGAGTCGGCCGGGAGGGGAGCCCGCGACTCGATCAGTACAGCGACGGGAACCGCGGCTCGTAGCGCGGCACCAGGTTCAGGGGCGTGTGCGCGTCGAGGGTGTCGAGGAGCGCCTTCGTGCCGGCGATCCTGAATCGGTACTTCGCCAGGTAGTCGCGCATGCCCGCCCAGAACGCCGTCGAGCCCATCTTCCTGCGGGTGTCGTCGAGGAAGTTGCCGCCCTGGATGTAGATGTCCTCGTAGTAGCAGGCGCTCGAGTACTGGTAGATCGTGAGGTCCAGCCGGGCCGTCGCGCAGCGTGACCCGCGGCGCAGTCCCAGGACGTAGCGGGCCACGAAGTCGGTGGCCGCCTCGTCGGCGTACGGCTGGCGGGCCTGATCGTTGCCCACGATCCCGTAGAACCACTGGTGCCCGGTCTCGTGGGCCACCAGGTAGGGGAGGTTGCCCGCGCCGGACGGGATCCAGGTCAGGCCCGGCGATTCCATGCCGTAGCCGCCGGCCGTCTGGGCGAGGTCGTACGTCTTGTACGGATAGGCGCCGAGCAGCTTCGACTCGCGGGTGAACGCGGTCTTCGCAGCCGAGAAGACGGTTGCGGCCGGGAAGCCGGGCCGGTACCAGACCTTGACGAGGACGCCGTTGATCGTCGTCGAGCGCGTCAGGTAGTCGGGCGCGCCGGCGAACACGAAGTCGCGGACGTTGCGCGCCTCGAACGTGGTGGTCGACCCCGTCGGGCTCGTCTGTTCGCCAGTCGTCGCCCAGCGCATCCGCCGGTCGCTGACGATCGTGACCCGAACCCGCGGGCTGACCGGCGTCACGAAGGGGTCGCCGTGGTTCGGCCGGTCGAAGGCGGTCGGGATGCTGATCCAGGGCAGCCAGCGATGGGCCTCGAGGATCCCGTTGGCCCGGGTGAACAGCCAGTTCGATCCGGCCGTGTCGCCGCGCAGGGTGGCCCGGTAGCCGATCCGGACGGTCGTCGTCGCACCGGGCTCGAGGATCCCGCCCAGCGGCAGGTGGATCGTCTGGTCCGAGACGGTCGGGCTGACCGCCACGCCGTCGACGCGGGCCGGGGTCAGGGTCATGTGGCCGAGACGAGCCGCGATCGTGTTCAGCTCGAGGCGATCGATGGCCTTGCCCGACGTGTTCGTCACGGTCATGGTCGAGGACACCCGGAAGCTCCGGGTGCCGAAGTTCAGGGTCACGGTCGCCTGGTACTCGGCGGTCAGGTTGATGCTCGTCGCGTTGACGCTGCCCGGGACGAGGCCCTCGGGGGCGGGCGCCGCGACGCCCCCGGGCGGGATCGCGGCGCTCGGCGACGCGCCCGACGGAGACGGCGACACTTCGGCGGTCGATCGCGCCGTCGGCGCGGTCGATGCGGGCGAGGAGTCCGGCGCGGTCGCGCCCATCGAGCGCGACCCGGCAGCCGGGGTCGTTGCTGCCGCGGTGGACGCGGCCGCCGGCTGCTCGGCGAAACCGGCCACGCCGACGACGGCCGCGGCGACCACGAACAGGGCGATCGCGAGGAGCAGGCGGAGCGGCGTCGGGCGCGATGCGAACCGGGTCGTCATCGAGTCATGCTAGGCCGGGTGGTGTCGATCGGTCGACCGTCGATAGACTGCAGGCATGGCGACGACCGAGCGACCCGGACGGATTCCCCCGACCGCGGGCGTTGATCCGGCGGCCGGCGCCCGGCTCCTCGAGTCGATCCGGCACAGCCTGCCCGAGGTTCGCCTGCTCGACGACCCGGGCGATCGGGAGTCGTACCGGAACGACGAGACGGCCTATCTCAGCGCCGGCCTGCCGCTCGCGGTCGCCCTGCCGGAATCGACGGCCGAAGTGGCCGCGCTCGTCCGGCTCGCTGCCGAGGCGCGGGTCCCGGTCGTCCCGCGCGGCGCGGGCAGCGGCTTGAGCGGCGGCGCGGCGGGGATCGAGGGCGGGCTGACGATCGCGCTGACCCGGATGAACCGCGTCCTCGAGATCGACCGGGCGAACCTCGTGGTCGTGACCCAGCCCGGGATCCTGAACGCCGAGCTCAAGAAGGCGGTCGCCGCCGAGGGCCTGTTCTATGCGCCGGATCCGGCGAGCTACGAGATCTGCTCGATCGGGGGCAATCTCGGCACGAATGCCGGCGGGCTGTGCTGCGTGAAGTACGGCCAGACCCGGGACAGCGTCCTCGGCCTCGAGGTCGTCCTCGCCGACGGACGCGTGATCCGGACCGGCGGCCGATCGGTCAAGGACGTCGCCGGCTACGCCCTGACCCACCTGTTCGTCGGCTCGCAGGGGACCCTCGGGATCATCACCGAGGCGACGCTCCGGCTCCACGTCGCACCGGCGCCGCGGTCGACGATGCTCGCCTTCTTCCCGTCGCTCGCCGCGGCGGGTGAGGCGGTCGCCGGGATCATCGCCGCCGGCATCGACCTGGTGACCCTCGAGTTCATGGACCACGAGACGATCGCCGCGGTCGACGACGCGTTCGGGCTCGGTCTCGATCGCGAGGCCGCGGCCATGCTCCTCATCGAGAGCGACCTCGCCCCGGCCGCCGCGGCCACCGAGCTGGATGCCGCCGTCGCCGCCTGCGACGCGGCCGGAGCCTCGACCACGGTCCGGGCCGAGGATCCGGTCGAGGCGGACTGGCTCCGGCAGGCTCGCCGGATGGCCCTCCGCGCGCTGGAGCGCCTGGGCACGGTCCGGATGGAGGACGTCGGCGTCCCGCGCGGCCGCGTTCCGGAGCTCCTCGTCGCGATCCAGGCCGCCGCCGATCGGCACGGCGTCCGGGTCGCGACGCTCGGGCACGCCGGCGACGGCAACCTCCATCCGAACTTCATCTTCGATCGTGACGACCCGCGCGCCGCGGAGCTGACGGAGACGGTTCGCGACGAGATCTTCGCGGCCGCTCTCGCGCTCGGCGGGACGGTCACGGCCGAGCACGGGATCGGGCTGTCGCGGCGGGCCGCCCTCGTCGATCAGGTCGGACCGGACGTGATCGACGTCATGCGCTCGATCAAGGCGGCCCTCGACCCGCTCGGGATCCTGAACCCGGGGCGCGTCATCTGATCGTTCATCCGCGGCCGGATGGGCTGCGAATGACGGGCGTGATCCCTTTCGGTCGACGGACAGCCGGTCGCGTCGTTGCGATGGCCGGCCTGGCCGTCGTCATGGCGGCATGCGGGGGCCCAGCCGACCCGGTCGCATCGGCGGCCCCGGCCCTGGCTCGCGCGTCACCCTCGCCGGGCGGCGAGCCGGGTCCGTCGCGCGATCCAACCGCATCGGCAGCGGCCTCCGCGACGGCGCCGGTCGCGACGTCGCCGACGGTGGCCGAGATCGCGCGTCTCAAGGCCGTCGTCACCGCTGACCCGAACGACGCCGACGCGCAGCGCGATCTCGGCTTCGCCCTCGCCCAGCGCGTCCGCGAGACCGCCGATCCGTCCCTGTACGCCCCGGCGATGGACGCGTTCCAGGCGGCGCTTCGCCTCCGTCCGGACGACGCACCGGCCCTCGTCGGCGTCGCCGGGATCCAGCTCGGCAAGCACGAGTTCGCCGATGGGCTCGTGACCGCGCGGAAGGCGCTGAGCCTGTCGCCGTCGCTCGTCGCCGCCCACGCGGCGGAGGTCGATGCCCTCGTCGAGCTCGGCCGGTACGACGATGCCGACACGGCGGCGGGGATCATGTTCGGCCTCAGCGCCGACCTCTCGACGCTTGCTCGCGTCTCCTACCTGGCCGAGCTGCGCGGCCGGCTGCCGGCGGCCCTGGCCGCGATGCGCGCCGCGGCCGCGTCGCCCGGCCTGGCGCCCGAGAACAGCGCCTACGTCGACGCGCTCCTGGGCAACCTGCTCGTCGCGACCGGCGACCCGAAGGGCGCCGCCGCGGCCTACCGCTCCGCGCTCGATCTCGTTCCGAACCACGCGCCGTCGCTGGCCGGCGAGGGCCGGCTTGCGGTCGCGGCAGGCCATCTCGACGAGGCGATCGA
Organism: Verrucomicrobiia bacterium; assembly: GCA_035607275.1. Taxonomy (GTDB): domain Bacteria; phylum Chloroflexota; class Limnocylindria; order Limnocylindrales; family CSP1-4; genus CF-46. The sequence continues at coordinate 500 of DATNBW010000253.1, read as the reverse complement.
GCGCTTCGGCGAGGCCGCCGCGATCGTCCCTCTTCCCGAGTACGTCATCGCGCTCGGCGACGCCCAGGCGACCGCGGGCCGGACGGAGGCCGCGGCACGGAGCTACGACCTGGCGCGTGCCGAGATCCAGCTGTTCAAGGCGGCCGGCGTCGTGGTCGACGTGGACCTCGCCCTGTTCGAGGCTGATCACGGTGACCCGGCGGCGGCGCTCCGCTACGCGACGGCGGCCTACGCCGCGACGCCGACGGTCCGGGCCGCCGACGCGGTCGCCTGGGCGCTCCACCGACTCGGTCGCGATCGTGAGGCGCTCGCCCATGCCACCGAGGCCCTTCGGCTCGGCTCGATCGACCCGCTCCTGCGCTACCACGCAGGTGCCATCGAGGCGGCGCTCGGCAACCGGGCCGCCGTCCGGCGCGACCTCGAGCGGGCGCTCGCCACGGATCCCGGCTTCTCGGCCACGGGCGCCGCCGAGGCCCGGCGACTGCTCACGACGCTCAACG
>DATNBW010000248.1:0-3414 GCA_035607275.1 Verrucomicrobiia bacterium | reverse complement strand
GTCTGCGAGCACAGCGCTGCCAGTTCGAATAGCCGAATGATTCGAGATCGGCAATATTCGGCTATACGAAACGGTAGCGGGGTGTCGTTCGACTGCCGGCGGGCGGGGCCCACGGACGGGCGCGCTCCCTCAGCCGCGCCCCAGCGAGGCATACCGCAGGCCGGCCGCACGCAGCCGGTCGGACGCCAGGATGTCGCGCGTGTCGTACACGAGATCGCCGGCCATCCGCGGCGCGAGCTCGGCCCAGTCGAGGTCGGCGTACTCCTTCCATTCGGTCGCCACGAGCGCGGCATCGGCGCCTGCGAGCGCCTCGGCCACGCTGTCGGCCGTGAGAAGCTCCGGGTCGGCGCGACGGGCCTTGTCCGCCGCTCGCGGGTCCGTCCCCACGACCGTCGCTCCGGCCTCCCGGAGGTAACGGGCCAGCGACAGGGCCGGTGACTCGCGGACGTCGTCGGTATTCGCCTTGAACGCGAGGCCGAGCACGGCGATCCGGGCGCCGGCCAGGCCGCGCGGCTCGCCGGCCGCCGACGTCGCCGTCGGGCCTTCGTCCAGCAGGCTCGCCAGCCGCGACACGATCGCCCGCTGGTGGGTCTCGTTCGAGCGGCTCACCGCCTCGATGAGCGGCGTCGGGATGTCGCGGGCGGCCGTGATCAGCGACAGCGCGATCGCCTGCTCGGGCAGGCAGGAGCCGCCGTAGCCCGGGCCCGCGGTGAGGAACGAGCGCCCGATCCGCGGGTCGAGCCCGATCCCGTCGGCCACGGTGTCGACGTCCGCGCCGACGACATCGCAGATCCGGGCGAGCTCGTTGGCGTAGGCGACCTTCGCTGCGAGGAACACGTTCGTGGCGAGCTTCACGAGGGCGACCGAGCGCGCGTCGGCGACGAGCGTCGGCGCCTCGATCCCGGTGTACAGGCCGAGCACGGCCGCGGCGGCGTCCTGGTCGCGCGGCTCGATCCAGCCGACGACGAGGCGGTCGGGCCGGTCGAAATCGGCCAGGGCCGAGCCCTCGCGCATGAACTCGGGGTTCGTGACGATCGCCGGCCGATCCGGGCGACGCGCGCCGATCGCGAGGAGCCGCGCCGGCCCGTCGACCGGGAGGGTCGAGCGGACGACGATCGTGTGCTCGGGGCCGGTCCGATCGACGAGACCCTCGACGACCCGTTCCACGTTTGCGGTCGAGAGCGGGCCGTCCGGCCCGGTCGGGGTCGAGACGGTCACGATCGAGAACCGGCAGTCGGCGGGCGGGACCAGGTCGGTCGTGAACGCCAGGAGGCCGGCGGAGGCGGCCCGTCCGATCGCCTCCTCGAGGCCCGGCTCGAAGACCGGCGGGATGCCCTTCGCGAGGTCGGCGATCCGCGCCTCGTCGATGTCGGCGACGGTCAGGCGATGGCCGAGCCGGGCGAGACCGACGGCGGTCACGAGACCGACGTGGCCCGCGCCGATCAGGAACAGGTGCATGGGTGCTCCCGGCGGTGGGTTGGGCGACGGTGGGCGACGGGTGGGGATGGCCATTCTATCGTCGGTCCGGGGTCGGACCCGCGCCGACGACTCGGGTACGCTTCGCCGACCACATCCCCACCCACGAGGCGGCCGGTCGCCGGCCTCGAGCGGAGTCCCTGCGTGTCCCACCCCGTCCTGCCGGTCGCGCCCGTCCGGTGAAGGTCGCCATCGTCGCCGCCAACACGTTCCAGTACGACGCGCGCCAGCTCCGGACGGCGTCCGCCCTCGCCTCGGACGGCCACGCGGTCACGCTCGTCGGCCTCGCCGGCCCGGGCCTTCCCGCGAGCGAGCGACTCGACGGCGGCATCGAGCTCCGGCGCGTCGTCGTCGATCCGACGATCGCGAGCGCGTTCCGGCCGCTGCCGGCGGCCGGGCGACGGGTGGTCGCCCGCCTCCTCGGCATCGAGCCGGGCGCGACGGCGCTGCCACCCGGCCGTCCCCGTGGGCTCGACCGGGTCCGGGCGCCGTTCCGCCGCCTGGCCGAGATCGTGGCCCACGCCCGGCGCGTCGGCCCGTGGAGCGCGGCCGTCGTCGAGGCCGTCCCGGACACGGACGTCTTCGCCTGCAAGGCGCTCATTGCCCTGCCCGTCATCCGTGCCGCGGCGCGCCGGACGGGCGGGCGCTTCGTCTACGACATCGCCGACATCCACACCGAGGCCGCGAGGCTGGCCCGGATGCCGGGCTGGTTCAGGGCCCTCGTCCGCGGCCGCGAGCGCCGCTGGATGCGCGAGGCGGCCGGGCTCACGGCGGTCAGCCCGGACGTCGCCGACGAGGTCGTCCGCCTGTTCGGCGTCGCCCGCCCGACGGTCGTCCTGAACTGCCCGCCGGCGTGGCGGCCCGGCGAGGTCATGCCGGCCCGGACCGGTCGCCTGCGGAGTCTTGCCGGCATCGCCGCCGACCGGCCGCTCGTCCTGTACCAGGGCGGCTTCAGCGTCGACCGCGGGATCGAGGAGCTCGTCGCGGCGCTCGAGACGCCGCGCCTGGCCGCGACCGACGTCGTCGCCGTCGTCATCGGCTATGGCCGGCTCCAGGCCTGGCTCGTCGAGCAGGCGGCCCGGCGCCCCGGTCGGATCGTCGTGGTCGACGCGATCCCGCCGGGCGAGCTCCAGGACTACACGGTCGATGCCGACGTCGGGTTCGTGGGCCAACCACCGCGGACCCTGAACCAGCGGCTGAACCTCGCCAACAAGCTGTTCGAATACCTCCAGACGGCGGTGCCGGTGATCGTCGCCGAGGGGACCGCCCATTGCCGGCTCGTCCGGCAGCTCGGGGTCGGGTCGTGCGTCGACGTCGACGACCCGTCGGCCATCGCGGGCGCGATCGCCGACCTCCTCGGCGCCCCGGCGGACGAGCGCGAGCGGCTCCGCCTGCACGCCCGGACGGTCGCGCTGGACCAGTACACGTGGGAGGTCCAGGGGCGGAACGTGATCGAGCTGTACCGGGGGCTCGCGCGGTGAGCGGCCGAGCGGGTGGCGCCGCCGGTCGGACCGGCGGCGGCCATCGGATCGCGATCGTGACCCACAGCGTGTTCGAGGAGGACCCGCGGATCCGGCGCGAGGCCGAGGCGCTGGTCGGCGCGGGCTGGGAGGTCGACGTCTTCGCCCTTCGCGGCCCCGGCAATCCGGCCGCCGAGGCGATCGGCATCCGGACGATCCCGATCGACGTCGGGCGGCACCAGGGCGCCGGGCTGCTGACGTACCTCGTCGAGTACGGCTCGTTCCTGGTCCGGTCCGGCTGGGCGCTCGTCCGGGCCCATCGCCGGCGGCGCTACTCGGTCGTCCAGGTGGCGGCCCCGCCGGACCCGCTCGTGTTCGCGGCGCTGCCGCTCCGGCTCGCCGGGGTGCCGATCATCCTCGACCTCCACGAGGCGACGCCCGAGTTCTTCAAGAGCCGCTTCCCGCGGGCCTCCAATCC
>DATNBW010000239.1:0-8657 GCA_035607275.1 Verrucomicrobiia bacterium | reverse complement strand
GCTGCTCGGCGAGCCGGACGCCGGGGTCCTGCGCGATGGCGGCCCGGCCGATTTCTCCCTCATCCACGGCGACCCGTTGTCCGACCCGTCCGCCCTCTGGCGGGTCTGGCGCGTGTCCTGGTCGCCCGACCCGGTCGTCGTCTAGGTCGCGATCGTGGCCATTCGGATCCGTCCAGAGGAGCGCTCCACGTCGACCGGCCAGAACGCCGACATGGAGCGCTCGATCGCGATCTCGGCGGAACGCGTCGGGTCGGCCGGGCTGTACTCGTCGGTGGTCACGACCGCGCCGGGCGCGCGGACACGGATTCATCACCACGGCGAGTGCGAGACGTCGATCTGGATCGCGTCCGGCCGGGCGCGCTACACGTTCGGTCCGACCGGGGTCGAGGACGAGATGGAGGCCGAGGCGGGCGACTTCGTGTACATCGCGGCCGGCGAGATTCACGTCGAGGAGAACGCGTCCTCGACCGAGCCCCTCGTCGTGGTGATCAGCCGGAACTGCCCGGGCTCGGTCGTCCACTACCTCGACGAGGAATGAGCTTCGCGAGCGAGGTCGACGACTTGCTCGGAGCGCACGGCATCGACCCGTCGAGCGAAGAGCCCTTTCCGAATGATGGCTGGTCGGGCGCGACGCTGAACCGGTTCCGCGACGCCGCCGGACGCTCCTTCGTCCTGAAGCGAGACTCCTTCGACCGCGACTGGATCGCCCGGGCGACGCACGACGACTGGATGCGGGAAGGCGTCGTTGCCGACGCCGCCAGCCTGTTGCCGGCCCCAGTCCGCTACTCGGCCCTCGGCGCGGTTCGCGAGCGGGCGCAAATCGCCATCCTGATGCCGGACCTGAGCGACGTGCTGTTCGACTGGAACGCCACCATCTCGACCGAACATCTCGACGCCGTCCTCGTGGCGCTGGCCGCCCTGCACGACGACGAGGGAACGGCCTTCGACGTCCAGGAGGCATGGACCGGCTGGGAGGACCGGGTCACCCTCATCTGCCGGACCTCGCTCGAGCGGCCCGGTTCCGCCCGCGACGCGGTCGCCGACCGCCTCCTTCCCGGGTGGGACGCGTGGGATCGCTGCGCGTCGCCCGAGGCGCGGCGGATCATCGAGGTCCTCGCGGACAACGTCGAGCCGCTGCTCGATGCGATGGCCACCGCGCCGTCCTCGCTCATCCACGGCGACCTGAAGCTGGCGAATGCCGGCATCGCGGCGGATGGCGCCGTCGAGATGGTCGACTGGCAGATGGTGACGGTGGCGCCGGCGGGCGTCGAGCTCGGCTGGTTCCTCGTTGCCAACGTCAACGCCCTGCCGCTGCCACCCGATGAGGTGCTGCGCCGCTATTGGGCGCGCCGTGGAACCCAACCCGGCGCCCAGGACGACATCGCGATCCTCGTCGGGCTGCTCCTCCGCGGCTGGCGCAAGGGGTTGGACGCCGAGGCCGGCATCACGCTCGCATCGGGCGTCAGCGCCGCCGACGACCTCGCGTGGTGGTGCCAGCGCGCGGTGGAGGCGGCCGACCGGCTCCTCTGACCGCCGACCCGCAGGCGGTATTCACGGAACGCGTATTGCGGCGCCGAGATGCGCGGTGTCGCTGACTTCCAAATCGCCGGGTGAATGACTCTGCCCCGCAGACGTTCCCTGGGCCACCGTCCATGCACCCGGTGAATGAACGGGGATCCGCCGGCGGAGCCGGGCACCGAATACGCGTTCACGGAATAGACGCCGTCCGCTCAGCTCTCCGCGTTGGCGGCGCGCCACGCCTCACGCCGGAGCCGGTACAGCACATGCCGGCGCAGCCGATGGCCCTCCGCGAAGCGCGGATGGTCGAAGTCGCCAGCCGGATCGCGGGTCATTCCCAGCCGCTCCATGACCGCCCGCGACCTGAGATTTTCCGGCACGGTGAACGAGACGATCTCGCCCAGCCGGAGGTCCTCGAACCCGAACCGGAGCGCCGCCCGAGCCGCCTCCGTCGCGTAGCCGTGACCCCACGCCGCGGACGCCAGCCGCCAGCCGACCTCGACGGACGGCATGAACGGCGCCTCGAACGTGTACGTGGCCAGCCCGACGAACCCGAGGAACGCCCCATCCCCGAGGCTCTCGACGGCCCACAGCCCGTACCCATTGGTCGCCCAGTGGTCGCGGATCCGGTCGACCAGCGCGTCGCTGGCGGCTCGGTCGAGCGTTCCACTGAGGAACTCGGCGACCCGCGGATCCGCGTTGAGCTCCGCGAACGGCCCGCGATCCGACTCCCGCCATTCGCGCAGGACCATCCGGGGCGTCGTCAGCCGCGGGATCGGCGGGCCATCCATCGGCGGCCGCCGGCTCAGCTCGGCGCGGCGAGGTCGCGCCGCGGGAAGACGACCATGGCGACACCGATCGCGACGGCGCCGACCAGGGCGAGCAGCCCGAACCCGGCGAGATCCACCGTCCCGTTGAGGATGTCGCGCGACGCCAGGTAGTTGAAGAGCGAGTACGGCTCGAGCCCGGCGGCGTCCGGCCAGAGCGACCCGAGCACGTACAGGAAGTACGACACGATCACGATCGCGACGGTCACGCCGAGGGCCGGCGTCAACCGGTCGAACGACACCGACGCGGCCAGCGCGATCGCAGCGATCGATCCCCAGAGGAGCATCCCGTTGAGCCACAGGATCGGCAGACGGGCCACGGTGAGCTCGCCCGCGACGCCGACGATGCCCGAGCCCAGGATCGTGCCGAGCGACGCCGCTGCGAGGACGAGCCCGATGAAGAGGAGGACCGCGGCCAGCGTCGTCACGTACACCTGCCGACGGGACAGCGGCCGGGCGAGCAGGACCTCGAGGGTTCCGCGCTGGCGTTCGCCCGCGATCGCCGAGGTCGCGAACCCGATTGCGAAGATCGACACGAGGATGATCGAGATCGGGTGGATGTATCCGACGGCGACCGCACCCGACAGGCTGAACACGTCGCCGCCGCCGAAGTTGGTCAGCTGCCTGGGAATGACGCCCGAGTCGACGAGGATCTTCATCTGCTGGCCGAACGACTTGTAGATGACCGGCAGGAACGTGTTCCAGGCGGTCATCGCCACGCAGACGACCAGCAGCTTCGTCCGCTGCGAGCGCCACAGGTGACCGAAGAGAACGCGGTTCATCCGGGGACCGCCGCCGGTGCCGTCGGGATCTCGTCACCGTCCTCGGGTTCCCGGTCCTCGTACAGCTCGAGGAACGCCTCCTCCAGGTGGGCCGGCTCGATCGTCAGATCGCTGATCCGATGGCCCGCGATCGCCGCCAGGAACGGCCCCACGTCCCCCTCGAGCTGGCACGTCAGCCGGCCGTCCGCCGTCCGGCCGATCGCGCTCACGCCCGCAACGCCGTCGAGCGACGGCAGGTCGCCGTCGGCCACCCGCAGCTCGACATTCCGCTTGCGGTGCTCGAGCAGGCTGGCGACGTCCTGGAGCGCCACGAGCCGGCCCCGGCGCACGATGGCGACCCGATCGCAGACCCGCTCGACCTCGGACAGGACATGGGAGGAGAAGAAGATCGTCCGGCCAGCGGCCTTGAGGTCGTCGAGGATCCCGTAGAAGGCGCGCTGCATCAGCGGGTCGAGACCCTCGGTCGGCTCGTCCAGGATCGCGAGCTCCGGGTCGTGCTGGAGGGCCTGGATGATCCCGATCTTCTGGCGCATCCCGCGCGAGTAGTCGCGAACCGGGCGGCGCAGCGTCCGCGCCGAGAGCTCCAGGCGGTCCAGCAGCTCGGCCCGGCGCGTCGACGGCCGGCCGGTCAGCTCGCCGAGGTAGTCGAGGAGCCGCTCGCCGCTGAGCGAGTCGTACAGCGCGATCCCGCCGGGGAGGTAGCCGACCCGACTCCGGATCGCGACGGTGTCGCGAACGATGTCGAGGCCGAGGACCGTGGCCGATCCCGCGGTCGGGTGGAGGAAGCCGAGGAGCAGCCGGATCGTCGTCGACTTGCCCGCGCCGTTCGGCCCGAGGAAGCCGAAGATCTCGCCTTCGACGACGCCGATCGTCAGGTCCTCGAGCGCGCGGACCTCGCCCGTCGGGTCCCGGCCGGGCAGGTGAACCCGCGGGCGGGCACGCCCGTATGCCTTGGTCAGACCGGTCGTGGTGAGGGCGTCCATGCGAGCCGAAGGCTACCGCGTTCGAGCGCTCGCGTTGGGCGTTCTGCTCGCTGCGACCGGGTGCGGCGGGACCGGCCCCGGACCGGCCTCGAGCGCCCTCTCGGCGGGCACGAACCCGTCGTCGGCGGCGAGCCCGGTCGCGACGCCCATGGCCTCGCCCCGCCAGTCGGCCGCGGCACCGCCGTCCGCCTCGGCCGGGGCGCCGATCCGGATCCGCCTGAGCGGCAGCGGGCCGATCGGGATGGCGATCGCCGGGCGGATCGGGTGGGTGGTCGCGACCGACAGCGGCCACCTGATCTCGCTCGATCTCTCCAGCGGGACCGAGATCGCGGCGATCGACATCGGTCCGGGCGCGTCGTCGGTCGTGATCGGCGACGGGGACGCGGTCGAGGTCAGCCGGTACGACACCGGGACCACCGGGGAGGGGATCGTCGTCGTCAGCGGGCGGGATCATGCCGTGCGCGGCATCGCGACGATGGCCCTGGGCGGGCTGGCCGTGGGCGAAGCCGGGACGGTCTGGGCGCTCGAGAAGGCCGGCAACGTCCTCCATGTCGATCCGGCGACCGGACGCATCCTCGGCCGGGTCGCGGTCGACGTCGACGTCAACGAGCACATGGAGATCGTGGCCGGCGCCGGCGCGCGCTGGGTCTCGTCGGACCACACGCCGGTCCGGAGGATCGCCGCCGATGCGACCGTCGCTGCGGTCATCGAAACGGGCGGCGGCATCCCGCTCGCGTTCAACGGCGGCCTCGTGTGGGGAGCGCGAGCGAACGAGCTATGGGGCATCGACCCGAAGACGAACACGATCACCCGTCATGTCCCGCTCGTCGGGATCGACGAGATCCTTGCCCTCGACGTCTCCGGCACCGAGGCCTGGATCGCCGCCCGACGGCCGGGACGCGTCGGGACGGTCGTCCGCCTCGAGCTGCCGGGTGGCCGGGTCGTCGCGGAGTACCCTGTCTCGCTGCCGGCCGCGGTCGAGCTCGCGCCCGATCGCGCGTGGGTCACGAACTACGACGCGAGCGAGGTCCTCGGCTTCGCTCGCTGACCTGCCGTCGAGCCGAACTCGTAGACTCCGAGCGGGTCCGCCACCGTCACGAGGGAGCTGTCGCCATGCCGAAGACCGTGCCCGATCGCCCCGGCCTCGAACCGGGATCGCTGCCATTCTCGAAGATCGTCGAGGCCAACGGGTTCGTGTTCATCGCCGGCCAGATCGGCGATGCGCCGGGCTCGAGCGGGCCCGTGCCGGGCGGCATCGAGGCCGAGACCCGGGCGATGCTCGACAACGTCGGCCGGCTGCTCCGGATCGTCGGGCTCGACTATCGGGACATCGTGAAGTGCACCGTCTACATCGTCGACTTCGACGAGTTCGCGGCGATGAACGCGATCTACCGCGAGTACTTCCCGACCGAGCCGCCGGTGCGCGCGACCGTCGGCGTGAGCCGGCTGGCCCTCGATGCCCGGATCGAGATCGAGGTCCTGGCCGCCCGTTGAGCGGAACGCCGCCCTGGCGCTGACTCCGTCGGGTCGAATCGCCGACGCCCGTCCCGGCGAACCGGAACGGGCGTCGTGCGCCGGGCCTGGGGGCCGGGGCCGCGGTCGGGTTATCTGCCGACGATGAGGTTATCGATCGCGACCGGCCGGCCGCTGCTCGTGACCACGATCCGGAACGTATGGGTGCCCGGCGTGACGGCCCTCGAGAACAGCAGCTTGCGGGCCTGGAAATCCGATCGGCGGAGGTCGATGGTGGCGACGGCCTTGCCATCGATGTAGACCCGAGCCGTGCCCCGGGTCGGACCGACCGGCCCGATCCAGGCGATCCCGTTGCCGGTGAACGTGAGGGTCGCCGACGCGCCCGTCCGGGTCGCGTATTTCACCTGGCCGCCCGAGTAGGTGGCATAGGCCGCGGTCGACCAGGAGAGATGGTAGGCAATCGCCTTGCTCGTGTCGGCCAGGCGGGTGTCGTTCGAGGTGATCCACGACGAGGTCGTGGTGGTGCTCGTCGTGCCGGCGACGTCGCCGGCCGAGGCCATCACCGTCATGACCTTCTGGACATACGAGCGGGAGAACGACGACCACAGGCTCGAGTTCCGCTCGGACGACCCGGTCAGCCACCAGTGGGCGACCGTCGGCCAGCTGTCGAGCCACCAGTAGAGGGCGGTCACCTTGCGGTGGGCGACGATCTCCTGGTTCGTCGGCGTCTGGGGCGCCGTCGAGCTGCCGAGATAGGTCTTGGCCCATGCGGCCCAGCTCGCCGGCATGATCTGGTACTTGCCGTACGCGCCGCTGGTCTCGTTGCGGGCGGTGTAGCTGCCGCCCGATTCGACCTGGCCGAGTGCGTACAGGAAGCGCTCGAGACCGGGCGGGGCGGTCGCGACGGCGACGGACGGCAGGATCGAGACGAGAAGTGCCGCGACCAACAGGGCCACGGGGACCGCACGACGGCGGCCAGCCACGTCTGGCAATGGTGCTCCTTCCTACCGGGACGGCGCGGTGAGCGCGCCGAGCGATGGACGGACGAGAGCCGGGCGGAAAGGGACGCAGGCGCCTGGGGGTTTGGGCGCGTGCGCCGTAGGGTCAGCAATCCGGCGGCAACGTCTTCGGTTCGGCTGCACGTCCTCCGTCCGCCGCAGCCCCTGGGGTACGGCCCAGCATACGGGCCTTGTCCATACCAGACATTGCAGCGCCATGCCGCACGTCGAGGACGGCCTCGAGGACGCCCTCGAGGACGCCCGGCGAACGGCCCTCAGCCGCGCGCGAGGAGGAACGCGGCCGCGCGGTCGAGGGCGTCGGAGAGGACCGGCTTCAGCGTGTGACCGAGACGCGGATACGTGACCAGCTCGGCGTCGCGGAGGAGGGCGATGCGGGTCCGCAGGAGGTCGACACGGGCGAACGGGTCGGCGTCGCCGGAGAGGAACAGGACCGGACAGCGGATCGCGGGGAAGTGGGCGGTCCGCTCGTCGGCCTTGCCGGGGGCGCCCGGTGGATGAAGCGGAAAGCTGAACAGGACGAGGGCGGCGTAGTCGGTCTCGGGCTCGGCCGCGGCCAGGCTCGCGACCCGGCCACCGTACGACTGGCCCCCGACGCCGATCGGCAGGCCGTCGGCGCCCGGCGCGGCGGGTCCGTCCGGGACGATCGCCCGGAACGCCGGGACCGCGTCCTCGGCCTTCTTGAGCGGCAGGTCGATGGCCCGCGCGTCGACCCCCCGCTCGATCAGGCCCTTGACGTGGCCGGCCATGCTCGCCGCCGAGCCGCTGGCCCCGTGACCGACATAGAATCGGATCGCCATGGGAACAGGGTAGAGCGCCACCTCCCGGGCACGTGCCGCGATCGCGAGGGTCGCGCGGGCCGGCCGCCGCAGCGTCGCGGCGCCTGACCCGATCGGATGGAACCGCTGGCCCCGTCGGGCCATGGCCGGTGCGTGACGGCACCGGGCATGGTGACCGCGCCCGCAGAGGAATCGATGCTGACCCGTCCGCCGTCCGGCCACCCGCCCGCCCGCACTCGCCCCCGATCCACCGGCTCCGCGACCCGTCGAGCGCGGCTCGCTCGTCGTCCCTGGTCGAGCCTCGTCCTCGCCGCGATCGCCGCGCTGGCCCTGTCGGCGCTCGGCCCGGCGGCCGGCACCGCGAACGTCGCCGCCGACGGCGCCCCGGGGCTCCCCGATCTCACGTTCCACGGGCGCGGCTACGGCCATGGCGTCGGGATGTCCCAGTACGGCGCGCGGGGCCGTGCCCTGGCCGGCCAGACGGCGCCCGAGATCCTCGCTCATTACTACGCGAACACGACGCTCGGGACCCGGAACCCATGGACGACCGTCCGGGTCCTCCTCCTGAACGGGCTCGTCGCAACGCCGGTCAAGCCCCTCACGGTGGTCGGCCTGGTCGGCGGTTGGACGATCGACGGGATCGCGACGACGTTTCCCGCCAGCGCCCGGCTGACCCTGGCGCCGACCGCGGCCAACGCCACGACCTGGAGCCTGAGGGTCGTCGCATCGACCGGGGCGACGCTGGCGACGAAGATCGTCAGCGGCAGCGTGTACGTCCGCCCCGTCGACACCGCGAGCTTCCTGCAGCTCGTCTCGAAGGCGACGACGACGAACGTCTATCGCGGGTTCTTCCGGGTCCGCCTGACGACCACGGCAACGGTCGTCAACCACGTCGCGATCGATCGCTACCTGCGCGGCGTCGTGCCCCTCGAGATGCCCTCGACGTGGCCGGCGGAGGCGCTCCGGGCCCAGGCGATCGCCGCTCGATCCTACGCCCTGTATCGGGTCCACCCGGCGACGGGCCTCTTCGACGTCTACGACGACACGCGCTCGCAGGTCTACCGCGGCAAGCGGGCCGAGACGTCGGCGACCAATCTCGCGATCAGCGCGACGACGGGCGCGGTCCTGCTGAGCGGCACGGGACTCGTGAACGCGCTCTTCCACTCGGCCGACGGGGGCTGGACCGAGAACAACGAGAACGTCTTCGTCAGCTCAACGGGCTCGATCGTGGCGGGCGCGGTCTCGTACCTGCGGGGGTCGAGCGACCGCGCCCCGGACG
>DATNBW010000219.1:0-8131 GCA_035607275.1 Verrucomicrobiia bacterium | reverse complement strand
GCAGTCGTCGATGTTCGCCCGGAGCATCGGAACGCGGCTCGTCCAGCTCCAGGTGGTGTCGGCCTCCGCAGCGGGACGCGGGTCCGGACGCTGCCCGCCCAGATAGCGGTTCGTCATCGAGACCGTCCGGTTGACGAGGTTCCCGAAGTCGTTCGCGAGGTCGGCGTTGTAGCGCCGGACGAAGCCGTCCCAGCTCACCTCGGCGTCCTTGTCGAAGGGGACCTCGCGCAGGACCACGTAGCGGGCGCCATCGCTGCCGAACGCAGCCACGAAGTCGCCCGGATCGAGGAAGTTGCCGCGGCTCTTGCTCATCCGCTCGCCGCCGGCGGCAAGGAGCCAGCCGTGGACCCAGACGCGACGCGGCGCCTCGAGTCCCGCACTCCACAGCATCGCCGGCCAGAAGATGGTGTGGAAGCGGGCGATGTCCTTGCCGATGACGTGGAGGTCGGCCGGCCACCAGCGGGCGAACGCGTCGGGGTCGTCGGGAAAGCCCGCACCGGTGATGTAGTTGATCAGCGCGTCGTACCAGACGTAGATGACGCCGGCCTCGGGATCCCACGAGCCGTCCTCGCGCCGGGCGGTCTCGCCGTTCTCGGCGATCGGGAACGGAATCCCCCAGCCACCGGGGGTCCGCTCGCGGCTGATCGAGAAGTCCTGGAGGCCGCCGCGGATGAAGCCGAGCATCTCGTTCCGCCGGAAGTCGGGCTGGACGAAGTCGGGGTGGTCCGCGAAGTGGCGCTCGAGCCGCTCCTGGTAGGCCGACAGGCGGAAGAACCAGTTCCGCTCGGTCAGCCACTGGAGCGGGACGTCGGGGTGGTTCGGGCAGATCGTCCCGCGCGACGTCTCCACGACGTCGGTGGCGAGGAGGAACCCTTCGTTGGGGCAGTACCAGCCCTCGTACGACCCCGGATAGATGTCGCCGGCGGCGTACGCCCGTCGGATCATCTCCCGGGCCGCCTCGGCGTGATCGGGGTCGGTCGTCCGGATGAACCGGTCAGCGCTGATCCCGAGCGCGTCCTCGGCGACCTTGAAGTAGCCGACCTGCTCGTCGACGAAGTCGCGGGGCGACCGCCCGGCGTCGATGGCCGTCTGGGCGATGTTGATCGAGTGTTCGTCGGTGCCGGTCAGGAAGAGGGTGTCGTCGCCGATCATCCGGTGCCAGCGCGCGACCACATCCGCCCCGATGACCTCGTACAGCGTATGGATCCCCGGCTTGTTGTTGGCGTAGGCGATCGAGGTGGTCAGGTAGAAGCGTCGTCGGGCGTGGTCGGGCATCGGATCCTCGAGGGTTGGCTCGGGGCAGTGGCCCCTGGGTGGGTTCGGGCAGGAGGCGGGCGCGGTGCGCCATTGCTCGGCGGCCGACGCCCGGCCGGCAGGCGCTGGGTCAGGCCTGTCGCGAGCGGGGCCGCCCGGGCATCGCCATCAGGCTCCCGAACCGATCCACGGGCCGATCATGGCCGAGCGGGCGACGAACGGTCAAGTGGCCGGGATCGCTCAAGCGGACGGCGCGGGAGGTCGGACGGCGCCGGGCGCGTGGACAAGGAGGCGGGCGGGACAGCGTTCCCCCGGAACCGCCGCCCCGCCCACGATGATGCCGGACCCCCGGCGCCGACCATGATCGCCGGTCGGTCAAGGGCCGCGGGCCCGCAAACGCGGCGAGTGCCCGCGCCGTGGTCCTTGCACCTCGCTCAGTGGCGGAAGTGGCGCACCCCGGTCACGAGCATGGTCGCCCCGGCGGCGTCGGCCACGGCGACGACCTCCGCGTCACGCATCGAGCCGCCCGGCTGGACGTAGGCCGTGACGCCGGCCTCGAGGCAGGCCTCGACCGCGTCGGGGAACGGGTAGAACGCGTCCGAGGCGCACGCCGCGCCGACGAGGACCTCGGCGCCCGAGATCGCGCGGGCCTTCTCGACGGCCTGCCGCGCCGCGTCGACGCGCGAGGTCTGGCCCGAGCCGAACCCGATGAGCCGGCTGTCGCGGACGAGCACGATCGCGTTCGAGGTGACGCCCCGGCACAGGCGCCAGGCCAGCTCGAGGTCGCGCCGCTCGGCGTCGGTCGGCGAGCGAACCGTCGCGACCTGCCAGGTCGCGGGGTCATCGGCCGCGGTATCCGGGGTGCTCACGAGGACGGCGCCGCCGGCGGTCCGGATCGCGCCGAGCGGATCAGGCGTCGAGGCGACGACCCCCGTCCCGAGCGCCGGATCGACGATGAGCCGGAGGTTGGCCTTGGCCGCGAGGAGCCGGCGGGCGTCGTCGTCGAATGCCGGGGCGACGACGACCTCGAGGAACAGGCTCGTCAGGCCCTCGGCCGTGGCCCGGTCGACGACCCGGGTCAGGGCGACCACGCCGCCGAACGCCGACACCGGATCGCCCGCGAGCGCCGCATCCCAGGCCTCGCGCAACGAGCCTCGCTCGGCCGCGCCGCACGGGTTCGTGTGCTTGACGATCACGCAGGCCGGACCGTCCAGGGCCCGCGCGAGCATCGCCGCGGCTGACGCGTCGAGGACGTTGTTGTAGCTCAACGCCTTGCCCTGGAGCGGGGGCTCGGCCCCGGCGAACGGTCCGCGGGCCACATCGTCGCGACCGGGTCGTCGGTAGCGGGCGGCCGCCTGGTGGGGGTTCTCGCCGTAGCGCAGGGTCTCGACCTTCTCGAGCCCGATCGTCAGCGTCGGCGGGTACGGGTCGGCGGCGCCGGGCATCCCGGGCTCGTCGGGCAGGTCGACGCCCGCGCTGGCCATCCGTCCGGGCAGCTCGTCGGCGATCCGGGCGTCGTACGCGGCGGTGTGGCGGAAGGCCTCGATCGCCAGAGCCGCGCGCAGGCCGGCCGGCACCGCGCCCTCGTCGCGGATCGCACGAAGGACGGCGTTGTAGCGGTCCGGCGACGTGACGATCGCGACCGATGCGTGGTTCTTGGCGGCCGCCCGGACCATCGACGGGCCGCCGATGTCGATCTCCTCGACGAGCTCGTCGAACGTGATCCCGGGCCGCTCCGCCGCCGCGGCGAACGGGTAGAGGTTGACGACGACGAGCTCGAACGGGGCGATCCCGGCCGCCACGAGCTGGCGGCGATGGTCGACGAGCCGGCGGTCGGCCAGGATCCCGGCGTGGACGCGGGGATGGAGCGTCTTCACCCGCCCATCGAGCATCTCGGGGGCGCCGGTCACGGCCGCGACGTCCGAGACCGGCAGGCCGGCCTCGCGAAGGGCGCGCGCGGTGCCGCCGGTCGAGACGAGCTCGAAGCCGGCCCCGACGAGGCCCTCCGCGAAAGCGACGAGCCCGGTCTTGTCCGACACGGACAGGAGCGCGCGCCGGGGGACGGGCAGCCCGGACTCGCCACGCTCGACGTCGATCGTCGCGGCCCGCTCCCCCGCCCCGGGCGCCCGGATCGCCCCGGCGAGGAGGAGGGCGACGGCCCGTGGCAGGAGCCGGTGCTCGACCGCCTTGATCCGCTCGTGGAGGGCCGCCTCGTCGTCGCCGGCAACGAGCGGAACCGCCTCCTGGAGGACGATCGGGCCGCCGTCGAGATGCGCGTCCACGAGGTGAACCGTGGCGCCGGTCACCGTGGCGCCGTGGGCGAGCGCGTCGCGCACCGGATGGCCGCCGGGAAACGCCGGCAGGAGGCTCGGATGCGTGTTCAGGATCCGGTCCGGATACGCGGCCAGCACGCGCGGCCCGACGATCCGCATGTAGCCCGCCAGGACGACGACGTCGGGCCGGGCGGCGGCCAGGGCGTCGACGAGGGCGTCGTCCGCGCCGCCGGGCACGTGGGCGGTGTCGATTCCCTGTTGGCGTGCCCAATCGAGGGCCGGGCAGTCGCGATCCGCGACGACGAGCACGATCTTCCCGCCGAGCTCGCCACGGGCAGCCGCGGCATGCAGCGACCGGAGGTTCGAGCCCGCGCCCGAGACGGCGACGGCGATCCGGCCGTTCACGAGCTGAGGGGTCCCTCGACGTAGCGCGAACCGCCGTCGCCCGGGCCGACCTCGCCGACGACGGCCGCCGCGACCCCTTCGGCCGCGAACGCCGCCAGCGTCACCGGGACGGCGGCCGGGTCGACGACGGCGATCATCCCGAGGCCGCCGTTGAAGGTCGCCCGGAGCTCCCCGTCGTCGAGCCCGCCGAGCGCCCCGATCAGCCGGACGATCGACGGCATCCGCCAGGTCGACGGGTCGAGGCGGGCGGCAAGCCCCTCCGGCAGTGCCCGGGGCACGTTGCCGTGGAGTCCGCCGCCGGTGATGTGGGCGAGGCCGCGGAGATCGTGGCCCGCCGCTCGGATCGCGCCACGGACCCGCAGGATCGCGCCGGCGTAGACGGTCGTCGGCGTGAGGAGGACGTCGCCGAGGGTCGTAAACGCATGCCCAGGCTCGGCGGCCATCGCCTCGGCCGCGGCCTCCCGACCGAGCGTGAGCATCAGCTGCTCCTGGTACGGCCGGCCGAGATCGAGATCCCATTTGGCCATCTGCGAACGGACCAGCGAGTAGCCGTTGGCATGGAGACCGCTCGAGGCGAGTCCGACGATCTGGTCGCCGGCCCGGACGGCGCTGCCGTCGAGCCAGTCGGCCCGCTCGACGACGCCGACGCAGAACCCGGCGAGGTCGAAGTCGCCCGGCTGCATCAGGCCCGGGTGCTCGGCCGTCTCGCCGCCGACGAGGGCGCAACCGGCATCGACGCAGCCGGCCGCGACGCCGCCGACGAGGTCGGCGATCTGCTCGGGATCGAGCCGGCCGACGGCCACGTAATCGAGGAAGAACAGCGGCGCCGCGCCGCTGCACACGACGTCGTCGGCGCACATCGCCACGAGGTCGCGACCGATCGTGTCGTACCGCCCGAGCGCCGCGGCGATCACGGTCTTCGTCCCGACTCCGTCGGTTGACGACACGAGCACGGGCTCCCGAACGCCGGCCGGGATCGTGATCGCGGCCCCGAACCCGCCGAGGCCGCCGAGGACCTCCGGTCGGCGGGTCCGCTCGACGGCGGCCCGCATCAGCTCGACCGCCCGATCGCCCGCAGCGACGTCGACCCCGGCGGCCGCGTAGGCGGTGCGCGGCTCAGCCACGTGCCGGCAACGCTTCTTCCAGGACGAACTTGCGCGATGCCGCGTCGTACGGGACCGGCTCCGGATAGTTGCCGTCGAAGCAGGCGAAGCAGAAGCGGTCATAGGGCAGGTCGAGCGCCGCGAGCACGCCGCGGATCGAAAGGTAGCCGAGCGAATCGGCGCCGATGAACGACCGGATCTCCTCGACCGAGTGGGTGGCGGCGATCAGCTCGGTCTCGACCTGGGTGTCGATCCCGTAGAAGCACGGGTGATAGATCGGCGGAGCGCTGATCCGGACGTGGACCTCGGCCGCCCCGGCTCGCCGGAGCACCTCGACGATCTGCTTGGTCGTCGTGCCGCGCACGATCGAGTCGTCGACGACGGTCAGGCGCTTGCCGCGGACGACCTCGCGAAGCGGGTTCAGCTTCATCGTCACGCCGCGATGGCGCATCGTCTGGCTCGGCTGGATGAACGTCCGGCCGGTGTAGCGGTTGCGGATCAGGCCCTCGCGGTACGGGATCCCGGACACCTCCGCGTAGCCGGCGGCGGCCGGGGCGCCCGTGTCCGGGACCGGCATCACGAGATCGGTCAGGGCCGGGTGCTCGCCCGCCAGCTCCTCGCCCATCCGGCGCCGGACCTCGTACAGGTTGCGGCCCTCCATGTACGAATCGGGCCGGGCGAAGTAGATCAGCTCGAACACGCAGAGCGCGGGCTTGGCCGCGGCATAGCGGACCGAGCGCGGCGCCCGGCCCGCCTCGAGGATGACGATCTCACCCGGCTCGACGTCACGGATGAACTCGGCGCCGACGATGTCGAGCCCGGTCGTCTCGCTGGCCAGCACCCAGCCCGACGTCGCATCGTCGCCGGCGTCGTCGCCCCACAGGCCGGGACCTGCGGCGGCGGCCGCCGAATCCGGTGCGGGCAGCCGGCCGAGGACGAGCGGACGGAAGCCGAACGGGTCGCGAACCCCGATGACCCGCCGCTCGTCGAGGATCACGAGGCTGAACGCGCCGTGGACGCGGGGCAGGACGCGGACGAGGGCATCGACCGTGTCCGCGGCGGGCTCGTCGGCGAGGAGGGCGGTGAGGAGCTCCGTGTCGGTTGAGGCCGGCAGACGGCCGCGGCCCCCGGCCAGCTGGCCGAGCAGCTCGCGGGTGTTGACGAGATTGCCGTTGTGGCCGATCGCGAGGGCTCGCCGCGGCCCGAGCCGGAACGTCGGCTGGGCGTTCTCCCAGACCGTCGAACCGGTCGTCGAGTAGCGGCAGTGGGCGATCGCCAGGCCGCCCCGGAGCGACGGCAGGCGGCGCTCGTCGAGCACCGAGGCGATCATCCCGAGGTCCTTGTAGAGCATCAGCTGCTCGCCGTCGCTGACCGCGACCCCGGCCGACTCCTGGCCCCGGTGCTGGAGCGCGAACAGCCCGAGCGAGGCGAGCGCCGCCGCGCTCTGATCGCCGCCGGGCGGGAGGACGACCCCGAAGACGCCGCACATCAGCGCTGATCCCAGCCGAGGGCGCGCGACAGGCCGCCCTCCCAGGCATGGCGCAGCTCGTCGAGGCCGACGATCAGCTCGTCGGCGACGCGGCTGCCGCGATCCTCCGCCGATCCGGTGGCTCCGGAGCCGTGCAGGGCGATGACGAGCCGGGCCGGCGTCGCGTCGTCCGGCCGCGCCGTGACCTCGCCGAGCTCCTCGACCGGGAGGCCGTGCTGGCGGGCGAGGAGGACGAGCGCGGGCACATGGCGCGGCGTCGCCGACACGACGATCCGCGACGGGCTCTCCCCGAACAGGTCGACGGCCGGCGAGCTGGCGACGCCGACCCGGAGCCGGGCGCCCAGGCCCCGGTCGCGATCCGCCCACAGCGAGCACTCGGCCAGGGCGACCGCCAGACCGCCGCCCGACACGTCCTGGGCGGATGCGAGCAGCTCGCGCTCGGCCGCCTCCCGGACGAACGCCTGGAGCCGCCGCTCCCGATCGAGGTCGAGGCTCGGCGGGCCGTCCTCGGCGGCCAGGCCGGCCAGCTCGGCATAGGCACTGCCGGCCAGGCCGGGCGTCGCCTCGCCGACGAGCAGGACGCGATCGCCGGCCGCCCGCCACGCGGGATCGACCCGCCGCGCGACGTCGTCGAGGAGGCCGACGACCCCGATCTCGGGGGTCGGCGCGATCGCCCCGGTCGGGGACTCGTTGTAGAGCGACACGTTGCCACCCGTGACCGGCAGGCCGAGAGCGCGGCAGGCATCGGCGAGGCCCCTGACGCCCTCGGTGAGCTGCCAGAACGCCTCGGGCCGGGTCGGATCGCCGTAGTTCAGGCAATTCGTGACCCCGAGCGGCCGGGCGCCGGTGATCGCGACGTTCCGCGTGGCCTCGGCGACGCTCAACGCGGCGCCCAGCCACGGGTCGAGGGCGCCGATGGCCTGGTTGGCATCCGTCGTGGCGACCAGGGCCCTGGTCGTGCCCTTGATCCGGATGATCGCGGCGCCGTGACCGGGTCCGGCGACGGTATTGGCCTGGACGGTCGAGTCGTACTGCTCGAACACCGGGCGCCGGCTGGCGAGGTTGGCCGAGCCGATCAGGGCCGTCAGGACGGCGCCGGGATCCATTCCCCGCTCCGGCAGCCCGTCCGACGCGGTGGCCGGTGCGCCCGGAGCCGGCGCGGCCCGGCGACGGACCGGTGCCGCGGCGACCCGCTGGTGGACGATCGCGTCGCTGGTCAGGGCGGAGGCCGGGATCCGGGCGATCTCGGCACCGGCATCGTCGACGACCGTGACGTCGCCATCGTCGGTGACCCGGCCGATCACCGCGACCGGCAGTCCCCAGCGCTCGCAGACGCCGCGGACCGCGTCCCAGCGCGCCGGCTCGACGACCGCCAGCATCCGCTCCTGGGACTCGCTGATCAGGACCTCGAACGGCTCCATCCCCGGCTCGCGGCGCGGAATCGCGCCGAGCTCGATCCGCATGCCGGTCCCTGCCCGGTCGGCAGTTTCCGACGTGGCGCACGTGATCCCGCCCGCGCCGAGGTCCTGGAGCCCGGCGACCAGTCCGCCCCGGATCAGCTCGAGCGAGGCCTCGATCAGGAGCTTCTCGGCAAAGGGATCGCCGAC
>DATNBW010000202.1:0-14362 GCA_035607275.1 Verrucomicrobiia bacterium | reverse complement strand
GCCGGCGCGGAAGCCGCCATCGGGTTCCAGGACGTCGTCAACGCGACGATGGCCGAGCTGTTCTTCACCAGGTTCTATGCGAACTGGGCAGACAGCAGCTGGGGCACGGTCATTGCCTTCGCCCGAACGCTGGGGGACATGCGGGTCAAGCCCGGCGTGCTCAGTGGCCTCGGGATCGTCCTCTGGTCGGAGATCGACGCGATCGCCGACGGATCGGCCGCCGAGGCCGCGGCCCTCAGCCGGACGGTCAGCGTGGCCGGCGCCGCCGTGAGCTTCGGGGTGCAGGCGACTCCCAAGGCCTCCGGAACCACGGTCGTCGCGATTGCCGCGACGGGCGGTTCGCCCGAGGCGCCGGTGGCCGTGGTGGCCGCGGCCGGAACCGACGCCCCGCCGTCAGACGCGGTCGAGGAGGCACTCGTCGACAAGGCAGCGCCGGGAACGCGACCGGAGGAAACCGGTGCGGCGTCGCCACATGATCGTCCGAACGCCCCGCGCCATCTCGTCGCGGGCGAGCCGACGAAGATTCTCCCGTCCCGCGAGGTGTGGGTCGAGGCCGAGGTGCACGACGTCGTGAACTACGTCGACCTCCACAACAACGGCTCGCTCTTCGAAAGCTTCCGTCTCCGGAAGGGAATCGACGGCACGGTCGACGGTGTCGAGGTCGAGGTGGTCCTCTACGTCGGACACCACTCCTTCCCGTATCGCGCAACGCTGTCCCTGACCGAGCCGGTCACCGAGATCCGCGACAGCATCCGGATTCCGCTCACGAGCGACCTCCTGCGCAGTGCGCACGAGAACGTCCAGTCGGTCGTCTACTTCCGTGTCCGGCGCGATCACGTGATCCTCCGCGAGGAGACGAAACGGGTGATCCTCGCCTCGGTCGACGAGTGGATGGATACGGACGAGCAGACCCGCTGGCTGCCGTCCTTCGTGCTGCCGCGCGACCCGGCCGTGGACGAGATCCGGCGGCGGGCTCTGCCCGCGCTTCGGTTCGGGGATGACAGCCGCGGGGGTGGATTTCTCGGCTACCAGGCGGTCGACAAGGGAAGGGACCAGCCGTACAAGGGCGTCGACAACCAGGCCATGGCGATCTGGAGCAGCCTGTCATTCGACTACGACCTGTCCTACGTCAATCCACCGCCGACCTATGTCAAGCACGCTCAGCGGCTCCGGACGCCGACAGACGTCATCCGGACGCAGTCCGGGACGTGCATCGACCTCGCGCTCCTCTACGCCGCGTGCCTCGAAGCCATCGGGATCTACCCATTCATCGTCATGTACGTGGGGCACGCCAACGTGGGCTACTGGCGGAGCCAGGAGTTCCACGAGGCGTTCCAGACTCTGCAGCCGAGCACGGGCAAGGCGGCCGGCATGGTCGTGGTCGATCAGCCGCCCGCGAGCGTGGTGGCGGCACCTGCCGCGAGGCGACCGGCGAACCTGCTGGAGGCTCCTCCGGCATCGCGCGCGCCATGGGCCCATCAGGGCGGCCGCTCGGGTCCGGACGTGCAGGCCGACCCGTGGGAGATCCAGCGTCATCAGAGGGACGGCGACCCGAACCTGAACGAGGTGCGCAGCCGGCTGGACCGGCAGGATCTCGTGATCCTCGACGCGACCAGGCTCACGTTCCGGGAAGGGTTCCGGGATGCCGCGGATCGCGGGCGGGACAGCTTCGACGTCCACGAATTCCGGTCCCTCGTGGACATCCGGATCGCCCGCAAATCGCAGGTGACGCCCCTGCCGATCCGGAGCGAATGACATGACGACGAATCGCGGGAGGAATTGATGAGCAGCGAGACGCTGACCGGCGGGCAGCCGGTGACGGTCGACGGGATCCGGATCGACGCGCCCGGTCTGGCGGGCAACGTCGTCGTCGAGAGCGGCGCCGGGTCGGGCGAGCTGACCCGCGACATGCGCGACCAGCTGCCGGACCAGCTCCGGCGGGCCCTCGGGCGCCACAAGGCCAAGCCGCGCCGGACGATCCGGATCGAGGAGCCGGTCGACGTCGAGCCCGGCGACGACTCGCTCGGCGGCGACGACTCGCTCGGTGCGCCGTCGGCGCCGGCGCCGACGCGCGACGCGCGCGCCCCGCGACGCGGGGAGGCGGGCGACATTGCGGCGCCTCCCCCGCCACCGATCCGCATTGCGATCCCGAAAGCACGCCAGGGCCGGGCGCAGGTCGTCCTGTCCCGCGACGAGCACGGGATCACGACGTGGCACCTCCCGGTGCGATCGACCGGGGACGGCACCCGAGGCGTGACTCGGGGCGCGACCGGCGGCGACACCGTCACGCCCGCGGGCACCGACCTGTTCGAGATCCCGCGAGCGCCGTCCGGGGCGACCCGCGGACTCGGCCTCTCGAAGATCCTCCAGGTGATCACTCTGCCTGTCCAGAAGGTCGGCGGCAAGATCATCGAGTTCAAGGTCCGGGAGTGGGATCGCGAGCACCACCCGACCCGGCTCCGCGCCTACGGTCCGGACGCCACATTCCGCGAGCTCGACGACGCGGCCTGGAAGAAGCTCGAAGGCAAGCGCGCCCTGCTGCTCATCCACGGGACGTTCGACACGATCGCGGGTGCGTTCTTTCGCCTGCCTGCGGCGACCCTCGCCGAGCTCCACAAGCGCTACGGCGCGACGGACGCCGATCCGTGGGGTCGGGTGATCGCCTTCGACCATCCGACCCTCGCCGACTCGCCGATCGACAACGCCCGGGAGTTCCTGAAGCTCGTCGGCAACCACGCGCTCGAGGTCGACATCGTCTGCCACTCGCGCGGCGGGCTCGTGACGCGCTCGATCGCCGAGCGACCGGACGACCTCGGCACGCTGGCCCCGAATCTGAAGGTCGGGACGGCCGTCCTGGTCGGCGCGACGAGCAACGGGACGGCGCTGGCCGACGTCGATCGCTGGAACCAGATGATCGATCGCCTGACGACGCTCCTGTCGTTCGCCCCGGTCCCGGCCGCGGTGGATGTCCTCGAGACGATCTTCGGCCTGATCCGGGGCCTCGCGGTCGAGACCGCGCACGACCTGCACGGCCTCGACGCGATGTCGCCCAAGCGGCCGTTCCTCGCCGGGCTGAACGCGCAGCCCAAGCTGGGTGCCGGCTCCTCGTACCGAGCCGTCGTCTCGGATTACGAGCCGACCGACCCGGACCTGAAGGCCTTCTTCGCGGACGAGCTGAAGGACGAGGTCGTCTTCAAGGGCCCGAACGACGGAATGGTCGACATCGACAGCATCGTCGGCAAGGCGATCGTGAGCCCCTTCCCGGTCACGGTCACCTGCGTGTTCGACAAGGCCGAGGGGATCGAGCACTCGAACTACTTCGGCCAGAAGAAGACCACCGACGCGTTCCTCGACTGGCTGAAGGGCTGACGGACCGACGCCGCCGGCACGGCCGGCGACCCGGCGGCGATCCAGCGCGGACGGAACGCCCGCCCGACCGATGAGTCCTGGCGCCTTCGACCGTCACCATTGGCAACGGCGGTCGACCCGTGAGGTCGTCCGTGCCACGACGCTCCATGGAGGAACCACCGATGCTCAAGGACAGCCAGGCGTTCTCCGGCTTCTCGTCGAACGACATCGCCGCGGCGCGGGTCTTCTACGGCGAGACCCTCGGGCTCGACGTGACCGAGGACGACGGCATGCTCAACCTGCGGTTCGCCGGCGGCGGGCGCGGGATCATCTATCCCAAGCCGAACCACGAGCCGGCCACGTTCACGGTCCTGAACTTTCCCGTCGACGACATCGAGGCCACCGTCGACCGGCTCACCGCCGCCGGCGTCGTGTTCGAGCGGTACCCCGGCATGAACCAGGACAATCGCGGCATCGCCCGCGACGCGGGTGGTCCCGCGATCGCCTGGTTCAAGGATCCCGCGGGCAACATCCTGTCGGTGCTCAAGATCTGAGTCGCGCGCCGGCGCACCGACCTGGACTCGCCGGACCGGCGTCGGATGGAGGTGGTTTCGGTGGCGACGGACGAGCTCGACGGCGTGGTCGCGGCCCCTGAGCACCATCGGGTGCTGTTCGAGAACGACATCGTCCGGATCATCGAGACCACGATCCGATCCGGCGACATCACCCCCGTCCACACCCATCTGGCGCCGACCGCGATGTACGTGATCTCGGGCTCGCAGTTCATCCGGCGCGATCCCGCAGGCGAGGTGATGCTGGACACGCGGGCCGATCCGGGGTTCGTCCTGCCGCGAGCGATGTTCTCGCCGGGCACGCCGCCGCACACCCTCGAGAACACGGGCCCCGACGACCTCGTCGTCATCGGCGTGGAGCTCCTCGACCGGCAGCCCGGGACGGGGACCTAGCCCAGGCGGGCCTGCCCGCCGGCGACGCGGGAGCACGAATCGGTTCCCGGCGCCACGATGGTCCGATGAACGGCGTCCGCCGCGTCCCGCTCGCCGGCCGATGGATCGTCGCGGTCCTCGGCGCGCTCGTCGCCCTCGCGGCGGCCGGGACATCGCCCCGCGCCGAGACCGCGGCGGCGATCCCGCACTGGACCGGGGCGATCGATCTCTACCGGTCCGGGGTGTTCACCACGCAGAAGACGTGGCTGTGGTGCACGGCGGCGGACGTCCAGATCGTCCGGAACATCGCCGACCATGCGGCCGATCACTCGCGGGCAAACCAGGAGCGCTACTTCGACGCGATGCGCGCTCACAATCGCTACGACATCCCGGTCTCCGACGGTATCGATCCAGCCGGCTGGACGTACGGGCTTCGGCACTTCGTCGACGGCCGTTACCGGCTCGTCGCGAGCGGCAGCTTCAACGCGGCGCTCCGGTCGGCGGTCACCAACCTGCGCCGGACGAACCTGCCGGTCGGGATCACGGTCGCCCACGGCACGCATGCGTGGGTCCTGACCGGGTTCAACGCGACCGCGGATCCTGCCGCGACCACCAGGTTCACCGTCACGAGCGTTCGGGTGGTCGGGCCGCTGTGGGGTCTCCAGAGCACGAGCTACGGCTACGACATGCGGCCGGACACGACGCTCAGCCCGAAGCAGCTCGCGGGATTCTTCACGCCGTGGCACTACGGCAAGGTCCGCATGGCCTGGGAGGGCGACTGGGTGTCGATCCAGCCTTTCGTTGACCGGGTCGCGGCCTCGCCACCGCCGACGGCGGCGCGCCCGAGCCCGACCGCGTCACCGCGCCCGACGCCGACTCCAACCCCGACGGCGTCGCCATCGACCAGCTCGTCCGGCGCCGTTGTCGGCTCGAGCGCCGGTCCAGCGCCGAGCGACGTCGCGTTCGCCGGTGGGATCGACCCGACCGCGACCAGCCCGTCAGGCCTGCCAGTTGCCGTGACGACCGACGCCGGAGGTCAATTCGCGCTCGTCTGGATCGTCGCGGGCGTGCTGGTGACGATCGCGCTGGCGATCGCGCTGATCCGGAGCCGACGCGGGTGGGCTCGCCCCGATCGCGGCGCCCGCTGAGGGCTACGCCCGATCCGCGACCCTGGCGGGGGCGAGCGCCCGGGCGCGACGGGCGGGCACGACGCGCAGTCCGAACCACACGACGAGCACGGCGGCCAGGGCCAGCGGGACGAGGAGGTCGCCACCCATCAGATGGAGGACGACGTCCGCCGCGACGGCCGTCCAGCAGACCACCCCGATCACGAGAAGGACGTTGCGGTTCATCGTGGACCCCGAGCTTCTGGCCGATCGCTGGATTCCGCCGGCTCGGCCACGATACCCAATGGTCCTGCCCGATCAAGCCCCAAAGGTCCTATTCCGGTTCGCGGCCGCACCGGAACAACGGGCCGTCGCGGCGGCAGGGTCCGGTGCGGTCGGGTTGGGTGAGGTCCCCGACCGACGGCCGCTATTCGCCGGTCGGACCGTCCGGCCCCATCGGGCTCATCAGCTGGAAGTAGTTGTCATCCGGATCGGCGAGCGTCGCGATCCAGGCATTCGCTGCCTCCGGAATCTCGTCGAACGTGTAGGGCTCGCGGACGACGATCGCGCCGGCGGCCTTCATCCTGTCGAATTCGCCCTTGACGTCCGGCGTCTCGATGTTCCACAGGAACCGGCCCGGCTGCGGGTTCCTGCCCTTGACTTCGCTGTGCGGACCGACGGTGAAGAAGCCCGAGCCGATCTGCCAGCCCGTGTACCCGCCCTCCGCCATGGTCGGCGTGCCGAACAGCTTCGTGTAGTAGTCGACGAGTCGATTCGGATCCTCCGACCCGATCAGGATGCTGTTGAAGTTCATGTCGGCCTCCTACTGGTCCAGGAACGAAACGGTCACGGCCGCGAAGAGCGGCGAGGCACCGAGGTTGTAGTGGGTGAGGCCCGGCAGGATGGCGAGCGCGTGCCCGCCCTTCGGCCGGCCCTCGCCCGACCAGCCGCCGTCGCGCAGGCCGCCATCGAGCAGCTTGAAGATCTCGACATAGTGACTCGGCGGCGCCATGTCGGCATCCGCGGCGACGATCAGCGTCGGCACCTGCAGGCCGCGGACCTCCTCGCTGAAGTCGAAGTCCTTTGCCATCGACTCGCCGATCTTGTCGAGCAACCGCCCGAAATCCTCGGGTCGCGGTGCAACGCGCTGATACAGCTCGTACATCGGCGTGTCCTTCAGGAATTCGGCGGCCGCCGCGCTGACCTGGGCCTGCTGGGCCAGCATCTCGGGCGGGATCGCGTCGCGTCGGATGTGGGCGGCCGCCATGACGAGCCTGCCGACCTTGGCGGGGTACTTGACGGCCGTGAAGAAGGCGACCCCGCCGCCGAGCGAGTAGCCGACGACGTCCGGCTTCTCGAGACCGAGATGGTCGATGAGCGCCGCGATGTCGTCGGCCATGGTCCGGATGTCGATGGGCCGATCGATATCGGCCGTCCGGCCATGTCCCTGGAGGTCGACCGCGATCACCTGGTGACCCGCGGTCAGGGCCGGCAGGATCGGGTCGAACAGCTCGCTCGACATGAGGCCGCCGTGGAGCAGGATCAGCGGGCGTCCCGTCCCGTGCGTCTCGAAGTAGAGGTGGATTCCGTTCACGTCGGCGTACTGGCCGGCCACTCGGGCGTCCGTCGCCCACTCGGTCGTCATCGTCGTCCTCCTCGTGCCTGGAGTGGTGGTGTCCTGCAGATCAGACCGGCCGGTTCGGCGCAACTCATCGGTCGTGGGCGCGGCGGATCGCGTTCCGAGGCGCCCCGAGCCCACCGATGAGTTCGGCCGACGACCGGCGTCTGATGGCTGTCGGCGGTTGACGAAGACGCCAATGATGGCGTCGAACCCGGATCGAGGTGCGAACGTGAGCTCTTGGCCGAATGGGATCGGTGCGATCACCTTGTTCGTCGAAGACCTGGACGCGACGAAGCAGTTCTACCGCGACGTGTTCGGCCTGCCGGTCAAGTTCGAGGACGGCGCGTCGGCGGTGTTCGACTTCGGGACCACGCTGATCAACCTGCTCAAGGTCGAGGAGGCGCCCGAGCTCATCGCGCCCGCATCGGTCGCATCGCCCGGCGCCGGATCCCGCTTCCAGTTCACGATCGATGTCGACGACGTGGACGCGATGTGCGCCGAGCTCGCCCGTCGCGGCGTGCAGCTCCTGAACGGCCCGCTCGATCGTCCCTGGGGCATCCGGACGGCGAGCTTCCGCGATCCGGGCGGCCACATCTGGGAGATCGCGCACTGACCGATCCCGATCAATCGCTGCGCGGCGTTCCCTGGTGAAAGCGGATGACCCATCGGCCGTCCCGGCGGACCCAGATGGACGATCGATTCACCGAGGGCTCTCCGCGGATCAGGTAGGTCGCGAGGACGACGCCCTCGGCGAGCTCGTCGACGGCGAAATGGTCGATCGACACCGGCTCTCCCGGCGGCGCCTCGATCACATCGCGGATCGATGCGGCGGTCCAGACCCGGCCACTGCGGCCGAACTCGAGGAAGTCGTCCGCGATCAGGCTCATCAGTCCGCCGGGAACGCCGGCCGGATCGCGCGACGCGAGCGCCTGCTCCAGGCGGAGAATCTCGTCCCGAACCTCGTGTGCGCCCATCTTGCTCCGAGCATGCCCGCCGGCTCCGGCGACGGGGCGCGGAGGACTATCCTGCCACCATCGAAGGTTCGGAGGAGCGGTCGTGGCCAGGCCGGAGACGTTCGAACTGCTGCGCAAGGTGCCGCTGTTCAGCCGACTCGGGCGCCCCGAGATCGAGCGCCTGATGGCGGAGGCCCGCGAGATCGACGCGCCCGACGGACAGATCCTGGCCCGGCAGGGCGAGTCCGGGCAGGAGTTCTTCGTCGTCCTGGCCGGCAACGTGATCGTCGCCCGCGAGGAGCAGCAGCTGGCGCGGCTGGGTCCCGGCGACTTTCTCGGCGAGATCGCCCTGCTCGACGGACGCCCGCGAACCGCCTCGGCGACCGCGGACGGGCCGACCCGCCTCCTCGTCCTCGATCATCGCCAGTTCGACGCGTTGCTCGACGAGTTCCCGTCGATCGCCCGCCAGGTCGTCCACTCTCTGGTCGAGCGGATCCGGCGCACGGTCACGGTGCCCCAGTTCGGGATCTTCGCCCAGGGCACGATCGCCCATGCCTTCCTGGAGTGGGACCTCCGGCCCGATGTCGACCTCCGCCAGGTCGCGACCGTGCTCGGGCGCCTCCGGGGCCCGACGGTGTCGGCCGGTGGCGTGAATCTCGTGCTGGCGTTCGGCAGCGAGCTGTGGCGCGCCCTCGCCCCGGAGCACGTGCCCGATGGCGCCGGACCGTTCCAGCGGGTCGGGATGCTCGGCGGCCACCACGCGCCGGCCACCCAGCACGATCTCTGGCTGTGGATCAACGGCAGCTCGCAGGACGTCGTCTTCGAGCACACCCGGGCCGCCGCTCGAGCGATCGAGGAGGTCGCAGAGCTGGCCAGCGAGCAGATGGCGTTCGTCCATCGCGACAGCCGCGATCTCACCGGCTTCATCGACGGCACGGCCAACCCGACGTTGGTCGAGGCCCCGTCGGCCGCGCTCGTCCCCGATGGCCGGCCGGGCGCGGGCGGCAGCCACGTCCTTGCGATGCGCTGGGTCCACGACCTCGATTCGTTCGAGGCGCAGCCGGTTGCCGAGCAGGAGGGGACCTTCGGCCGGACGAAGTCCGAGAGCATCGAGCTCGAGGACGGCGTGAAGCCGCCGACCGCGCACATCGCGCGAGTCGAGATCGAGGACGACGCCGGCAACGAGCTGCCGATCTACCGGCGGAGCGTTCCGTACGGCACGGTCGCCGAGCACGGCCTCTACTTCGTGGCGTTCTCGGCGGATCGCGCGCGCTACGACCGGATGCTCGGCCGGATGTTCGGGACCGATGGCGACGGGCGGCACGACCGCCTCACCGATTTTTCGCGGCCGGTCAGCGGCGGCTACTACTTCGCGCCGCCACTGAACCTGCTCCTGGAGATGGCAATGTCGATCGGCGACACCGAGAGCGCCGCCCCCGTGGCGGCGGGCAGCTCCTGATCGCTACCTCTCGTCCACGCGCCGATCGAGGCCGTCGAGGATGAGGTCGAGCCCGAACGCGAACTCGACATCGTCGTCGCAGCCGCCGAGGCCGCCGTCGTGGGTGGCTGCCATCGCCAGCCGGCCGACATTCGGGTAGCTCGCGGCCAGTGCGTTGGCCATCGCCGCGGCGGTCGCCGCGTCGGGCCGGACGTCGTTCGTGTCATTGAATGGGTCCTGGGTGAACCCGAAGACGCGGCTCCCGAGCACGTGCAGCGCGTGATGGGCCATGTCGATCGGGAAGCCGCCGGATTGGAGGATCCCGAGGACGGCGTCGATGTGGCGGAGGGTCGCCGGACCGACCTCTGGGCGGGCGACGATCACGGCCGGCGCCCACGGATGCCGGAGCATGACCTCCCGGGCGGCGAGGGACAGCCGGCGCATTGCGGTCTTCCAGTCGCCGGTGCGATCGGGGAGATCGATCTCGCTCATGATCGCGTCGACGATCCCGTCGAGGATCGCCTCCTTGTCGCGCACGTGGCGGTACAGGGCCATCCCCTCGACACCGAGCCCCTGGCCGAGCTTGCGCATGCTGAGCGCGTTGATCCCCGCGTGATCGGCGAGGTCGACGGCGGCCTCGAGCACCCGCTCCTTCGTCAACGGCGCGCGCAAGGGAGTCGAGGCGGTCTCGGTCATCGGTCCCTCCGTGCAGGCGATCGGGGCTTGACGAGTTTACGGCGTAATCATATGCTGGTGGCGACAGTTTACGCCGTAAACACGAGGAGCCGAACGATGACGACCGAGCTCGAGCAACCCGTCCCGCCGCATGTGCCGCGCTGGCTCGTCCGGACGCTCTGGACGATCCACCGCAGGGCCTACGCCGTGACCCGTGGCCGGTTCGGCCTGCGCGAGCCCGGACCCGGGCGGTGGGGGATGCTCCGCCTCACGACGATCGGCCGCCGGACCGGCCGGACCCGCGCCGCGATCCTCGGCTACATCGTCGATGGACCGAACCTGGTGACACCCGCGATGAACGGCTGGGCCGATCCGGAGCCCGCGTGGTGGCTCAACCTCCAGGCGCACCCGGACGCGACGGTCGAGCTCCCCTCCGGGGCACGCCGGGTCCGCGCACGAGCCGCCGTCGGCGACGAGCGGGCGCGACTCTGGGCTGGGCTCGTCGCCCTCGGAAGCTCGGCCTATACGGACGCCTCGGCGGCGCTCCGGTCAGGCGAGACGGCGATCGTCATCCTGGAGCCGCGCCCGGACTGAGGCGACCATCACGGCCCAGGTCGCCGGCACCCGTCGCGCGCACGGGCCGGCGGTCGCCGTGGCACGATCAACTCGTCACGGCTGTAGCACGAGGCGGCGTTGGTCTCACCATCGAGAGGATTGATCCCGGGCGATGCGGTCGAGGCACCGCCGTCGGCCGCGCGACCCGACGAGCCGTTGACCTTCCTGTTCACGGACGTCGAGGGCAGCACCCGCCTCTGGGAGCAGTACCCGCGCGAGATGCAGAGCGCCCTCGAGCGGCACGACGTCATCCTCCGTTCGGCGATCGCGGACGCGGCCGGCGACGTCGTCAAGACGACCGGTGACGGTCTCATGGCCGTGTTCGACACGCCGGTCGCCGCCGTGTCGGCCGCGATCGCCGCCCAGCACGGCCTGCTCACCGAGTCGTGGCCGGCGATGTGCGCGATCCGGGTCCGGATGGGGATCCACACCGGCGAGGCCGAGGCGCGTGGCGGCGATTTCTTCGGGCCCGCCGTCAACCGGGCCGCCCGAATCATGGCGGTCGGCCACGGCGGCCAGATCCTGCTCTCCGGTGCGACCGTCGGCGGCCTCGACGGCGGTGTTCCGGCGACCGCCACGCTCCGCGATCTCGGCGATCACCGGTTGAAGGATCTCGGCCGGCCGGAGCATCTCTTCCAGATCGCCGACCGGGACCTGCCGTCGGAGTTTCCGCCCCTGGCGACCCTCGATCGCCGGCCGAACAACCTCCCGACCCAGGCGTCGGCGTTCGTCGGCCGCGACGCGGTGCTCCAGGACCTCCGCCAGCGTCTCGACGACGCCGACATCCGGCTCGTCACGCTGACCGGGCCGGGTGGGACGGGGAAGACCCGGATCGCCCTCCGGGCGGCCGCCGACCAGATCGACCGGTTCACCGACGGGGTGTTCTTCGTCGACCTCATCACCGCGACCGACAGCGACGGCGTCCTCGCCCTGATCGTGTCCGCGGTCGGGCTCGCCGATGCGACGGAGCGCTCGCCGCTCAACGAGCTCCGGCGACAGCTCCGCGCCCAGCGGGTCCTGCTGGTGCTCGACAACTTCGAGCAGGTCACCGTGGCCGGGCCGGTCCTCCTCGACCTCCTGTCGGACTGTCCGGGCCTGAAGCTGCTGGTGACGAGCCGCCAGGCGCTGCGGGTCCGCGGCGAGAACGTCGTCTCGGTTCCGCCGCTCTCGATGCCGGCAGCATCGGCCAACGCGACGACCGCGGTCGAGCTCAGCCAGTTCGAGGCGATCCAGCTCTTCGTCGAGCGGGCGCGGGCCGTAAGGTCCGACTTCCGCCTCACGGACGACAACGCCTCGGCGGTCGCCGAGATCTGCCGCCGGCTTGACGGGCTGCCGCTCGCGATCGAGCTGGCGACCGCGCGGATGAACCTCTTCTCACCCGAGGCGCTGCGGGACCGGCTGGGGAGCCGCCTGAAGCTCCTCGGCGGCGGGGCCCGCGACCTGCCGAAGCGACAGCAGACGTTGCGCGCGACGATCGAATGGAGCTACCAGCTCCTCGAGCCGGCCGAGCAACGGCTGCTCGAGCTGCTGTCGGTCTTCGCCGGCAGCTCCGTCGAAGCGGTCGAGGCCGTGGCCACGGGGCTCGACGAGGCGGCCGGGGTCGAGCTCAACGCGCTCGACGGCCTCAGCTCGCTCCTCGACAAGAGCCTGGTCCGCCAGGCCGACTCGACCGACGGCGCCGGCGGGCAGCGGATCGTCATGCTCGAGACGATCCGCGAGTACGCGGCCGAGCAGCTCGACGCGCACACCGGGTTCGCCGCTGCGACACGAGACCACCATGCGCTCTACTTCGTGGACTACGCCGCGGTCGCGTCGAACGAGGGCGCCGACCTGGAGAGCTCGGTCGACAGCGACGCGGTCGCGCTCGAGAGCGACAACCTCCGCCTGGCCTGGCGGCACTGGGTGGCGCAGCGCGACCTCGGCCGACTGAAGCAGCTCAAGGGGGTGCTCTGGCCCCTCTACGACCGGCGCGGCTGGTACCACGCGACCGTCGAGGTGATCCGCGACATGCTCGGTGTCCTGGCGGCGATCCCGGACCGGCCCGATCACTGGCAGGAGGAGCTGACCCTCCGGACCACCCTCGCGCGGGCGCTGACCCTGCTGCGCGGCTACACGGGCGAAGCCGAGGACGCCTATGTCGAGGCGCTGGCGCTCCTCCAGGACCACCCCGACGTGCCGCTCCTCTTCCCGGTCCTCCGGAACCTGGCCAGCTTCCACGGGTTCCGGGGCGAGATCGACAAGGCCCTCGACTACGGGCACCAGATCATGCGCCTGGCCGATGCCGAGGGCGATCCGAGCATGCGGGTCGACGGCAACTTCATCATCGGCGCCGACTCCGGGTTCGCGGGGGACCTCGCGACGGGCATGGTTCACCTCGATGAGGCGATCCGGGCATTCGAGACGGAGGGGTTCCGGCCGCGACGGTTCCGGCTCGGGCTCGACGTCCGGGTGTCCTGCCTGACGACGTCGGCGTTCTTCCTCTGGCTCATGGGCCGTCCGGATCGGGCCGTCGAGCGCGCCGACCGCGCGGTCGCGATCGCGACCGAGCTCGATCACCCGTATTCGCTTGCGTACGGGCTGTTCCACTCCGGGTTCCTGCATCTCTGGCGGCGCGAGCCGGAGCTCGTGAGGGCGCGGGCGACTGCCGCGATGCGGGTGGCCGAGGCCAGCGACATTCCCATCTGGAGCGCCCTCGGGACGTGCCTGCTCGGCGCGGCCACGAGCGCGCTCGGCCGCCCGGCGGAGGGCCTGCGCCAGATCGCCGACGGTCTCGACCAGTACCAGGATCTGCGCACGCCACCGATCTTCTGGCCGTTCATCCGCTTCATCCAGGCCGGTGCCCAGGTCGACGCCGGGATTCCGGGGCCCGGGTTTCCGCTGATCGACGAGGCGATCGCGATGGGCGGGCCGACCAACCCGATCGCGCCGCTGTTCCACATCGTCCGCGGCGACCTGTCGATGGCCGGCCCGAGCCCGAGCACGGCGGCGGCGACCGAGTGCTACGAAGAGGCTTTTGCGATGGCCGAGCGACTGGGCGCCCGGACACCGCAGCTCCGGGCGGCCGGGCGACTGTGCGCGATCGCCGCGGACGAGGAGCGGCCGGCACGCCTCGCTGCGCTGCGCGCCGTCCACGCGAGCTTTTCCGAGGGGCTCGCCGCGCCGGACCTCGTCGAGGCGGCCGACCTCCTGGGCTGACGCCCGGCCGACGCGGGTCCGGCCCGGGTTTCGCGCCCGAAGTCGAGCCTGGAGACACGCGCGACCCGCGACCCGCGACCGTGCTCCGGGCTACGCTCTCGCCATGCCCACGCGAACCACCGGTCGCGGCCGACGGTGACGACCGACGCGCGCCGGTCCGCCGTGCCGCTCGAGACCCTGTGGTCCGCGCGCGGCCCGGCGTCCGAGACACCCATGAGCCGCGGCCTCCCGATGCCGGACGGGCTCAGCGCGCGATACGGCGGCGTGCTCGAGATCCCGATCCGTCCCGCCCGGCCGACGCTCCTCGTCAACTTCGTCTCGACGATCGACGGGGTCGTTGCCCTGGGCTCCGGCGAGGAGGCCGGCGGAGGGGTGATCAGCGGCTTCTCCGAGCCTGACCGGTTCGTCATGGCCCTGCTCCGCGCCGTGGCGGACGTCCTCCTGGTCGGAGCCCGGACGATCGCGGG
>DATNBW010000195.1:0-20933 GCA_035607275.1 Verrucomicrobiia bacterium | reverse complement strand
CCAGTGGGCCCCGCGCCCGGTCGAGACCGGCGAGCTGGTCGCGTTCGATCCGACGCTCCGGAACGCGATCGGGCGCTGTACCCACCGCCAGCGCGAGCGAACGGCCGCCTCGGTGTGCGCCATCTGCGGCGGCATCCCGGGTCCGCGGGTGATCACGGCGCGGACCACCGGACGCGGCACGGTGCCGGCCGGGATGTCCGCGGAGGAGACGCTCAGCCCGAGCCAGCGGGGCGCGCTCATCCTCGGGGTGTTCGCGCTCGCCGCTCCGCTCGTCGCGGCGCCGCTGGCGACGATCATCGGCCTGATAGCGATCGCCACGGCCCTCTATGGCGCGATCCTCGTCCAACGGATCCGGATCTTCACACTGGCCATGGACAAGCCCGACATGATCACGATCACGGACGCCGAGGCCCGGGCCATTCCTCCGGCCAAGCTGCCGATCTACACGATCCTCATCCCGGCGTATCGCGAGCCGGAGGTCGTCGGTGCGCTGCTCGACGCGGTCCATGCGCTCGAGTACCCGATCCACAAGCTCGACGTGAAGCTGCTGGTCGAGCAGGACGACCCTGAGACGCTCGAGGCCGCGCTCGCCGCCCGGCCGGGCCCCCACGTCGAGATCGTGCGCATCCCGCCGGTCGGGCCCCGGACGAAGCCGAAAGCCCTGGTCGTCGGCCTCGCTCGCGCCCGCGGCCAGTACGTGACCGTCTTCGATGCCGAGGATCAGCCGGAGCCGCTCCAGCTCCGCCGCGCGATCGTGGCCTTCCGGCGCAACCGCGATGTCGACTGCCTCCAGGCGAAGCTGTCGTACCGGAACGCGACCCAGAACTTGATCACCCGCTGGTTCACCGCCGAATACGCCATGTGGTTCGAGCAGTTCCTGCCCGGCCTGTCGCGGCTCGGTGTCCCGCTGCCGCTCGGCGGGACGTCCAACCACTTCCGTCGCCGCGCGCTCCGCGACGCCGGGAGCTGGGACCCGTTCAACGTCACCGAGGACGCGGATCTCGGGATCCGGTTGAGCCGGACGGGGCGCCGCGTGGCGGTCCTCGATTCGACGACGTACGAAGAGGCGAACAGCGACTTCGTCAACTGGGCGAAGCAGCGCTCGCGCTGGTACAAGGGCTACCTCCAGACGTGGCTCATCCACATGCGCCAGCCGCGCCGCCTGTGGCGCGAGCTCGGACCGCGCGGCTTCATCGGCTTCAACCTGTTCGTCGGCGGGACGCCGCTCGTCGCGATCCTCAACCCGCTGTTCTGGTCGATGACGGCGCTCTGGTTCCTCGCCCGCCCGGAGGTCATCCAGACGCTGTTCCCGGCCTGGCTGTACTACGCGGGCCTCGCCTGTCTCGTCGCGGGAAACCTGGCGTTCCTCTACGGGTCGATGCTGAGCGCCCGCTCGACCGGCCGGCCGGACGTCGTCCTGGCCGCGGCGCTCTCTCCGATCTACTGGGTGATGATGTCGATCGCGGCCGTCAAGGCCGGGATCCAGCTGATCAGCGCGCCGTCGTTCTGGGAGAAGACGACCCACGGCCTCGATCTTCCGTCGATCGTTCGCAAGCCTTCGCATGGCCGTCCGACGTGAGGCCTGGCCGCTCCACCTTCGCCTGACCGCTGGCCGCCCGAGCTGGGCGGGCGTCGCGAGGATCGGTCGCCGGGTCACAGCCGAAGATCACGAATCGGCGACGCTGTTCGGCCTCGCCCTCGTCGGTTACCTGGTCCTTGCCCTGCTCCTGGTCTATGTCAGCCAGGCGATCGTCGGCGACGCGTGGAGCCGCGTCGGGAACGCCTACTACATGCTCTTCAGCCGGGATCCGCACCTGGCGGCGATCGGCTTCGTCTGGAACCCCCTGCCGTCGCTCGCGGTGCTGCCGCTCCTGCCGTTCTCGCTCATCTGGCCGGACCTCGTCGGTGCCGGGCTGGCGGGCAACATCGTGTCGGCGCTGTTCATGGCGGCGGCGACGGTCGAGGTCGCCGGAACACTCCGCGACTTCGGGGTCCGGCGGCTGGTCCGGCTGATCCTCGTCGGCGCGTTCGCGCTCCACCCGCTGGTCGTCTACTACGGCGCGAACGGGATGAGCGAGGCGCCGTTCCTCTTTTTCCTCGTGCTGATCGTCCGCTACCTGGCGCGCTGGCTCGAGCACCGGGCGACCCGGTCGCTCGTCATCGCTGCGCTCGGCCTCGCCGGCGCCTACCTCACGCGGTACGAGGCGGCAGCGGCGGCCGCCGGGGCGATCGCGATCGTCGCGGCGGCCTCGGCGATGGCCGCCCCCGCCGGACAGCGACGGATCAGCTCGCTGGCGGAAGCCGTGGTCTTCGGGCTGCCGTTTGCGGCCGCGTTCGGGCTCTGGTCGCTCGCGAGCTGGATCATCGTCGGCAGCCCCTTCGAGACGTTCACCTCGATCTACGGCAACAGCTCCCAGGTCAGCCTCTCGACCCAGCAGATCCAGTCGTCGACGGGACGTGGCGTCGTCGAGGCGTCGGAGTACGCGATCGCCCAGATCCAGGGCCTCGAGCCACTCCTCCTGCTGGTCATCGCCGCCGTCGTCGTGATCGCCGCGGTCCGGCGCGATCCGCGGTTCGTGCCGATCGTCGTCGTCCTCGGCTCCGTTGCGGCCTTCTCCCTCGCGGCGTTCGCGACCGGCCGCTCGTTCGGCTGGCTGCGCTTCTACATCGTCGTCATCCCGATGTGCGTGCTCGCCGCCGGCTATGTCGCGGCGCGCTGGAACGAGCCGTCGGACGGTCGGGCGCGCGGGCCTGCCCCGGTCCGGGCCGCCGCCCGGATCCCGCCGCGGCTGCTCCGGCCGATCGCGGCCCTCGCCGCGATCGCGGCCGTGTCCGCGACGGTGCTAGCCCTGCCCACGGGATGGACGACGATCCGCGACGACCGCCTGGCCCGTGAGGAGGCCCACCAGCTGCGCGGGCTGATCCAGGATTCCCGGTACCCGGGGACCGCGCCGCCAGAGCGGGCCCAGTACCTCGTCGGCGGTCAGGTTGCCACGTACCTCGATGGGCTCGACCTGCCGGACGGCTCGGTCGTGGTCGACGTCGCGATCGGGTTCCCGATCGTCCTCCAGTCGCGCGATCCGCACCAGTTCGTGATCACGACCGATCGGGACTTCAAGGCCGTCGTCCAGGACCCGGTCGTGTACAAGGCGGAGTACCTGCTCGTCGCCCCGCCGTCGGGGCTGGGCTCGCTCGACGCGATCAACCGCCAGTACCCGTCGCTGTACGTCACCGGCGTCGGCCTGCCCGTCACCCTGGACCGCGAGTTCGACGCGCCGGGCTTCGACGGGATCCGGTGGCGGCTGTACCGGCTGACGCCGCCGAGCTGAACGGCCCGCCGGCGAGGCCGGCGGGCCGTTGATCAGCGTCGGAGGTCGGGCGCGACGGTCGACGCGTCCCGTCCGGGATCAGCTCTTGCCGTAGCGCCGGATCGCGGTCTGGACGAAGTCGTACAGCGACGTCGAGCGGGTCAACGGACCGTCGTTCATCAACGACCACGCGAACAGCCCATCGGCCTTGAGGGCCGCGACCGACGAGTCGGTCAGGAGCGTGTGGAGGTCGTTGGAGAAGGTCGCATCGACCGTCGCCTGGGTATTCGTGTCGCCGTCGGGCATGTGGTGGGCGATCATCACCGGCCCGTACGCGCCGAGGATGTGGGTCATGTTCCGGATGTCGCTGACGTTGCCGTCGCCGGCCATCGCCTGGAAGCTGACGAAGTCGGCTGCGGTCATCACGTCGGCGAAGTTCGGGATCATCGAGGTCCCGGCGCCGGTCGACGGATCGTTCCAGCGTGACTGCCAGCCGCCCCAGCCCAGCGAAACCTTCGCGTTGGGGGCGTACTGGTGGAAGATCGCCAGGCCGACGAGGAACTGGTCCTTGAGCGCCTTGTAGTAGTTCGTGGTCGCCGCGTTCGGGTTCCAGGCGTTGTCGATGCACGGGTAGGTCTGGAACTCGGTGAAGAGGGTCACGTAGAGCGTCGGGCCATTGGCCGGCCCTGCGAACGCCTGGGCGAGCTTGCGCATGTCATCGGCCCAGCCGGCCGACAGGGGATAGGCCCGGCCGCACGCCGTGCCGTAGCTCGTGGAGAGGGTCGTCTCGGGAAGCTCGGTCCAGGTGACGAGATGGATCGCGTGGCCCGACCCGTAGATCGACTGGTAGATCGACTGGTGATAGCTGTCGGTCATCCACCCGATGTCGTTCGGGCTGTTGTACCAGCTCGTGTAGAGCTCGATCGGGGCGTTCTTCGCGATCGGTTCGTTGCGGGCGTTCTCGACCTGCGAGCCGAGCCCGAAGAAGATCTGGGGCACGGCGGGGGAGGCGGTCGGGGCGGGGGTGGCGGTGGCAGTCGCGGTCGGCGCGGGCGTCGCGGTCGCCGTCGGGGCGGGCGTGGCCGTGGCGGTGGGAGCGGGCGTCGCGGTCGCCGTCGCGGTCGGGGCCGGCGTCGCCGTGGGGGCCGGGGTCGCGGTTGCGGTCGGGGCCGCGGTCGGCGGGGGAGTCGCCGATGCGACGCTGGCCGTGGTCAGCGTGAACACGGCGGCGGCGAGGACTGCGCCCAGCTGGCTGGCCTTGGCGCCCTTCCCGGTGGTGGTCGTCAGTTGCACGGCCTCGATCGTATGCGAACCGGTCGCCGCCTTGGGGACGGTCACGCTGACCCGGAACGTTCCGCGGCCGGACACCGTGCCCGTCGGCATGCCCGTGGTCGAGCCGTCCCACGTGAGCTGGACCTTCGACTTCGCGGTGAATGCCTGACCGCTGACGCTGATCGTCGATCCGGCCGTGCCGGTCGCGGGCGTCATCGAGAGCTGGGGACCGCCGGTCGCGGAGGCACTGGCGGCGAACGGGATCATCGCGGTGGCAAGTGCCCCGACGAGAGCCACGGACGCGGCCCAGTTGATGAGCTGGCTCCGGCGGGGGTTCGGCTGCGGAGCAGGTGACGGCGCCTGCCACTGCTGGCCATCCCAAAAGGACATGATCGATCGCGCTCCATTCGGCAGCCCGGCCAACTTCGAGAGTTCCGTGGCTTTGCGGCCCCGCCTCGCGACGGGTGTGCCGGTTCGTGGACGTCGGCAGATGCGACGAGTCGTGTGCTGATCTCGACCGTAACCAGGTGGTGCGCGGAAGCCAATGGCGAGCTTGTTCCGGACGGTCGGTTCCCAAGTACCGGCGCAATGTCACCTGTCCGGACGAGACCTCCCTGCACTCCCTGATGCGGTCACCACCGGTGGTGCATCGAGTCGACGGAATCAGGTCCGGCGCGGCCCCGATCGCGGAGTGTTTCCTTGACTCGCCGGAGCCTTCCCGCCCGACGACCTGTCGGCCCCGCAGCCTCCAGGGACTGCCCACGCGCGACATTCGGAACGTCGCCTCCGGCACAGCGCGCCTGTCAATCGCGGGACATTTGTTGCCTCGGCGCACATAGGCCATCAGTACCCCCTTGACGTAGTACTTCCGGAGCCGCAAGATCCCTGAACCGATCGCGCCGGCCGGGGGGCCACGAGCGCATCGGACCGTCAATCTCGGGGACGCTCGCCAGAAAGACCACGCCACCCAGACAGGGCGCGGTCGTGGCCTGTCGGGGCCGAGCTTCGTTGTTCCGGGGGATGTTCCGCATTGCCGGGGGGCAAGGGGAATCCGGATTGCCGTTCGACGGCGCGTCGTTCGAACACGGTTCCTGTACATCGTCGACCGCGGCTCGCCTCGCGCTGCCCGGCCGTTCTTCAACCTCGCGGTCCCCGAGACCGGGCGTGAGCCCGCCGTGCCCTGAACACGGCGGGCTCGCGTCTCTTCGTGCCCACGCGCGGGCCTGATACAGCGGCGCGTCGCGCGCGGACGCAGCGCACACGCCGGGCAAAAGCAACACCTCGCTGAATCGGGGCAGGCGGCAGAAAAGGGGAGGCGCCTATGCGTGCGGACGGGGGTCCATCCAGGTCATCAAGCGATCGGGCCAGGCTGAACGAGCCGGACCAAGAGCAGAGGGAGACACCATGCTGAGTCGAACGTTGATCAAGAAGCAGCCGGGCCGGCGGTGGCTGAAGTACATCGCCGCGGCCGGCCTCCTCGTGGCCACACTGGTCGTCGCGGGCATCGCGCTGGCCGTCCACGACCTGAAGTTCCAGCTCGACGGCGACGTGATCGCGAGCACCACGACGCATGTCGGCACGGAGACCCAGGTCTACGACTGGGACAGCCTGTTCAACGCCGATACGACCGAGAAGGCCCTGCCGGCGGGGTTCACCGCCTCGGCCTTCAGCAAGGACTTCGCCACCAAGGTCGACAGGAAGGGCGCAACGGTCTTCAGCACGTTCGACCCGACGACGTTCACGACCGGCAGCAAGGACACCCTGGACATCAACCCGGGCTGGCAGTGCGCCTCGTCGAACAACGTCCTGAGCAAGAACGACATCATGAACGCGTACGCGGTGGCGTATACGCAGACCGCGTCCGACCCGAATCCCGGCCACCAGATCCTCTACTTCGGCCTCGAGCGGAACTCCAACAACGGCGATGCGAACGTCGCCTTCTGGTTCCTCCAGGGCGAAGTCAGCTGCGACTCCTCGGCCGGCACCGCTTCGTTCCAGGGCCACCACGCAGACGGTGACCTCCTCGTCGTGTCCGCGTTCACCAACGGCGGTGGCGTCAGCGGCATCGACGTCTACCGCTGGAACGACCCCGACGGCAGTGGCCCGATCGTCGGCAGCCTGGGCACGACCTCCGTCGGCCACGGCGTGGACTGCATCTCCGGTGGCGGCACCGCCGGCGGCGATTCGATCTGCGCGACCACCAACGGCGGGGACGCTTCGACCGGCGGTCTCAACCAGTCCATCACGACCCCGTGGTTGACCGCGAACACGGGCGATGGCGTCGGCCATACCCTCCAGCCCTCGGAGTTCTTCGAGGGTGGGGTCGACCTGACGTCCGAGAATCTCGGCGGCCATTGCTTCAACACCTTCGTCGGCGACACGCGTTCGTCGCAGTCGCTCACGGCGACGATCTTCGACTACGCGCTTGGCCAGCTCGGCGAGTGCGATTCGACGACGACCACGAGCCCGGTCGACGCGACCGATACGTCCCAGCCGCCCGCGACGGCCATCCCCGGTGACCCGGCGGATGCGCTCGTGACGGTCAAGGACAAGACGATCGTCGACGTCACGGGCATCAACACGTTCAGCGGTTCGATCTCGTGGCACATCTGCGGACCGACCGCGTCCACCAGCACGGCGCTCTGCACCAGCGGCGGCGTCGATGTGGGCTCGCAGAACATCACCGCAGATGGCACGTTCTACTCGCCCACCGTGAGATTGACCGCGGCCGGACGCTATTGCTTCCGCGCCGAGTTCAGCGGCGACGCGACGGCCGGCGTGCCCGGCTCGAGTGACAGCAGCTCGGGCGAGTGCTTCACGATCGCTCCACGCCAGCCGACGCTGACCACGCAGGCCACGACGGGCCCGGTCGACTTCGGCCAGAAGATCAGCGATACCGTGACCCTGGCCAATACGGCCCACAAGCCCGGAACCGGTGGACCGACCGGAAGCCTCCTGGCCGGATCCATCAATCCGACGACCCTTGGCGGCGACGCCACGGGCAACATCACCGTCGTTGCCTACGGTCCGAACAGCTGCTCGACCGTGGCATTCACCTCCGGTGCAATTGCCGCGAGCGGCAACGGCAGCGTCGGTGGCGCCGGAACAGCGTTCGAGTTCACCCCGGCCGCACCCGGCCAGTATGTCTTCGTGGCTGCCTATGCCGGCGATCTGCCCAACACGTTGGACGTCGCGGCAACGGCGTGCTCGGGTGCGCCCGCATCCGAGAAGGTCACCGTCCGGCAGATCCCGACGGAGATCAAGACCAAGCAGAGCTGGATCCCGAACGACACGGCGACCATCACTGCGACGTCCGGCAACCTTGCCGCTGGCGGCACGGTGGCCTTCAGCCTCTACGACAACGCGACGTGCAGCGGCACGGCCGTGTACTCGGAGAGCAAGACCCTGACCGGCGGGAATCCGACTGAAGAGGTTTCGACCTCCAACACCGGATCCGGCGCGACGGGCTTCAAGATCACCACGGCATATGGCGATCCGGCCGACTCGCTCTCCGGGCGCTATTCGTGGAAGGTCGTCTACACCCCGGCTGCCGCCGACACGGCGCATCTGGGCAAGCAGAGCAGCTGTGATGCTGAGCACTTCAACATCACGTACACCAACGACGCGGGTCCCGGATCGGACCTGCCGTAAGGCGAACGAACCGCCAGAAGTGAAAGAGGCCCCGCCTTCGGCGGGGCCTCTTTCGTTGTCTAGCGGAGAGGCGATCGACTAGGCACCGACATGGAACGCTGTCG
Source organism: Verrucomicrobiia bacterium (assembly GCA_035607275.1). Classification (GTDB taxonomy): domain Bacteria; phylum Chloroflexota; class Limnocylindria; order Limnocylindrales; family CSP1-4; genus CF-46. The sequence goes on along the minus strand of DATNBW010000195.1, from coordinate 12,598 downwards.
TCGCGAGGACCTTCCACTTGCCGTTCGACTTCACGTCGAGGTTGGCCGTGCAGTCGGCGGCTCCGCTCGTCCACTGCGGCGAGTAGAGACGGAACGTCCGGTCGCCGAGAGCGCCGTCGAAGAATCCCGCCCAGCCCTGCGCGACGAGCGTTCCGTTCTGATAGCAGAGGAGATTCACGTACGGGGATGCAGCCGCCGTCGAGACGTCGAAGGTGACCGTGTCGCCGTAGGTCGCCTGGACCGTGGCGGCCGCGGTGACGCCGGCGGTGCCCACGACCACCATGTTGATCGTCGAGGTCGAGGACTTGTTGGGCCCGCCGCTTGCGAGCGCCGCGCCGGACACGAGCCCGACGACGACGAGCGCAACGAGGCCGCCCTCGGCGACAGCCTGAACCCCGTGAACGAGTTTCGATCTGAGTCGCATGAGCTTTCCTACCTCTCGCAGGCTCCGGCAGCGAACTTCCCTGAAAGCGGCCGTTCGGTAACCCGGCTGACTGGATCAGGTGCCCTGCACCCAGTCCCGTGGCTTTGCGTCCCCGGCTCGCGCCGGGTTTGCTCTTATCGCTGGTCGTCCGCCACGAGGGCGGGATGCGACTCACCGAGCCTATCGACGCCGCGCTGCGACCGGTACCCTCCCGTCCGTACCCGGGATGCGATCAATTCGTCCGAGGTGTCGCGACGCACCGCCAATGTCGGCGGGCAACGAACGACGCCGAGGGCATGCTGCCCTCGGCGTCTGAGCGGTCGTGTCGGGTCGGGCGGTCGCCGCCCTGATCAGCTACCCGTCGACGTGGAAGCTCGTGCTGCCGAGCCGGGTCCAGGTCGGCGTGGTCAGGTACGCAACGCAATCAGCGGCGCCACCGGTCCAGGCCGAGGAGTAGAGGCCGAACTTGGTGCCCGTGATCGAGGCGGCGAAATAGCCGTCCCAACCATTGGCGACAACGACACCGTTCTGCGAGCAGACGAGGTTCACCCACGGCTCAGTGGTCGCCGTCGTCGAGACATTGAACGCGACGAAGTCGCTCCAGTTCGGCAGGCCGTTGCCGTTGTTGTCCGTGACGATCGGAGCGAGGGTGATCGTTCCGGTCCCGCCGCTTCCGCCGCCCGGCTTGGTGTGTCCGCCGCCGCCGCCCTTGGCAGCGAAGGCCGTGCCGGCCATCAGGCCGACGACGAGCAGTGAGAGCAGGGCGCCTTCGGCAATGACCTGGGCTGAGTGGCTGAGGACGGATCGGATCCGCACGATAAGAGACCTCCTGGGCCTCCGGCAGCAAGTACTCGCCCTGAACGAGCCGTCGCGTCGGCAACCCGGCTAACTGGATGGGTGTGCAGCACCCAGTCCCGTGGCTTTGCGTCCCCGGCTCACGCCGGGTTTGCCTTTGTCGGTGCCGGGTGAGCTCAGCGAGCGACCGGCGGCGGCGCGGGCATGAGCCATCGGAGATGGGGATCGCGCCCTGGCTGCTGGGGGACAACCTAGGGCAATTCGTGGCGCCCCATCAATGACGCCATGGTACCAGCCGGAGCTTCACGCGTCCTCACCAATGTGAACTAGAGCACCCCGGAGCACGATCGATCGGGTGAAACGAGGCAGAGAGAGGCGTGATTTTCCGGACTCAGGCGGCCACGCTGAAGGGGGTCGCGGCGATCATTCGCCAGCGACCGTTGGCGGAGAAATAGCCCTCCTCCGCCGTGCACGCGGCACTCCCCGAGGTCACGCGCGGCCGGTGTCCGACGACACGAGCGATCGGCGGGGGCGAGGTTATTCGGCCGGCGGCCGGGACGGACGATCGGGCGCGGCCGACTCGATGACGACGGTCGTCGGGTGGTGAGTTGCCGAGACCGATGCCCGGAATCCCGCGGCCGTGGCCTCGACGACGATCGCCTGCTCGAGGTCGTGCTCGGTTCCTTGGGCGTGGATGAGGGCCGAGAGGATCCCGTCGCCGGCGCCATCAGCCGCGGACGGTCCATCCGCGAACGCGACGATGACGTGGCCGCCGTCCGCCAGGTGGACGTCGATGGCGTCGTCGTCGACGCCGCTCATGGATCCCAGCTCATGAGCGCGGCCCCGAGGGCGATCACGCCGACGAGGGTGACCGACGCGACGCCCGAGCCGGTGACCAGGAAGACGCCCAGCGCGATGCCGACGAGCAGGCCTCGACCCAGGGCCGCGAGAGCCAGGGCAATCCACCCTTGCCGGCGGCGGGTTCGCCGACCGGCGAACCGGACCCGGACGTGCGCCGGTCGCTGCAGGTGGATCGTCATGACCCGATGGTCGGATGGATTGCGTGGCGAGCCGTCCACAAGGAGGACGCACCGCGTTGCGTCGGCCTGTCATTCGGCGGGAGTGGACGCTTGGCTCGCGACCGGTCACGACGGTTAGGTGGCCCGGCGAAACACACCGCCGGGGGAACGATGAACGAACCGCCGGACCACCAGGCTCAAGAGTGCATCGTCGGCCGGATCGGCGCGGTCGCCGGTGAGGCGTTCCCGGTGTCAGCCATCTGACACTGGATCCTGGCCGGGCGATCGGCGCGGTCGGGCCAGGATCAGTCGAGGGCGCCGCCCGGCGTGGTGGCATGGACCACGACGTTTCCGAGCCCGCGCGCCGCCAGGGCTGTCCGGAGCTGGTCGGGCGTGCCGGCGAGGAGCCCGAACGTGCCGTAGTGGATCGGGGCGACGTCGACCACGCCGAGCAGCTCGACCGCCATGGCCGCCGCGGTCGGATCCATCGTGAAGTGGCCACCGATCGGGAGAAAGGCGAGGCTCGGGCGGTAGCGCTCGCCGATCAGGCGCATGTCCGAGAAGACGTCCGTGTCGCCGGCGAAATAGAAGCGGTCGCCGTCCTCGAGCTCGACGACGAATCCGACCGGCTCGCCGAGGTAGATCGGTGCCTCGGCCCCCGCGTAGATGTCGCCCGCCGAATGGTCCGCCCGGACCATCGAGATCTTCAGACCTGCGGCCTCGACCGTGCCGCCCTTGTTCATGCCGATCAGGCCGTCCCTGTGGGCATAGTTCCGGGCGAGCCAGAGGCTCAGCTCGTGGATGCACGGCCAGACCGGTCTCGTCCGGCTCGCGATCGCCAGGGCGTCGCCGAAGTGATCGTCGTGGCCGTGGGTCACGAGCATGACATCGCAGCGATCGACGGTGCCGGGCGGACGCGGGCTGCGCGGATTGCCGAACCACGGGTCGAGCAGGATCGTCTTGCCGCCCGGGGTGGTCACCTCCCAGCAGGAGTGGCCATACCAGGTGAACGTGGCGGCGGGGTTCAGGGCCATGGCTCGTCGATCCTCCTCGCGCCTGGGCGGGACTGCTGCCGACGATCTTGGCCGGTTCGACGCGAGGCTGCAGCACGGCGGCGGCGGCCGGGCCCGACCGCGGAAGAATGCCTCCGAGCCCGGAGATCGATGCACCCTCGGCTACACTCGGACCGTGCCCGCCGAACGGATCGCCGAGAACCTCGCGTTCATCAACTGGACCGTCCTCACCAGTCTGGCGTTCGGCTCGTTCGCGGCGGTCGTGCTGGCCCGGCTGCGAACCGACGCGACCCGCGGCTTCCTGTCCTTCACGGCGGGATCCGCCGTCGTGATCGGCATCCTGGCGTTCCTGTCGGACCAGGCACTGCCGGCCGCCGTCTCGGGCACGCCGATCCGGATCGATCCCGCGTTCGACGTGCCGCGCCGCACGGCCCTCGGGCTGTTCTGCATCCTCGCCGCGGCCTACGTCGTTGCCCTCGTCCAGCGCCGGCGGGGGCCGGTCCTGGCGTCGCTCGCGCTCGGCACGGCGGTCGGGACGCTCGTCTGCGGCGCCCTCGGCTGGGGTGGCTCCGTTCTGCTCGCGATCCCGCTCCTGCTCCAGCTGGCCGTCCTGACGATCGCGACCGGCGGCGTGTTCGCGGCGATGATCCTCGGCCACTGGTACCTCGTGACGCCGAAGCTGCCCGAGGCCCCGCTGATCCTGATCTCCAGGATTCTCCTCGGCGTCGTCGGCCTGCAGGTCGTCCTGTTCGCGGTCTGGGTGGCGACCGGGGCGGGGCCGGGCGGCGGCGGACCGTTCGCGGTCCTCGTCGGACCGTGGGCGATGTTCGTCTGGCTGCGCCTGATCGTCGGCCTGATCTTTCCGCTGATCGTCTCGTGGGCGGCGGTCCAGACGGCCCGCAGCCGGTCGATGGAATCGGCGACCGGGCTCCTCTACATCAACGTTGGCACGATTGCCGCCGGCACGATCCTCGCGGCCGGCCTGTATTTCGGGGCCGGCCTGCTCGTATGACGACGATCCGGGCCGGCGCGCCGGCCGGGATCGCCTCGGAGGGACGATGAAGAACGATCAGGATTGGCTGCCGGGGGCCCGCGAGATCCGCTGGATCGAGGGGCTGATGATGCCGCTCCTGCCGGCCCTCGAGGCGATCGAGGCGGCGGCAGGACCGAAGGGGATCCCGATCCTCGACCGCGACAGCGGACGCGTCCTGGCGGCGCTCGCCGCCGGCCGACGGCGGATCGTCGAGGTCGGCACGGCGTACGGCTACTCGACGCTCTGGCTGGCGCTCGGCCAGCCCGCGAACGGCACGATCGTGACGATCGATCCCGATCGCACGCGGACCGACCTCGCCCGCGGCTGGTGGCGGGAGGCGGGCATCGCCGACGAGCGGATCACGGTCGTCAATGCCAAGGCGCTCGAGGCGTTCGCCGCGGGCGAGCCGGCACTGGCCGGCCCGTTCGATCTGGTCTTCATCGACGCCCTCAAGCCCGAATACCAGGCGTATTTCGACGCCCTGGTCCCGCGCCTGGCGCCCGGAGCGCTCGTCGTCGCCGACAATGTCCTGTGGAGCGGTCGCGTCACCGACGCCGCGATCACCGATCGCGACACATCCGCGCTCCGTGACTTCGACGCGGTCGTCCTCGGCGATCCGCGGTTCACCGCGACGATCCTGCCGGTCGGGGACGGCCTGCTGATCGCCGGCCTGCGCGGCTGAGCCGGGACCGATGATCGCCGGGCACCCGCGTCGCCGGCCAGGCTGATGCGCGTCCGCGTCCGCCTGTTCGCGGTCCAGCGGGAGCTCGCGGGCGCCCGGGAGGTGCCGATCGAGCTCGCCGACGGAGCGACCGTCGAGGACGCCTGGGCCGCGGTCGTCGGGCGCTTCCCGATCCTTGCCCCGGGCCGCCCGTCCGTGCGCTTTGCCCGGAACGGTGACTACGCCGAGCCGGCCACGACCCTCGGCGACGGCGACGAGGTTGCCTTCATCCCACCGGTCAGCGGCGGCTCGGACGAGATGCCCGACGAGCCCGCCGGCCGGCGCCGGATCCTCGAGCTTCGCGAGGCACCGTTCCCGCCGACGATCCTGGCGGATCTCGAGGCGCGCCTCGCGGGCGACGAGGACGGCGCGGTCGTCGCGTTCGTCGGCCGGACGCGCGTCTCGCCCGGGACGCCGGCACCCGGCCAGGAAGCCGAGGCCGCCCGTCACGCGGGGCGGTCGGTCGAGTCGCTCGCCTACGAGGCCCACGACACGATGGCGATCCGCGTCCTGACCGCGATCGCCGACGAGATCCTGGCGCGCTTCGGCGTCGACCGGCTGGCGATCGTTCACCGGGTCGGCGAGGTCCCGGTCGGCGAGGCGAGCATCGTCGTGGTCGCCGCCTCGCCCCACCGCGATGCCGCGTTCCAGGCCGCCCGCTACGGCATCGATGAGACGAAGGCGCGGGCCCCGATCTGGAAGGCCGAGCAGTTCGCCGACGGCCATGTCTGGATCGGCGCACCGGCCCGGACCGGGCCCGACCAGGCCTGACGGGCCGGCTTCGCCCATCCGGGCCACCCCGTCCGGCTCATCCATCGGGGGGATGCCGGTGCCGGGGGCTCGCTCGTACGATCGGGCGGCGGGACGCAGGTCGCGCCCCGCCCGTCGACCATGGATGGCCTGTGGATCCCATTGGGACGCCGCTCGAGGAGCTCGATCGCCAGCGACGACGATCGGACACCCTGCTCGAGCTGTCGTCGACGCTTGCCGACAAGACGGAGCGCGTCGAGGTCGAGCAGGCCGTCTGCTTGCTGGTCCGCCGGGCGAGCGCCGCGCCGTTCGCGATCGTCGGCCGGCGCGACGACGAGACCGATCGCTTCCTCGTGGCCGTCGCGGACGGCCTCGACCCGGACCAGCTGGAGCGGATCGAGGCGGCCCTCGGGACCATCGATCGGCCGAGCCTCCGCGAGCTGCTCGATGGCTCGCTCGTCCGACGCAGCGGCGAGCAGGCCGTCGGGCCCGGGATGGGCATCGACGAGGCGATGGGCGCGCCGATCGTGGTCGACGGACGGACCGTCGGATTCCTCGCCATCGGGGCGCCGGGCGGGACGATGGTCCGGCCGAACGAGTGGCAGGAGCTCCTGGTCGCCTTTGCCGCGGTGACCGCGACCGCGCTCGCCCGTGTCGCCGCCGTCGGCGCTCTCGCCCGGCAACGCGACCTCCTCGCCTCCGAGGTCGAGGAGAGGACCCGGAGCCTGCGCACGGCGATCGAGGAGCTGCGCCTCGCGAGCGATGCCAAGACGGACTTCCTGGCCAACGTCAGCCACGAGCTGCGCACGCCGCTGACGGCGATCCTCGGCTTCATCGAGATCCTGGCCGGCGGCATCGACGGGCCGCTCAACCCCGACCAGGCGCGCGACCTCGAAACGGTCCGCCTGAGCAGCCGGCACCTGCTCGAGCTGATCGATGACCTGATCGACATCGCCTCGATCGAGAGCGGACGGATCCAGCTCCAGGTCGGGCCGGTGGGCGTCGAGGAGGTCGTCCACGACGCCATCGAGGCGATCCGCCCGCTGGCGGACGCGAAGGGGATCGACCTCGGGGTCGGACCATCCGCCGGGCAGCCGGACGAAGGGCGGATCCTGGTCGCGGCGGACCGCGGGCGGCTCCGCGAGATCGTGTTGAACCTGCTGTCGAATGCCGTCAAGTTCACCGAGCCGCCCGGGGCCGTCACGGTGTCGGTCGAGCTCGAGCAGCCGGATGGACGGGCGGGCCCCGATCCGACGACCCCAGGCGCCGTCGTGGCGATCACGGTTCGTGACACCGGGCCCGGAATCGCCCCGGCCGACCAGGAGCGGATCTTCGAGAAGTTCGTCCGGATCGCCGCGACGGCGACGCCGGGGACCGGGCTCGGACTGCCGATCTCGCGCGAGCTCGCGAGGCTGCACGGCGGCAACGTCACGGTCGAGTCGGGCGCCGGTTCGGGCAGCGCCTTCACCGTCCGGCTGCCGCTCGCCCAGGGATGATGGCCATGCCGAAGATCCTCGTCGTCGACGACATGCCGGAGACCCGCCGGTTGATGCGGCGCGTCCTCGAGCGGGTCTCGATCGAGGTCATCGAGGCGGACACCGGCGAGGCCGGACTTGCCGCGATCCGGCGCGAGGCGCCGGACGCCGTCGTCCTCGACCTCCGCCTGCCGGGGATGTCCGGGTTCGAAGTTGCCCGGGCCGTCCGATCGGATCCGGATCCGGCGATCGCCGCGACGCCCCTCCTCGCCTGCAGCGCGTCGGTCCAGGCCGAGGTGCGGCGGGCGGCCCTCGACGCCGGCTGCGATGCGTTCGAGGGGAAGCCGATCGACATCCACACGTTCGCCGACCTGCTCCTCGGCCTGATCGCGCAGGCTCGGCGGCACTGACGGCATACTGCGGTCGATGACGATCGACCTCGGACCGCTCGACCGGATCGCCGACCGCGCCGAGACGCTGGCCGGTGCCTGGGCGGGACGAGCTCGCGCGTCGACCACCGTCGGTCGCGAGCGGGCGCTCCTCCGGCTGTTCGGCGTCAGCGGCCTCGACGCAGCGGGCAGGCCCCTGGCCTGGTCGGCGGTCGACCGCTATCTCGGCGGCGGCCCGGGTCGGCTCGGCGGCGGGATCGTCCTGCCGTTCGCGATCGCCCTGGCCGAGTACGACCTCGACCCACAGCGCCTCGCCCTCGACGTCGCATCCGGCGCCGTCGACCTCGGGCTCGAGGCGGCGCTCCTGCGCGAGCCCGATCGCCGGGCGATCGCCGAGGCCGAGGCCGGCCGACTGGTCGCCGCGGCCCTCGAGCGGATCGACGCGAACCGGACCGCCCGCAGCGAGCTCATCGACCTGCTCGGCGAGCCGCACCGGCCGTGGATCGGGGCAGCGATCGGCGAGCCGGACCTGGCCGGGGCGGTCCACGAAGCCCGGGCCGCGGTCGAGGCCGGCGCGGACCTCCTCCAGATCGAGGTCCCGATCGGGCGCGAGCTGAGCGAGCGGCTGCAGCGGGCCGGCCGCGATGCCCCGGTCTGGCAGCCGCGCGGCGGGGCCAATCCCGATCCGGGGCTGCTCGAGGAAGCCCCGAGCGGCAGCCAGCGCGCCCTCGGCAGCCTGCGCCGCGACCTCGACGAGGCCGCCGCCCAGCGCCGCGGCTACGTCCGGCTCGGGATCGTGCCGCCGCCGCTCGGGATCCCCGAGAGCGCGATCGTCGCTGGCTTCGAGCGCATCGACGTCACGGTCTCGGACCCGCTCGCGGAGATCGTCGACGGCCACGTGGCGCCCGAGCGGGCCCTCGCCGACCACGCGTTCGGTCAGGCGCTCCTCGCCCGCGCCGGGGTCGTGGTGGTGCTCGGCCCGGGACCGCTCGTCGTCGGTCCGGACCTCGCCCGGGGCATGCCGTCCAACCCGTCGTCGCGCGCGGGGCGGGCCCTCGCGCTCCAGCTCGTGGCGGTCGCGATCGCGCGCGGGAACGGCCTGCCGGACGACCAGATCATGGTCGGCGGGCTGACGTCATGGCTCGCCGGCGAGACCGATCCCGTGGCCTTTGCCTCGGGCGAGCTCGCCCTCCGCCGGGCGCTCCTGCCGTCGATCGGCCTGGTCCTCGAGGAGCCCCGGGCCGAGGGCCGGGCGACCGGCGATCTCTGGCCGGCACTCGTCGCCGCCGTCCAGCCGAGCCGCGGAACGGCGGCGATCCTGCGCCGGGCGCCCACGGCGGCCGACATCCGCGCGACCCGAATCGGCTCGGCCGTCGCCGCCGCGCTCGCGGCGTCGATCGAGCCGCCGGTCCTCGCCGGCGCCGCGCTCGAGCACGCCCGCGCGACCGCGGCGGCCGCCCTGCAGACGCTCGATCGTCTCGCGGATGACGGCTGGCGGGCCGTGATCGGCGACGGGCCGGCCGACGCCCCCGATCTTCGCCTCGGCGCGGACGCGGTCGCGGAGCGCTCGGATCCATTCGATCCGCTGGGCAGCGAGCTGAATCGGGTCGGGCTGGCGGGCTGAGGCTGCTCGATCTGCGGCTCGCCGACGAGGGTCGCGCAGCCAGATCGAATATCCGAATATTTCGTGCAGGTCCGGGCTGCGACGGGCTCGCCCACCATCGGTCTTCGGCTATTCGCACCGGCAGCGCAGGGGACCGGGGCGGTCGTGCGCAATCGGACGACGTGAGCGCGCCGCGCGGCGAGCTGCGCCGGCACGAGCTCTCAGCCGCCCGACACCGCCGGGATCACGTGGATCGTCGAATCGGCTCGAAGCGGCGTGTCGAGCGACGCCTGGTCGCCGTCGACGAAGACGTTGATGTGCTCGCGCAGCGTCGGACCGCTGTCGACGAGGCGGTTGCGGACACCCGGCGTCCGCTCGTCGAGGCGATCGATCGCCTCGCGGACGGTCGTCGCCTCCACCTCGGTCGAGCGCGCCGTGCCCGGGATCAGCGACACCAGCGAGCGCGGCAGGATGACGACCACCGGCACGGGTCAGTCGACCTCGATCGCCTGGACGCCCCAGATCGACGGCAGGTGCTCGGCGATCGTCTGCCAGGTCGCGCCCTCGTCCGTCGAGCCGTAGAGCTGGCCCGTGCTCGTGCCGATGTACACACCGGCCGGATCGCCGCGGTCGACCGAGAGCGCCTCACGCAGCACCGCGATGTACGCGTGCTCCTGGGGAAGCCCGTTGCTCTGCCGTTCCCAGCGGTCGCCGCGGTCGCGGGTTCGCCAGACGGCGAGGGCGCCGCCCGGCGCGGTGCGTCCCTCCTCCGGATGGCTGAGCGGAACGACCCACGCGGTCGCGGGATCGCGTGGATGGGTGCCCATGACGAAGCCGAACTCGGACGACAGGCCGGCGCTGATGTCGTCCCAGCTCCGTCCGCCGTCCCGCGATCGGTAGACGCCGCAGTGGTTCTGCTGGTACAGGCTGTCGGGCTCGCCGGCGGCCATGACCAGCTTGTGGACGCACTGGCCGGTCTCCGGGTGCGGGTTCGGCGAGTTGCAATCGACGACCCCGTTGTTGCGGGCCTCCCACGACGCCCCGCCGTCCTCGGTCGCGAACGTCCCGACGGCGCTGATGGCGACCCACATCCGCTGCGCGTCGGTCGGGTGGGGCACGATCGTGTGGCAGATCAGGCCGCCGGCGCCCGGCTGCCAGCCCGGCCGGCTCGGATGGTCGCGCAGCGCGGAGACGTGGGTCCAGGTCGCGCCACCGTCATCGCTCCGGAACAGGCCGGCCGGCTCGACGCCGGCGTAGATCGAGCCGTGGGCCGGCGTGACGTTCCAGACCGTCGGGATCTTCGGGCCGTCGTCGCCGTAGGTCATGCCCTCCGACGAATGGGTCCAGGTCGTGCCGAGATCGTCGCTCCGGAACACCGCCGGGCCGAACCACGACGATCCGCCGCCGGCGTAGATCGAGCCGGTCCCCGGATCCCACTGGAGGTCGTGGATCGGCCAGCCCTCGCACACCGGCTCGGAGACGGACCAGGTCCGACGGTCCGTGCCGCCGTCGAGGATGAAGGCGCCCTTGCGGGTGCCGACGAGGAGGAGCGTGCGGGTCATCGAGATGCCTCCATCATTGGCCGGCCTTGAACGGGTACACGACCCAGCGATCCGTCGTGACGACATGGTGGTCGGGGGCGCCCGGGACCTGCGACCGCGTCGGCTTGTAATGGAGCACCGCGGTCGTCGGCATCCCGCCGGCCTGGCGGACCCGCTCGGTCACGGCGTGGATCGTCGTTCCGCTGTCCCAGACCTCGTCGACGATCAGGACGCGCTGGCCGCGGAGCTGCGGGTCGGCCGGGAACTGGAGGAACGTCGGCTTCGGGCCGGGCCGGCCTTCGTCGTCGTAGTACTCCACCGCCGCGACGAGGATGTTCCGGATCCCGAGCCGGTACGCGAGCATCCCCGCCGGGACGAGCCCGCCACGAGTGATCGCGAGCATCACGTCGTAGTCGCCCCGAACCCGGCTCGCGAGCTCGGCGACCATGTCGGCGAGGGCGTCCCAGGTGACGATGTCCTTGTCGATCGCGACGCTCATCGGTCGATCCCGCTCCTCCCTCGTCGATCCCGACAGCGGCGCGCTCGCCGGCGTCGGCGGTCCCGTCGTCGTCAGTCCTTCAGACTCGCCGGCGACGGGTTTCTCATCGGTCGCATCGGTCGCACGGCTAGCTTCCCCCGCCCGGGCCCGCCCGGCGGATCGCCTCGATCGTCGTCGGATCGTCGAGCGCCGACAGGTCGCCAGGATCGAGCCCCAGCCATGCCGCCCGAACGACGCGTCGCATGATCTTGCCCGATCGGGTCTTCGGCAGCGCGGGCACGACGGCGATCGCCTCGGGCCTGAGCGTCTTGCCGAGATCCTCGACGACCCGCGCTCCGATCGCCGCTCGCAGCGCCTCGTCGTCCGTCTCGCCCGGGCGGAGGGTGCAGACCACGACGATCGTCTCGCCCTTGACGGCGTGGGGAACGCCGATGGCGGCCGCCTCGACCACGCTCGGGTGGGCGGTCGCCGCGGCCTCGACCTCGGCCGGCCCGACGCGTTTGCCCGCGACCTTCAGCGTGTCGTCCGACCGGCCGCGGATGTACCAGTAGCCGTCGTCGTCGACGATCGCCCAGTCGCCATGGACCCACGTCCCGGGCAGCCGGCTCCAGTACGCCTCGACGTAGCGATCGGGGTCGAGCCAGAACCCGCGGGTCATCCCGGGCTGCGGGGCGCGGATGACGAGCTCCCCGACCTCCCCGCGCAGCGACCGGCCGGCCGGGTCGACCACGTCGGCGGCGGTCCCGACGCACGGCCCGTTGAACGAGATCGGCTTGATCGGGGTCAGGAGGTTGCAGCCGACGATTCCGCCGCTGACCTCCGTCCCGCCCGAGTAGTTCACGACCGGGCATCGACCGCGGCCGACCTCGCGGAAGTACCACGACCAGCTGTCCGGATCCCACGGCTCGCCGGTCGAGCCGAGGACGCGCAGGGCGGACATCCGATGGGCGCGGACCGGCTCCGTTCCGTGCGGGATCAGCGCCCGGACGACCGTCGGCGACAACCCGAGATGGGTGACCCGGTGACGGGCGACGAGGTCCCACAACCGGTCCGGGCCCGGGAAGTCCGGCGCACCCTCGTACAGGACGAGCCGGGCGCCGAGCAGAAGCGAGCCGGAGATCGCCCACGGGCCCATCATCCAGCCGAGGTCGGTGAACCAGAACAGGGCGTCGCCGGCCCGCAGGTCGAACGTGTGGGCGAGGTCCTGGGCCGCCTTGATCGGGAAGCCGCCGTGGACGTGGACCGCGCCCTTCGGCCGGCCCGTCGTGCCCGACGTGTAGATCAGCATGTAGGGCGTCTCAGGGTCGGTGTCGGGCGCCGCAGCCATGCCGTCTTC
>DATNBW010000193.1:0-8014 GCA_035607275.1 Verrucomicrobiia bacterium | reverse complement strand
AGCGCCGGTTGCCGTCCATGATGATCGCGACGTGGCGCGGCAGGTCACTGTCGGGGAGCAGCCGGTCGGCGTCCGGCGCAGCCGCCGAGGCGGGCGGGGCGACAGCCTCCCCGTCGGAGCGGTGCGCCGTCGGCGGCGCATCGGTCGGGCGGGCGAGGGGCGTGCCGGCCACTAGACCTCCATGACCTCCTGCTCCTTCGCGGCCCCGACGCGGTCGACCTCGCCGATCCAGCGATCCGTCGTCTTCTGGAGCTGCTCGAGCTGGCGGTGGGATTCGTCGGTGCCGACGGACCCGTCGCGCTCTTCCTTCTTGAGATCGTCCGCTGCGTCGCGGCGGAGGTTGCGGATCTCGACCTTCGCTTCTTCCATCCGTCGGTGGACGCTCTTCACGAGGTCCTTGCGACGGTCCTCGGTCAACGGCGGGATGTTCAGCCGGACGACCGTCCCGTCGACGTTCGGCATCAGGCCGATGTCGCTCTTCTGGATCGCCTTCTCGATCGCGCCGAGGACGCCGCGGTCCCACGGCTGGATGACGATCTGGTGGGCCTCCGGCACGCTGATCCCGGCCAGCTGATTGAGCGGCGTCTGGGTGCCGTAGTAATCGATCATCAGGCGCTCGACGAGGGCGGTCGAGGCGCGGCCGGTCCGGAACGCCTGGAAGTCGCGCTCCATCGCCTCGACGGCGCGGCCCATCTTGTGGTCGGCGGACGGGATCGTCTCGCTGGTCATCGGACACCTCCGCGGGCGCCCGGGGCGCCGGAGATCCGGGTCCCGACGGCTTCGCCGGCGGCGACCCGAGTGATGTTGTCGGGCTTGTTGAGGTCGAAGACCACGATCGGCAGGTCGTTCTCCATGCACAGCGAGACCGCCGCCGCATCGAGGACCTTGAGCTGGTCACGGAGCAGGTCCGCGTATTCGAGCTCAGCGTACCGCCGCGCGTTCGGATGGGTCGCCGGGTCGGCGTCGTAGACTCCGTCGACCTTGGTCGCCTTCAGCAGGACCTCGGCCCCGATCTCGACGGCCCGCAGGGCCGCGGCGGTATCGGTCGTGAAGTACGGGTTGCCGGTGCCGGCCACGAACAGCGTGACCCGGCCCTTCTCGAGGTGGCGCACGGCTCGGCGCCGGATGTACGGCTCCGCGACCTCGTTCATCGCGATCGCGCTCATCACCCGGGTCGGCATGCCGGCCCGCTCGAGGGCATCCTGGAGCGCGAGCCCGTTCATCACGGTCGCGAGCATCCCGATGTAGTCGCCGGTCGCACGGTCCATGCCGCTCGCCGCCGCCGCGAGGCCGCGGAAGATGTTGCCACCGCCGACGACGATGCCGACCTGGACGCCGAGCCGATGGACCTCGGCGACCTGCCGGGCGATGAAGGCGCAGAACGCGGGATCGACACCGTAGGACCGATTGCCGAGCAGCGCCTCACCCGACAGCTTCAGGAGGATCCGCTGGTAGCGGACGCCCTCGCGCGGCGCCGGGGTGGTGGCCGTGGTCGCTCCGACGGCGTCGCTCACAGCTCCTCCCCGAGCGCGTAGCGGACGAAGCGACGGACGCGGATGTTCTCGCCGATCGTCGCGATCTTCTCGGTCACGAGATCCCGAACCGAGCGTTCCTCGTCACGGAACGGCTGGTCGAGCAGGCAGACCTGCGAGTACCACTTCTTGAGCTGGCCGTCAACGATCTGGGGCCGGATGTTCTCCGGCTTCTTCTGGGTGGCCGGGTCGGCGAGGAGCTCCGCCTTCTTCGCCTCGAGCACGTCGGCCGGGATCGAGTCGGCGTCGAGGTAGAGCGGGCTCATCCCGGCGACCTGGATCGCGATGTCGCGGACGAGCTTCTGGAACTCGTCGGTCCGGGCGACGAAGTCGGTCTCGCAGTTGACCTCGATCAGGACGCCGAGCCGGCCGCCTGTGTGGAGGTAGCTCGAGACGAGACCCTCGCGGGCGTCGCGGTCGGCGCGCTTGGCGGCCGCCGCAAGGCCCTTCTCGCGAAGGATGGCGACCGCCTTCTCGACGTCGCCGCCGCTCTCGACGAGGGCGTTCTTGCAGTCCATGAAGCCGGCCCCGGTCCGCTCCCGGAGGTCCTTGACCGCTGCCGCGGTGATCTCTGCCATGTGGTGGGTTCGCTCCTGTTGATGGTGGCGGCGGGCCCCGGCCCGCGGTGGGTTCGGTTGGTCGATCGCGTGGACCGGGCCGCGCGGATCGATCGGATGGGCGCGCGACCAGGCGGCTGGCCGGCGCCGCCCGGTTCAGGCGTTGGCGGGCTCGGCCTTCTCGGCGGCCTCGCGAGCGAGCTCGGCGGCGATCTCCTCCGGGCTGGCCTCGGCAACGGGTGCCGCCTCGGCGACCGGCGCGATCGGGCGGGCGCCCGGCAACAGCTCGTCCTCGTCCGCATCGGGCTCGAAGGACAGGGCCGCGCCGCCGGCGAGGGCGGCCACGAGCTCGTCGGATGCGGTCTCGTCGTACTCGGGCTCGGCCGACAGCGCGACCTCGGGCTCGGGCTCGCTGGCTCGCGCGGCGCGCTCCTGCTGGCCCTCGATGCAGGCGTCCGCGATGAGCGTGCACAGCAGTCGGATCGAACGGATCGCGTCGTCGTTGGCCGGGATGATGTGGTCGATCTCGTCCGGGTCGACGTTCGTGTCGCCGGTCGCGACGACGGGGACCTCGAGCTTGTTGGCCTCGGTCACGGCGATCCGCTCGCGGTGCGGGTCGATGATGAAGACCGCACCCGGGACGCGCTTCATCTTGCGCATGCCGCCGACGGTCAGCGTCAGCTTGTTCATCTCGTCGGTGAGCTTCGCGGCTTCCTTCTTCGTCATCCGCTCGAAGTCGCCCGCCTGCTGACGGGCCTCCAGCTGCTCGAGCAGCGAGATCCGCTTCTTGATCGTGGTGAAGTTCGTCAGCATGCCCCCGAGCCAGCGCTTGTTGACGAACGGCTGGCCGGCCCGGGCCGCTTCCTGGGCAATCGGCTCCTGGGCCTGCTTCTTCGTCCCGACGAACAGGACATACTCGCCGTGGGCGACGGTGTCCCGGACGAAGTCGAGCGACGACTCGAGGTGCTTGACCGTCTGGGCGAGATCGATGATGTGGATGCCGTTGCGCTCGGCAAAGATGAACGGCTTCATCTTCGGGTTCCAGCGCCGGGTCTGATGCCCGAAGTGGACACCGGCCTCGAGCAGCTGTCGCATGGAAACGTTCGGCACGGGGAAGCTCCTGTCGGTCTGGTTCCTCCGCGGACCTCGTCGCCGGGTCTCCGGGCCGGTTGCACGCCGCGGCGCTTGCGCGCCCGGTCGTCGTCCGGTCCGGCACCGTCCCGGTCGGAACGGTCCGCGTGTGATCTCCGTCGCCGTTCGGCGCGAGCCGGCAGCGCGGGTGGTGAGCGTGGTCCCGGCGGTCCCGGGGCCGCGCGGAGTGTAGCACGGGGTCGGCTCGGAGCCGGTTCGGCCGCCTCTGGGATCTCCGTCGTGCGCCCGGGAATGGGTCCGATGCGGGAGCTGCATGAGATTCGGGCTCAGCACGCTCGGCCACGTCGATTTCCCGACATCGCCACGTTCGTTGAACGCAATTCTGATCCAGCAGATGAATGAGGCGGGGCGGTGTCGGCTTCAGAGCGCGATCGCGCGATGGTGGCGGACCCGAGGCGCCTTGCCCGACGCACCCGCGGGCTCGACGACGACGAGGTCGACCCGGACCGGCAGCGACGGCAACGGGATCCCGCCGGGCAGCCCGTCCTCGATCAGCCGGCCGAGCGCCGCCCGAAGGTGGGTTCGCTTGCGGTGGTCGATGGTCTCCTCGGCGAGCCCGAACGCCCGGGACCGGCGCCAGCGCACCTCGACGATGACCAGCTCGGCGGGCGGTCCGGGGTCGATCGCGACGAGGTCGAGCTCGCCACGTCCGACCCGGACGTTGCGGGCCAGGATCGTCCAGCCCTGCCGGGCGAGCGCCGTCGCCGCCCGGGACTCTGCGTCGTCGCCGCTGGCCTGGGCGTCGGTCCGCATCGGCGACACCCTACGGCGCGGCGCTCACCCGCGGCTTATCCGGCGACGGGCTCCAGCATCAGGTCGGGGGGCTCGAGCCTGGCGAGATCGGGCGCATCGAGCATCGCGTCGTCGGCCATGACCGGGACGGCCTCGCGCTCGAACAGGTCGTGAAGGTCCGGCGAAGCCCCCGGGTCGCCCAGCAGGTCGAAGTCGAGCTGGTCGCCGGCCAACGTCCGCTGCAGCGCGAGGAACGAGCGGCGGTGGAAGGGCGTGAGGCCCAGCGCCCGGATCGCCATCCGGTGGTCGAGCGTCGCATAGCCCTGGTTGTGCTCCCAGCCGTAGCCGGGATAGCGGGCGGCGAGCCTGGTCATCATCCGGTCGCGAACGACCTTGGCGACGACCGATGCGCATGCGATCGAATAGACCTTCGCGTCGCCGTCGACGATGTTCGTGTACGGCCCGACGAGCGCCTCGAAGCCGGTGATCCGGTTGCCGTCGACCATCACGTGCTCGTGGCCGCCGAGCCGGGCGATCGCCCGGCGCATCGCGAGATGGGTCGCGTGGTAGATGTTCAGCTGGTCGATCTCGCGGACCGACGCCGCACCGACGCCGACGGCCGTTGCCCGGGCCCGGATGATCGGAGCAAGGCGCTCGCGCTGGGCCATCGACAGGGTCTTCGAGTCGCGGACGCCGGGGATTCGATGGCAGCCGGGCTTCATGATCACGGCCGCGGCGACGACGGCACCGCAGGTCGGAGCCACACCGACCTCGTCGACACCCGCCACGCGGGTGAGGCCATCGTTCCACAGGCGGCGCTCGTGGCGAAGGGTCGGGACGATGACGGCCATCGGAGGTCAGGGTAGCCGGTCGGGACGGTGCGCGCGGAACGGCCCCGTGAGAATCGAAACGACCCCGGCGATGCCGGGGTCAGAGCGTGGGCAGGTCGGGCGGGCAGAACGAGGAACTAGCGGTTCGTGCGCCGCTCGCGGAGGGTCGCGGCCTTGCCGACGCGATCGCGCAGGAAGTACAGCTGCGCTCGCCGGACCTGGCCGTGCCGGATGACCTCGATCTTCTCGATCCGCGGGCTGTGGATCTTGAACGTCCGCTCGACGCCGACGCCGCTCGCGATCCGGCGGACCGTGATCGAGCGGGTGATCCCGCCGCCGCGCAGGCGCATCACGATGCCTTCGAAGACCTGGATCCGCTCGCGGTTGCCCTCGACGACCTTGGCGGAGACCTTGACCGTGTCGCCGGAGGCGAGCTCGGGAAGGTCGGTGCGCAGCTGGTCGGAGACGAGTTCGTCGAGGACGTTCACTTCGGCGTTCCTTGTTTCGTGCGTCGGCAGCCCGAAGCTGCGGGTGGGACATTCACGCGGAAAGGCCGAACGAATCGACCGGCGGCGGAGTATAGCATGGCGACCGCGTGCGCCCGGACGCCCATGGAGGAGATGTCCGCGGGGCGCCGCGGTCGCAAAACGCCGTGTCGGACATCCCGGTCGACCGAGGCCGCGCGACCCGCCGGTGCGCCTCGGCACCGAAGATCGCGCCAGTCCGGCGTCCCGCCTGCGCCGATTCCATCGGCCTCGGCTAGAGTCCCCCCAAACGGCAGTCTCGAGCGACCGGGAGCAACCTCGGGTGCCGCCACTGGAGCCGGGGGATTGGAGGATTGCCCATGCGCGCTCGACGCTCGCGGCCGATGGTCGCCGCCCTGCTGGCGGTCGTCGCCCTGACCTCGGCGCTGGCCATGCCCGCGGCCGCCATTCGGTACGGAACCGACGACGGAAACGGCCACCCCTACGTCGGGCTGATGGTCGCCCAGGCGGCGAACGGCAACCCGCTCTGGCGATGCACCGGCACGCTCCTGTCGTCGACGGTCTTCCTGACCGCCGGCCATTGCGTCGCGGCACCCACGGCCCATATCGAGATCTGGTTCTCGGCGGGCCCAGAGCCGCTCGGCGCCGGCTATCCCGCGGCAGGCGCCAATCGCTGCGCCGGCGTCACGGGCTACCCGTGCACCGGTGACGTCGGCGGGACCCCGCACTCGCACCCGCAGTGGGACGAGAACGCGTTCTGGACCCACGACCTCGGCGTCGTGACGCTCGACGAGCCTCATGTGTCGGCCGTCTACGGGACGCTGCCGGCGCTCGACTCGCTCGACGGGCTGCACGCCGGTTCGAGCACCCGCTTCACGGCGGTCGGCTACGGCCTGCAGCTGGCGTTCCCCGACGCCGCGGCGTGGAAGGATCAGGCCGCCCGCGTCCGGAAGGTCGCCCATCCGTGGCTGATCCAGAACAACACCCCGTTCTCGGGCGACATCGACCTGATCGTGTCCGACAACGCGGCAAGCGGCGGGACGTGCTTCGGCGACAGCGGCGGACCGAATTTCGTCGGTTCCACGACCGTCATCGCCGGGGTCAACTCGTTCGTCTACAACGGACAGTGCGCCGGCTTCAGCGGCGTCTACCGCATCGACAAAGCGGACGACGTCAACTGGCTCGCAACGTTCTTCAACTGACCATCTCGGGTCCAGTCATCGGTTCGAAGCCCCGGCCATCGGCCGGGGCTTCGTCGTCGTCGGGTCCTACTCGGTCGACTCGCCCGGCGGACGTGCGGGGCGCGGCGGACGCAGGAGGTCCGGCCGACGCTCGGTCGTCCGGGCCCGGGCCTGCTCGGCGCGCCAGCGGGCGACGGCGCCATGGTCGCCCGAGGTCAGGATCGCCGGGACCTCGAGGCCACGGAACGTCGGCGGGCGGGTGTACTGCGGATATTCGAGCAGGCCGTCGGCGAACGACTCCTCGTCGGTCGAGAGGTCGTCGATCGCCCCCGGCAGCAGCCGGATCACCGCGTCGATGACGACGAGAGCCGGCAGCTCCCCGCCGGTCAGGACGTAATCGCCGATCGAGAGCTCGAGATCGACCAGGGAGCGCACCCGCTCGTCGACCCCCTCGTAGCGGGCACAGACGAAGATGAGGTGCGTGCGGGTCGCGAGATCGTGAGCGCGGCGCTGGTCGAAGACCTCACCGACCGGATCCATCAGGATGACGAGCGAGCCGGGACGGCGGACAGCGTCGATCCCGTCGGCGATCGGCTCGGGGCGCATCACCATGCCGGCGCCGCCGCCGTACGGGGCGTCGTCGACACTCCGGTGCCGGCCGATCCCCCATTGGCGCAGGTCGTGGGTCCGGATCGTCGCGATCCCCTGCTCCTGGATCCGGGCGGGAATGCTCGCGCCGAGCGGACCCGTGACCATCTCGGGGAACAGGGTCAGGATGTCGATCTCGAGCGCCATCGTCGGCCAGCCCGTCGTCAGTCGGCCAGGACGTCGAACGGGTTCGGCCGGTCGGCGTCGTCAACGTCGCTCGCGCCGCCGTCGACGCCGGCGACCGGCGGACTGGACGGAGCCGTCGCGGTCGGCTTCGCCCGGCGCGATCCAGCCCGCCGGCGCGGAGCACGCGGCCGCTCCGGGTCGCCCGGGGCGCGCCGACGCCTCGGTGGGGCCAGGTCGAGGGCCTCCGTGTCCACGACGATCTCGCCCCTCCGCGGGGCGAAGATCCGGATGAAGTCGCGCACGGCAGGGACGTCGAACTCGCCGTAGTCGCCGCCGGCCACCGTGTAGATCTCCGCCCCGCCGGAGCGGTAGACGTCGTGGACCGTCCCGAGCACGGTGCCGTCGGTGGACGTCACCGTCGTGCCGACGACCTCGTGCCAGAAATAGGCGCCGCGTGGGAGCGCCGCGTGGGGGCCGGCCTCGATCTCGAGATAGGCGCCCTTCAGGTCCTCGGCCGCCGAACGGTCGCGGACCTCGGCAAACGCGACACGCCAGCCCGGCCCGTCGCTGACGGCCGACGACCAGGTGACGGTCAGCGGCTCGTCGGAGCCCTCGCGGTGGAGCACCGATCCGACGGCATAGCGCTGCTCCGGCCGGTCCGTCAGGATCTCGACGCGGACGGCGCCGCGCAGGCCGTGGACGCCCCGGACGAGCGCGACCACGAGCCGGTTCGAAACCTCGGGCGGATGGCGTCGCGGAGCTCCGCCTCCG
>DATNBW010000190.1:0-6019 GCA_035607275.1 Verrucomicrobiia bacterium | reverse complement strand
CGGCCCGGATGTCGTCCTCCGCGACGCGATCCCCGGCCTGCCGAGCTTCCAGGCGCGCGTCACCGGCGCGTCCGACGGCGTCGTCCACGTCACCGCTCACGACCCGGAGGCGGACGCGTAACCGGCCACGCCGGCCCCCGCGTCCACCTCACCACCGCCAGAACCCGGGGTCATCCATCGTGGCCAGACCAGCGATCGTCGTCGCCCTCCCGCAGGAGGAGCGCGCGCCCGTCACCGCCGAGCTCCGGGCGGCCGGCTTCGAGGCGATCACGATCGGCACGCCCGATGAGCTCGACGCGCTGCTGACGGCGCGTCACGACATCGCGGTCGCGATCCTCGACGGCGAGCGCGACTTCGACATGTCGCTCGAGTACTACGGGCTGCTCCACGAGAGCGGCCGGAACATCCCGGCCCTGATGATCATGTCGCCCCAGGCGATCGACAAGATGTTCAGCCCGACCTCGGCCGACGAGTTCTTCAGCCGGCCGTACACCGCGGACTCGCTCCGCTGGCGGGTCGAGGCGATGTGCATCCGGTCGGTCACCGTCGACGACGGCTCCGGCCCGATCATCCAGGGCGGCTCGATGGAGATGGTCGACTGGTCCCGCCGCGCGACCGTGATCGCGATCTTCAATCCGAAGGGTGGCGTCGGCAAGACGACGATCGCGACGAACCTCGCGTCCGCCCTCCAGCTCCACATGGGCCAGAAGGTCCTCCTCGTCGACGCGGACACCGTCACCGGTCACGTCACCACGTCGCTCGGGCTCGAGCAGGTCCGGACCGTGGCCGACAGCTGGCGCGAGCAGGCCGACGACGGCATCGTCGAGTCGCTGACCGAGCTCGCGACCCAGCATCCGTCGGGGATGTCGGTGGTGTCGCTCACCTACTCGCCGCTGAACACCGAGATCCTCGAGCCGGCGCGGGTCGCCGACGCGATCACGACGTCGCGCCCGACCTACGACTTCATCGTCGTCGACCTCCATCCGTCGTACAGCGCCCTCAACCGCGCGGTCTTCGAGAAGGCCGACAAGATCCTCGTCCCCGTGACGCCTGACGTGCCCGCCCTGCGCGCGGCGGTCCAGCTCCGCGAGGTCGCGATCGAGCTGAACGTCCAGGACCGGCTGGCCCTCATCATCAACCGCGCGAACAGCGGCGTCTCCGTTGCCGACATGGAGCGGACGGTCGGGATGCCGGCACTCGCGCTCATCCGGTCCGGCGGGCTGCTCTTCGTCCGCGCCGCCAACGCGGGCCGGACGGTCATCGAGATGTATCCGCGGGAACGGATCACCGAGGACTTCGACGCCCTCGCGGAGCGGCTCGTCCGGACCTTCCAGACCGATGTCGTCGTCCGTCCCGTGGCGACGCCGAAGACGGGCGGGTTCCGGTTCTTCGGCCGATCGAAGGAAGCCGCTCGAGCCTGAACCTCGGGCCGATGGCCTCGACGGAGCTCGGCCTCGGACCTCCGTGAGCGGCCAGCAGCTCCACGTTCCGGTTGACGGCTCTAGGCGAGCCGGCCCAGCGCCCCCGGCAGCTCCGCCAGGCTCTCGACGGTCACCGTCGCTTCCGGCGGCGATCCGGTCGGCTGCTGGATCCATGCCCACGGACCGCGCCGGATGAAGATTGCCCGCATGCCGGCCGCAGCCGCGGGCCGGACATCGTTGTCGAGGCGATCGCCGACGTAGGCGATCTCCCCCGCCGGCAGGGCAAGCTCCGCGGCGATCCGCTCGAAGAACCGCAGGTCCGGCTTCTCCACGCCCCACGTCGCCGACGACGCGACGAGATCGATCGGGAGCCCGAGCCCGGCCAGCGCCGCTTCGGCCCGGGCCGGCTGGTTCCCGACGACGCCGATCCGATAGCCCGCCTCGTGCAGGGTCCGGAGGCACTCGGCCGCGTCCGGATAGAGGTCGTCCGCGGTGATGGCGTCGCCGACGCCGGCGATCTCGCGCTTGCGGAGCTCGTCGGAGAGGTCCATTCCCGGCCGGAAGATCCGGAACGGCTCGCGATAGTCGGGAATGTCCCGCGCGATGACGGCGCCGCAGACCGCGAGGAACGTGAGTCGTGGGATCCCGAGCCAGTCGGCCCACGCCGACCACGCCCGCGTCTCGTCGACGATCGTCTCGCCGACATCGAAGACCACCGCCCGCAAGGTCACCGGCGCGCTACGAGCGGTCCTGCCACGTAATGCCGCCGAGCGGCTGTCCCGGCAGCTTCTGGGCCTTGAGCCCGGTCCGCTTGTCGACTTGCTCGACGCCACGCAGGTAGAACCGGTTGACGAGGACGGTCTCGACGTCGGGGTCGCCGACCCGTTGATCGCCGAACATCGCGACGGCCTCGACGACCGGGACGAACATCTCGGTCGATCGGTCGAGGAGCCGATCCGGCTCCGACCCGGGATGGAGGAACACGGTGCCGACGATCCGGAACGGGGGCGCCTCGAGGGCGACGTCGTAGGACACCTTGTGGACGCGATGGGCGGCCCGCTCGGAATCGGTCAGCTCCGGCATCGAGCCCTCGCCGGCGAGCACGAGGATCAGGTCGTAGGGGTCGACGCTCTTGAGGCCGGGCGCATCGACGAGCGGGGCGGAACCGTCGATCGGCGCCCACTGGACGTCGTGGATGGCGAGCGACTCGCGCTTGTTCAGCGCATCCGACAGGCGGCCGGCGACGTCCATCCGGCCGACGAGCCGCCACTCCTCGGTCACGCCGTCGAACGCGACGCCGGTCCGCGTCTTCGCGAGCGGAGCGGTCGCCTTCGCGACCGGCGCCACGCCGGCATCCGCCGCCTTCCTGCGACGGAGGAAGTTCAGCGGCACTCGGCGCCCCTCGCCCCGGTCATTCCTCGGCGGCCCCGGAATTCGCCCGGATCGTCTCGACGACGGACGCGTCGGCGAGCGTCGTCGTGTCGCCGAGCGAGCGGCCCTGGGCGATGTCCTTCAGGAGCCGGCGCATGATCTTGCCGCTCCGGGTCTTCGGCAGGTCCGGCACGAACATCAGCGTCTTCGGCTTGGCGATCGGGCTGATCTTCGTCGCGACGTGGGCGCGCAGCTCGTTGCCGAGCTCCGGGGTCGGCTCGAAGCCGAGCCGCAGGATGACGAACGAGATGATCGCCTCGCCGGTGACCGCATCCGGACCGCCCACGACGGCCGCCTCGGCAACCGCCGGATGGGACACGAGCGCGCTCTCGATCTCCGTCGTCGAGAGGCGGTGGCCGGACACGTTCATCACGTCGTCGACCCGGCCGAGCAGCCAGAAGTAGCCCTCCTCGTCGCGCTTCGCGCCGTCGCCCGCGAAGTACATCCCCGGGAAGCGGCTCCAGTACGTCGCCTTGTAGCGCTCCGGGTCGCCGTAGATCCAGCGGAGCATCGCCGGCCACGGCCGCTTGAGGACGAGATACCCGCCGCCGCCGAACGGGACCGAGTTCCCCTCGCCGTCGACGACATCCGCGTCGATGCCGGGGAACGGGAACGTCGCACTGCCGGGCTTCGTCGTCGTGACCCCGGGCAGGGGCGTGATCAGGATCTGGCCCGTCTCGGTCTGCCACCACGTGTCGACGATCGGCACCTTGCCCCCGCCGATGTGCTCGCGGTACCAGAGCCATGCCTCGGGGTTGATCGGCTCGCCGACCGAGCCGAGGACCCGCAGCGATGAGAGATCGTGGCCGGCCGGGTGCTGCGCGCCCTGCTTCATGAACGCCCGGATCGCGGTCGGGGCGCAGTACAGGACGGTGACCTTGTACTCCTCGATGATCCGCCACCAGCGATCCCAGGCCGGCGTGTCGGGCGTGCCCTCGTACATGATCCCGGTCGTCGCGTTGGCGAGCGGCCCGTAGACGATGTAGCTGTGGCCGGTCACCCAGCCGACGTCGGCCGCACACCAGTACACGTCGTCGGGCTTGATGTCGAAGATCTGCCTGTGGCTGTACGACGTCCCGACGAGGTAGCCGGCGGTCGTATGGGTGATGCCCTTCGGCTTGGCCGTCGAGCCCGAGGTGTAGAGCAGATACAGCATGTGCTCGCTGTCGAGCGCCACGGGCGGACAGTCCTCCGACTGGCGATCGACGGCGTCGTGCCACCAGATGTCCCGGCCGTCGGCCATCACGCAGCCCGGGGCGTCGTCGCCGAGACGGCGGACGACGAGGACGTGCTCGATCGTCGGCGTGCTCTTGATCGCCTCGTCGACGGCGGGCTTCAGCTCGGCGGGCTTGCCCCGGCGCCAACCGCCGTCGGCGGTGATCACGAGCTTCGCCTCGGCGTCGTTGATCCGGCCGGCCAGGGCCTCGGCCGAGAAGCCGCCGAACACGACGGTGTGGGGCGCCCCGATCCGGGCGCAGGCGAGCATCGCGATCGGCAGCTCCGGGATCATCGGCATGTAGATCGCGACGCGGTCGCCGGTCCCGATCCCGAGCTCCTTCAGGGCGTTGGCGGCCTTCGACACCTCGCGCAGCAGGTCCGCGTAGGTGATCGTCCGCATGTCGCCGGGCTCGCCGATCCAGTGATAGGCGACCTTCGCGCCGAGGCCGTTCGCGACGTGCCGGTCGATGCAGTTCTCGCTGATGTTCAGCTTTCCCCCGACGAACCATTTCGCGAAGGGCAGGTCCCACTCCAGCGTCGTCGTGAACGGCTCGTTCCACGTCACGGTCTCGCGGGCGATCCGCGCCCAGAACGCCTCGGGGTCGCGAGCGGCCTCGGCGTACAGGGATTCCTGCGCATTGGCCTGGGCCGTGAACGCGGGATCGGGCGGGAACACCCGCTCCTCGAGGAGGAGGTTCTCGATCTCGGGACGCTGGTCGACGCTCACGTGGACCTCTCCTGCCGGACGGCTACGGGATGCACGGCGAATGTCGGGCTGAGTCCGGTCATTCTACGCGGGCGGCCCGTTGATCGAGGATCGCGTCGTTCGTCGCGCCTATTCGTCGGCGAGGTCGTCCTGGGTCGGTGCCGGCCCGATCTGGACGCCTTCGGTCGCCTCCGACTGGGCGACGAACACCTGCGGCGGCCGAGGCAGGCGGATCCCGTTCTTCGCGAACGCCTCCAGCAGGAGCTTGCGGAACTCCCCGCCGGCCGCCCATTGCTCCGACGCCCGGACCGTGCCGAGGATCTTGAGCGTGACCCCACGCTCGTCGATCGACTCGACCCGCTCGACGCGCGGCGGCTCGAGGATCCGGCGCTTCCAGATCGGATCGGCGGCCATCGTCTTGCCGAGCTCCTCGACGACCTCGATCGCCTTGTCGATGTCCGTTCCGAAGGCGACCGTGACGTTCTGGTTGATCCGGGCCCACGTCCGCGTCCGGTTCGACGCGACCTTGATCTCGCCGTTCGGGACGGTATGGACGATCCCGTCGAGATCGCGGAGCGTCGTCCGGCGGAGGCTGAAGTCCTCGACCGCTCCGCTGACCCCCGCGATCGAGACGACATCGCCCTTGCTGTACTGGTTCTCGATGAGGATCAGGGCCCCGTTCAGGTAGTCCCTGACGAGGCTCTGGGCGCCGAACCCGACGGCGATCCCGACGACGCCGAGCCCGGCCACCGCGGGTCCGATGTCGAGATCGAGCGCGCCGAGGACCATGATCCCGGCGATCAACAGGACGAAGCCGCGGATGACGTTGGAGCCGAGCTCGTCGAGCGTGTCCATCCGCTTCTCGACCTCGATCGCCGAGAGCTCCTGGGCGGTGCCCTCGGTCGCCTCGCGGTCGACCAGGGCCTTGACGATGCCGTGGACCAGGAGGGTCGAGACGCGTACGGCGACGATCGCCGCGATGACGATGACGAGGATCCGCAGGCCGCTCGTCCGGAGGACATCGACGATCGTGCTCAGCGGCGGGTTGGTGAAGTCCATGACGTTCGATGGTAGCCGCGTCCGTGGGTCACGAACGGCCTCCGGGCGCGATCAGGAGGCCGCAGCCACCTCCGAGGCGTCATCGACCGGGCCGACCGGCGCCGGCGTGAGCGGTGCCGGCTCGCTCGCGGCGATCGACGAATTCGACAGCGCCTGGGCCAGCGACGGCTGGGCGGCGGCGGCC
>DATNBW010000184.1:0-10526 GCA_035607275.1 Verrucomicrobiia bacterium | reverse complement strand
GAGGTCAGGGCGCCGCCGATCAGCAGGGGCCGCCCGGGGACGCGCCGGGCAGGGTCGACGTCGGGCGCCGCAGCGCCATCGCCGGCGGCCACGAGGCCGGCCGCTGCGCGGCCGGCGTCCGCGCCTGGATCCTTGCCGGGGTCGGACGGAATGAGCCGGCTGTCGACGTCGATCGGCTCAGCCGGTCGGAAGGCGACGACCCGGCCCTCGCCGCCGGCGGCGACCGGCACGCGCATCGCGACCGCGGCCTCGGCCAGGCGGGTCGCGAGGCGCTCCTCGAAGCGGAACGACGGATGGACGCGGACGAGATCGTGACGGAGCCGGTCGGCGGCACGTCGCGCGGCTGGATCGAGCGGACTCGCGGCATCCTCGGTCTGCCCGGCCGTCGCGGCGTCGAGCACGGCGCCGGCGAGCAGCGCGTCGAGGTAGAGGTCGGTGAGCAGGGCCTCGGTCGCGGCCGAATCGCGATCGAGCGTCACGCCCGATCCAGCCGATCGAGGTCGGCCGGGCCGGCACCGGCGGGTTCGGGTCCGGCGGTCGCGACACGGGCGGCGAGCTTGGCTCCCTCGGCCCGTCCACCGAGGTCGCGCGCGACGGTCCGCAACGCACGGTGGATGAGGACCCGGACGGCACCCTCGGAGCGTCCCAGGATCCCGGCGATCTCGGCGGTCGACATCTCCTCGACGAAGCGCAGGACGACCGCCCGCCGGCGATCGGTCGGCAGGCGCCCGACCGCCAGCCACGCGGCGGCGGCCTCGTCGCGGGTCGTCGCCCCGCCCTCGAGATCGAGCGGGTCGGCCACGAGGATGGCGGCCTCCAGCGGCGCCTGGCGATGGCGGCGCCGGACGCGGCGCTGGTGCGCAATCGCGTTTCGGGCGATCTGGAACAGCCACACGCGGAACGTCGACGCTCCGTCGCCGTCGGCCGGCCGGGCCCGCTCCTCGAACCGGCCGAGGTTGGCGAGCGCGGCGAGGAATGTCCGCTCGGTGACGTCCTCGGCCTCGTGATGGTCGCCGAGCTCGTAGAACGCGAAGCTGTACACCTGGGCGAGATACCTGCGGTAGAGGGCGTCGAACAGGAGGGGATCGCGCTGGGCCGCCTCGACGAGGGGCCGGTCGCGATCGAGATGGGCGATCCGGGCTGGGCGATCGGCTGGGGCCGGCGCCGCGCGTCCGGTGACGTTCACCCTTCCCAATCCCGGTCGTGCCATCCCGTTACACCCCACGCCCGGCGGTCGGGAAGCGGACGTGCGTGATCTCCCCGACGAGGACGGGACGAGGGTCGCGCGCGTCGCCGACCAGGAGCGCCCCGCTGTCGGGATCGACGCCGACCGCGTCGATCACCTCGACCCCCCCGGCCGGACCGTGGAGCTCAACGAGCTGCTCGGTCGTGATCTGGCGATCCCGCCAGGCGTCTGCGTCGAATCGGCCGCCGCGCAGCTCGTCGACGGCCACCTCGAGCGCGGCGAGGAAGCGCGTCAGGAGGCCGGCGTTGTCGATCGGTCCGTCCGTCACCTCGGACAGGGACGTCATCGAGTGCGCGAGCTCCGGCGGGAAGTCGCCGCGCGGCCAGTTCGTATTGATCCCGATCCCGACCACGACGCGCGGATCGCCAGTGCCCAGTCCGGACGTTTCCCCGAGCACGCCGGCGAGCTTGTGGAACCCGGGGCGATTGGCCCGGGCGAGCGCGAGGAGACGCGCCGCCGGGTTGGCGACGAGGTCGTTCGGCCACTTGAGCCCGATCGAACCGTGCCGGAGGCCCGTCGACGCTTCGACCGCATCGGCCATCGCCAGGCTCACGACGGCGGGCAGCCGCCACACGCGGCTCGGTGCCAGCCAGGTCGGCCGGAATCCGAGGGAGAGGGTGAGGCCCGAGCCGGCTGGCGCCTGCCACGTCCGCCCGTCGCGACCCCGCCCGGCGGTCTGCTCGTCGGCGATCGCGACGCAGACCTCCGGGACGCCGGCCGCCAGCCAGTCGCGAACGACGTCGTTCGTCGAGCCGACGCTCGCGAATCGCTCCGTGCGACCGAGGGTGGACACGGTCACGTCGGATCCGGGGCCGGCCGGGGCGGGATGCGCGCCCCGAACAACAGCGCATCGAAGGTCCGCTCGCGCA
The DNA here is from genome assembly GCA_035607275.1 of Verrucomicrobiia bacterium. Classification (GTDB taxonomy): domain Bacteria; phylum Chloroflexota; class Limnocylindria; order Limnocylindrales; family CSP1-4; genus CF-46. The sequence continues at coordinate 8,411 of DATNBW010000184.1, read as the reverse complement.
GGGCCGATTCGTCGATCTCGGTCTCGAGCCGGGCCAGCGCCTCGGCCGGTCGCGCTGCCTCGTACGCGCGGCAGGCGGCCTCGTCCTCCCAGATCCACAGGCCGATGCCCGTCTCCGGATCCTCGGATTCGGTGGCGAGGAGCCGGCCGATCAGGCCCGGCACGTCAGGCCGCGGCGCGTCGGTCGGTGCCGATCCCAGCCCGAGGCCGGCGAGCCGCTCCCGGACGCCCGGCCGGTAGCGCCAACCGTCGAACAGCTGGATGAACATCGTCAGCCGACCGCCTTGACGTCGACCGCCTCCGGCCGCTCGAGCTCGAACGCGTCGTGGAGCGCGCGGAGGGCCGTCTCGAGGGCGTCCTCGGCGATGATCGTCGTGATCCGGATCTCGGACGTCGAGATCATCTCGATGTTCACGCCGGCGTCGGCGAGGGCGCGGAACATCCGGGCCGCGTAGCCCGGGGCGTTCTGGATGCCGGCGCCCACGATCGAGACCTTGGCGACCGACGAATCGGTCGTCAGCTCGCGAGCCGCCAGATCGCGCGCGATCGGGTCGAGGATCCGCTTGGCCTTCGCCAGCTCGACCTGCGGCACCGTGAAGCTGATGTCGGTCGCGCCGCCGTGGCCGATGTTCTGGACGATCATGTCGACGTTGATCCCGGCCTCGGCCAGCGGGTCGAAGACGTGGGCCGCGACGCCCGGCCGATCGGGAACCTGGACGAGGGTGATCTTGGCGACGTTCCGATCGTGGGCGAGGCCACGGACCTTGTTCCGCTGCTCCACGAGCGGGTCCTCCTTGATCAGCGTTCCGGGGGCGTCCTCGAACGAGCTGAGGACCTCGATGACGACGTCGTTGACCCAGCCCAGCTCGACCGCCCGGGTCTGCATCACCTGGGCTCCCTGGTGGGCGAGCTCGAGCATCTCCTCGTAGCCGACGATGCCCAGCTGGCGGGCGTCGGGGACCAGCCGCGGGTCGGCCGTGTAGATGCCGCGGACGTCGGTGAAGATCTGGCAGCGATCCGCGCCGAGGCGGGCGGCGAGGGCGACCGCGGTCGTGTCGCTGCCGCCCCGGCCGAGCGTCGTGATGTCCGCGCCGGCGGCGTCGGCACCTTCGGCCCGGCCCTGGAACCCGGCGACGATGACGACCTTGCCGCCGTCAAGCTCCGCCCGGACCCGGGCCGGCTCGATGCTCGCGATCCGGGCCCGGCCGTAGCGGCCGTCGGTCGTGATCCCGGCCTGCGGCCCGCTCAGGCTGATCGCCGCGACACCGAGGGCGTGAAGGGCCATCGAGACGAGCGTCGCGCTCTGGTGCTCGCCGGTCGCGAGGAGCATGTCCAGCTCACGCTCGTCCGGCGTGTCCGTGATCGCGGCGGCGAGGCCGAGGAGCTCGTCCGTCGTGTCGCCCATCGCCGAGACGATGACGACGAGCTCGGACCCGGCCGCGCGCTCGCGGGCGATCCGCCGTGCGACACGGCGGATCCGGTCCGCGTCGGCGAGGCTGGAGCCCCCGAATTTCTGGACGACGAGCGGCGCGGCAGGCATCGCGCCATTCTACCGCTCGCATTCGCGGCGCCCGAGTGACGGGAAGGTTGCGACGGAGCGTGGTCACGCGCCACCTTTGGACCCCGGCTGGGCCAGTCGTCGCGAAATGTCCGTGTTGCGGGCACTACCACTGAGCCCAGAGGCGAGGCGGCCGAGCTGCCCGCACCATGGGCGTTACGACTTCGGCGCCACCTCGAGCGAGCGTGGGGACCTCGTGTCGCTCCGCCTCGGCCGGATGCGCGCCCGAGTAACGCCCGTGCTGCGGACATCCCGGACGGTGATGAACAGGATTCCGCTCGGGGGTGGACCGACCGGATCGCGCAGCCACGCTCGACAACCGCGGCTCGGCGTCGGGAATGCGGTCTCGAACAGGGCGGCGTGGCGCCGGACCCGATCTCGCGCCGTCGAGCCGTCGGCAATCACCAGAAAACGGGCCACCCCGCGGCATGGCCAGCCTCGGTCGGCGGCGATCCTTGGAGCGAGCCGCGACTTACGATCGACACCGATCACGGTCTGGTTGGCATTCCCAACCGTCGCCTTGATCTCGATGATCGCCAACATTCCGGTGAGCGGGTGGCGACCGACGATGTCAATTGAACCGCGCTCTCCAAAGATCGCGAAGGACACCTCGACGTCCGCCTCCCAACCGAGCCCTCGAAGCAGCCCGAGCGTCGCGTTGACCGTCGCCGAATGCCGTTCGTCGAGGAGCCGGTCGATCCCCTCGCCCTGCCACCGCACATCGAGGTCAAGCCTCGCTCCGGCTGCCTCGGCGACGGCTACGAGGTCCGCCCAGGCCACGCGGAGAGACTCCCCTCGTTCGACTCGGCCGATCACGCTTCGAGACACGCCAGCCCGGTCTGCGAGATCCGCCTGGCGCCAACCATGACGTTGCCGTAACGCGCGAATGACGCGACCGTACCGCCAGCGATCCACAACGCGGATGCTGGCAACCGGGGCTTACGCGAGCCTTATGTCGCCGAAGGCTGCGCCACCGGCGCGCCCGGGTTACGGGAAGGTTGAGACGAGCGGGTAGCGTGCGCTCGGAGCGGGCGGTCGCACGTGGTGCACGTGTCGATGTCGTTCAACGCCTCGCTGATCGAAGACACGTCAACGTCGTGCACGCGAAGCAGCGATCAACGGATTTCGGCCGGTTCGGCCGCCCCAGGCGCCCGGTTCCTTCGCCGGGTGCAACATCCGCGGTCGAATCACGGCGCGAACGGCCGACGTGTGCACGGCATGCAACGCGGTGCAGGAGTCTTGCTCCAGGTGCAACCCCGCGCTGGATGGCTGATCCAACGAAGCGACTCAACGCGGACCGCGCTAGCCTTGGCGAGCGTTCGCAGGAGGATGCCCGACGATGTGCTTCGATCTCGACTCCCGACCCCCGATCGCCGAGATCGCCGGCGGCGCCCTCGACTCGACCGAGCTCATCCTCGAGGCGGCCGACGGCAACCGGTTCCGTGCCTTCCGGGCCCGGGCAACCACGGCGTCGGGCGCGGGGATCGTCATCCTTCCGGACGTCCGGGGGCTGCACCCGTTCTACGAGGAGCTCGCCCTTCGGTTCGCCGAGAACGGGGTGGACGCCCTCGCGTTCGACTTCTTCGGGCGGACGGCGGGGACCGGCTCGCGCGACACCGGGTTCGAGTTCATGCCGCACGTCGAGCAGGTGACGTGGGCCGGCGTGTCGGCCGACATCCGGGCCGCCGCCCGGAACCTCCGGATGGACGACGAGCGACGGGTCGAGGCGCTGTTCACGACCGGCTTCTGCTTCGGCGGCCGCCTGGCGTACCTGACCGCGACGCTCGGACTCGGGCTCGCCGGCACGATCGGCTTCTACGGGATCCCGGTCGGGCCGGGCCGGGCCGGGACGCCCGCCCCGGCCGACGTCGCCGACCAGATGACCAACCCGATCCTCGGCCTGTGGGCCGGCGCCGACGCGGCCACCTCGCCCGAGGCGGTCGACCAGTTCGACCGGGCGCTCAGCGCGGCCGGCGTCGAGCACCGCTTCGTGACGTTCGAGGGAGCGCCGCACAGCTTCTTCGATCGCAAGGCCGACGAGTTCGCCGACGCCAGCACACGCGCCTGGGACGAGATGCTGACCTTCGTCCGGGGCCACACGCCGAGCCCGGTCGGCGGCGGCTGACGTGGGCTTCTTCCGCCGGCTGCTCGGCGGCGGCCAACGCGGCGACGATCGACCGGGCGACGGCGCCGCGACCGGGTCGGACGAGGACGGCGAGGCGGGCGAGGCGGCCGAGCCGATCGAGCTCGACGCGGAGGAACGGGCGCGCGAGCTCGAGCTGGCCCGCTTCGAGCAGGACCGGACGGACGACCTCGTCCGGCGCCAGCAGCGGTACGCGGACCGCTCCTGGACGCCGCCGGCGCAGGGCGGCGACAGGCGCGCGGACGACGGAGACGCCGGGGATCGCTGAGACCCGCGCCGAGCGCCCGGGTCGTGTGCGCCGCCGAACCTCGATCAGCGCTTGATCAGCTGCCAGGCGGTGACGAGCAGGAAGACGAAGACGATGACGGGGAGCATGCCGACCGGCAGCGCCCGGTTGAGCGTGTCGACGATCGCGCGAAGCGTCTGGCCGATGATCGAGAACGAGCCGACGACGAGGCCGGCGATCCCGCTCCCGATCGCCTGGATGAAGCCGTCCATGGGCCCGAGTCTGCGCTCGGCCGTCAATCGCTCGTGACCCCACCCGACCCCACCCGACCACCTGCGACCCCGGTGTTCTCCGGTGCATCGGCGCCTGCGCCGGGCGACGGATCAGGTCTTCTTGACGAGATGGGCTCCGACGTTGCGCGGCGAGACGACGCTGATCCGCCCGGTCAGGTCCGTGTCGGCCGCTGCGGCCCCGAACGCGGCCTCGATCCTGGTGATCGTCCGGACCGAGTCGGAGAACGCGAGGATCGACGACCCGGCACCGGACAGGCACGCCCCGATGGCGCCGGCCTTGCGGGCCGCACCGATGAGCTGCGTGAGCTGCGGATAGACGGACGCCCGGTACTGCTCGTGCAGCCGGTCGACGGTCATGACGCGGAGCAGATCGAAGCGGCCGAGCGCCATCCCGGCGACGCCGATCGCGACCCGGCTGAGGTTCGCGACCGCGTCCTCGAGCGGCACCTTGGCCGGCAGCGCGGCGCGCATGTCGTCGGTCGCGAGGCGGAGATCGGGGATGAACAGCACGGCCCGCAGGTCGCGCGGCGCATCGAAGCGCATCGACTCGATCCCGTCGTCGGTCAGCGCGCAGACCGTGAAGCCGCCGAGCAGGGCCGCGGCCGCGTTGTCGGGGTGACCTTCGATCGCCGTCGCGAGCCGGAGCAGGTCGGCCGAGGTCAGCGGCTCGCCGAGCAGGCTGTTGCCGGCGACCAGCCCGGCGACGGTCGCCGCCGCCGACGATCCGAGGCCACGCGCCAATGGGATCTCGTTGCGGGTCTCGATCCGCCAGCCGACGCCGTCGGGGATCTCGCCCCGGACCTCACGGAGCGCGGCCTCGATCCCGAGGACGCAGCGGTTCGTCCGGTCGGCCGGGAGCTCGTCGGCGCCCTCTCCGTCGACGGTCAGCTCGATCTCGCCGCGGCTCCAGCCGCGGACCTCGACCTCGACCCGGTTGATCAGCCCGAGCGCCACCCCGAGGCAGTCGTACCCGGCGCCGAGATTCGCGCTCGTCGCCGGCACCTCGACGGTCACTCGCCGGCCATCGAGCTCGGCGAGCCAGTTCGTCACCATCCGAGGGCCACCGCAACTGAGCCGACGGTCGGTTCGGCCTCGATCACTCCGGCCATGCCGGCCATCGTCTCGGCCGTCGCCGGATCCTTCAGGCCCGTCCCGGTCAGGACGCACACGACGAGATCGGCGGCGGCGATCGCGCCGGATCCGGCGAGCTTGGTCACGCCGGCGACGCTCGCCGCCGACGACGGCTCGCAGAAGATCCCCTCCTCGGTCGCGAGGGCGCGATACGCGGCGAGGATCTCGTCGTCGCTGACGGCCTCGATCCGGCCGCCGCTCTCGTCGCGGGCCGCGATCGCCTTGTCCCACGATGCGGGGTTGCCGATCCGGATCGCGGTCGCGATCGTGTCCGGGTGGTCGATCGGCCGGCCGCTCACCAGGGGCGCGGCACCGGCGGCCTGGAAGCCGAACATCGCCGGGGTCGTCGCGATGAGGCCGGCGGCCGCGTACTCCCGGAACCCGGCCCAGTAAGCGCTGATGTTGCCGGCATTGCCGACCGGGATCGCCAGGACGTCGGGCGCCCGGCCGAGGTCGTCGCAGACCTCGAACGCACCGGTCTTCTGGCCCTCCAGGCGGAATGGGTTGACCGAGTTGACGAGGGTGACCGGGTGGTCGTCCTGCTCGGCCAGGGCCCGGACGACCCGCAGCGCGGCATCGAAGTTGCCGTCGACCGCGACGATCCTGGCGCCCGCGACCATCGCCTGCAGGAGCTTGCCCATCGCGATCTTGCCGGCAGGCAGGACGACGACGACCTCCAGGCCGTGCGCCGCTCCATATGCGGCGGCCGACGCCGACGTGTTGCCGGTCGACGCGCAGATGATCGCGTGCGCCCCATCCTCGACCGCCTTGGCCACGGCGACGACCATCCCTCGATCCTTGAACGAGCCCGTCGGGTTCTGGCCCTCGATCTTCGCATGGAGGTTCCGGAGCCCGATCCGGGCACCGAGGCGGCGGAGGTGGACGAGCGGCGTCATCCCCTCGCCGAGACTGAGAACGGGCGTCCGGTCCGTGACCGGCAGGAACGCCCGGTAGCGCTCGACGAGGGTCGGCCGGGCGATCCGACCGGCGCTCGCACCACCGGCGAGCCGTCCGGCGGTCGCATCCAGGCTCATCCCGCGACCGCCGGTGGCAGACCGGCCCACGTCGAGCCGAGCTCGCGCGAAATCGCCACGAGGTCGCCGAGGACCGCACTCGAGGTGGCCGGCCCGCCGGCGCCCGGGCCGCTGAACGCGACCGTCCCGACGGGCTCCGCCTCGATCTCGATCCGGTTCAGGACGCCGGACGTCCGGCCGAGCGGGGAATCGGACGGGACGGCGGTCGGCAGGACGGACGCGTGGATCGTGCCGTCGGCGTCGCGATGCGCCTCGGCGATCAGCTTGATCGTCCGGCCGGCAGCGGCGGCGTCGGCGATGTCGGTCGCGCCGATCCCGGTGATCCCGGGCCGCTCGGCGCCCGGTCCGTCGGTGGCGATCGTCCGGACGCTCGCCGGGTCGAGCCAGACGCCGAACGCGAGCCGGGCCAGGACGACGAGCTTGTTCACCGCGTCGAGCCCCTCGACGTCGCCGCGCGGGTCGGCCTCGGCGTAGCCGGCGGCCTGGGCGGCAGCCAGGACGTCGGCGTACTCGAGGCCGTCGTCGGTCATCGCCGTCAGGATGTAGTTCGTCGTCCCGTTGACGATGCCGCGGACCGCGTTCACCCGGTTCGCGGCGAGGTCCGCCGCGAGCGGCCCGAGGACCGGGATGCCGCCGCCGACCGACGCTTCGAAGCGCAAGGCGGCGCCGGTCCGCCGGGCCGTCGCCTCCAGCTCGGGACCGTGGTGCGCGATCACGTGCTTGTTCGCCGTGACGACGCTCTTGCCGGCCGCCAGGGCCGCGGAGATGAGCGTCCGGGCCGGCTCGTCGCCACCCATGAGCTCGACGATGACGTCGGTGTCGTCGGCGGCCACGAGGTGGGCGGGGGCATCGGTCAGGAGCGCCGCCGGCACACCGGCCGCTCCGGCCCGGGCGACGTCGCGGACGGCAATCCCGACGAGCACCAGCGAGGCGCCATCGGCGGCAGTCAGCTCGGCTCCGCGCTCGACGAGCGCCCGGACCACCTCGCGGCCGACCGTGCCCGCGCCGAGGACCGCCACGCGAAGGGGCGCAGGGCTCACCGGCGATCGGCTCGTGACGGGGGCGTCATCGCGCCGAATGGTAGCGGAGCGGCCGTGCACGAAGAACGCGCCGGACGGGGTCCGGCGCGTTCCCGGGACCTGACGGCCGGTCGTCAGCCGGCCAGTGCCCCCGCGGGCTCGGGCGCCTCCTCGTGATCGAGCGCGGCGTCCTGGCCGCCCACCTCGTCCCAGATCTTCACGTGGCGACTCTCCTTGATGTAGAGGCCGCCGACGACGACCGTGATCAAGGCGACGACGATCGGGTAGATGAGGCTGGCGTAGATGTTGCCCGTGGCCGTGAGGATCAGGCCCGCGATGAGCGGAAGGAAGCCGCCGAACCAGCCGTTTCCGATGTGGTACGGGATCGACAGCGAGGTGTACCTGATCCGGGCCGGGAAATACTCGACGAGGAATGCCGCGATCGGGCCGTAGACCATCGCAACGAACACCACCTGGATCCAGACCAGTGCGATCAGCGGCAGCATCTCGGGCTGGGCCACCGATGCCTTGCCGTCCGCGCCGACGAACTTTCCCAACGCCGTGCTGAAGGTGCCCTGCGGATGGGCGAACGAGGTCATCAGGTTGTAGATGGGGAAGTAGGTGATCGCGGCGATCAGGCAGCCCGCAAGGATCACCTTCTTTCGGCCGATCTGGTCGGAGAGCCGGCCGAAGATATAGAAGAACGGCACCGCAAGCACGATCGCCGTCCCGACGATCATGTAGGCGTCGGTGTATTTCACGCCCATGATGGTCCCGAGGAAGAAGAGCGCCTGGAACTGTCCCTGGTACCAGACGACGGCCTGGCCGGCGGTCGCCCCGAAGAGCGCCAGGAGAATGAGCCGGCGGTTCGCCGCATTGCCGAAGGAGTCGCGCCACGGAGACGTCGACGCATTGCCGCTCGCCTTGAGCCGGCTGAAGAGGGGGGTCTCCCGGAGACGCAACCGGATGTAGAGGGCCATCGCGACCAGGATGACCGACAGGAGGAAC
>DATNBW010000163.1:0-19571 GCA_035607275.1 Verrucomicrobiia bacterium | reverse complement strand
GGGACGGCTCGAGAACGCCGAACCGGGGCGGCGTCGACGCCCGTGGGAACTCGGCGGCGAGGACCGTCTCGGTCGGGACGTCGAGGTTGGCCTGACGGAGCACCTCCAGCGCCCATTCGGCGCGGGTCGCGTGCCCGCTGTTGACGACGTGGCGGATCCCGCCGACGTCGGCCGCGCCGATCAGCTCGGCGATCGCCTCGGCAACGTCGAGCGTGTACGACGGCGAACCGATCTCGTCGCCCACGAGCTTGAGGCGCTGCCCGGACGCGCGGGCCCGCTCGGCGGCCGACAGGATCTTCGACGGGAAGTCGTTCCCGGGCGGCCCGAACAACCAGGCGGTCCGGACGATCCCGAGCTCGGCCGAGGCGCCGTCATAGGCGGCCTCGGCGAGACGCTCGCCGGCGAGCTTCGACCGGCCGTACGGGTTGATCGGGTTCGGCGCGTCGTCCGGCCGGTACGGGCGCACCTCGGCCGGCCGGCCGTCGAACACCTCGTTCGTCGAGACGACGATCAGGTCGATCCCACGCTCCGCCGCGGCGCCGGCCAGGACCCCGGTCGCCGTCCCGTTGCGGGCCATCGCCTTCTCCGGCTCCCGCGCGCAGCCGTCGACGTCGGTCCAGGCGGCGCAGTGGACGACGATCTCGGGCCGGTCGCGATCCAGCAGGGCTCCAGCCGCGTCCGGGGCGTCGAGGTCGAAGATCGCCCGGCTCCAGGCGATCGGCCCGAACGGTCCCGTGAAAGGCGCCTCTCCGAGCGCCGTCACGACCGCCCGGCCGAGCCGTCCGGTGGCGCCGGTGACCGCGACGCGCATCCGGTCAGGCGTCCGTCGATGCGGCCAGGCGGGCGCCGTACTGGCGCTCGTAGTACGCGTCCCAGTCGCCGGACTTCGCCGCCCGCCACCAGGGCTCGTTGGCCAGGAACCAGTCGATCGTCGCCGCCAGGCCGTCCGGAAACGGCGTCCGGTTCCGCCAGCCGAGCGCGGCCAGCTTCGACCCGTCGAGCGCGTACCGGCGGTCGTGGCCGGGCCGGTCCGGCACGGTCCGGACGAGCGACCACGGCTTGCCGAGGCGCTCGAGGAGGGCCGCGATCACGGCGCGGTTCGTCATCTCGGCCGAGCCGGGCAGGTTGTACGTCTCGCCGCTGACCCCGTGGCGCAGGACGTGGTCGATCGCCCCGGCGTGGTCGGACACGAACAGCCAGTCGCGCTCCTGGAGTCCGTCGCCGTACATCGGCAGGGGCAGGTCGTCGATCGCGTTCGTGACGAACAGCGGGATGAGCTTCTCGGGGTGATGGAACGGCCCGTACGTGTTCGAGCCGCGGGTCACGACTGCGTCGATGCCGTGGGTCGCGACGTAGCTCCGGACGAGGAGCTCGCCGGCCGCCTTGGCCGCCGAGTACGGGGAGCGCGGATCGAGCCGGTCGCTCTCGAGCGAACGGCCTTCCGCGACCGAGCCGTAGACCTCGTCGGTCGAGACCTGGAGGTAGCGCACGGGCGCCTGCCCGGCGACGCTCCGGGCGGTGGACGCCGCGCGCACGGCTTCGAGCAGGACGTGGACGCCGATCACCCCGGTCCGGAGGAACGCCTCGGGATCGAGGATGCTCCGATCGACGTGGGACTCGGCGGCGAAGTTGACGACGGCATCGGCGTCGGCGACGAGCGGGCCGACGATCCCGGGCTCGGCGATGTCGCCCTGGACGAACCGGAGACGGGCCGCCTGCTCCGGGTCGGCCTCGACCGAGGCGAGGTTCGCGCGGTTGCCCGCGTAGGTCAGCTTGTCGAGAACGGTGATCCGCGTCCCGTCGCGCCGGCCGAGGACGTCGCGGACGTAGGCGCTGCCGATGAACCCGGCCCCGCCGGTCACGAGGATCCGGGCCCCGGCGCCGAGGCGCGGGGCGGTCGCGTCGGTCGCGTCGGTCACGGCGCCGCTATCCGACCGGGCGCTCGACGGGCCGGGCGAGCCGTCCGGCGTCGTCGTCGTCGCGGGCGAGCTCGGCCGCCCGGAGGAGCGACGGAACGGTCCCGGCGTCGGCCCAGTGCCCGTCATAGACCTTGCTGAACAGGCGCCCGTCGGGGATGTAGTGGTTCAGGACGTCGGTGATCTCGAATTCGCCGCGACCCGACGGGGCAAGCGTGTCGATGACCGAGAACGCGTCCGGACGGAGGAAGTAGACGCCGATCGGGATCAGGTCGCTCTTCGGCCGGGCGGGCTTCTCCTCGAACCCGACGACGCGACCCTCCGCATCCAGCTCGGCGACGCCGAAGCGCTCGGGGTCGGTGACCTTGTAGAGCAGCGTGCCGGCGCCCCACGGGCCGGACTCGAACTCGGCCGCGGTGTCGGCGAGGGCAGGCCCGCGCAGGATGTTGTCGCCGAGCACGCAGCAGAACGCGTCGTCGCCGACGAAGTCGCGGGCGAGCCCGATCGCGTGGGCGATGCCGAGCGCGCCGCGCTGGTAGCGGTACGTCAGGTCGAGCCCGAAGTGCGACCCGTCGGCGAGCAGCTCGACGACGTCGCCGACGCTCTTGCCGCCGACGACGACCATCACCTCGCGGACGCCCATGCCGGCCAGCGTCTCGATCGGGTAGTAGATCATCGGCCGGTCGTAGATCGGCAGGAGGTGCTTGTTGGTGACGATCGTCAGGGGAAACAGGCGCGTCGCCGTGCCGCCGGCGAGGACGATCCCTTTCACGCCGTCACGGTAGCAGAGGGCTGGCGGGCGCCTTGCTCGGCTCGACGCAGGGCTGTTCGCCACCCGGCAGGGGCGCATGCGGCCCGACGAGGCTGCAGTCGATCGGCGTGTCGTCGGCGCCGGGCAGCCCGCCCGCGTAATCGAGGATCACCAGGACGTAGGCGACCTTGTCGAGATCGGTCGTGGGCAGGAGATACGCGGTCTGGACGACCGAGTTGGCGTCCTTCCGGACGTCGGTGACCTCGCCGATCACGAGTCCCTTCGGGTACGGCGAGCGGATGCCCGGGGACACCTCGATGCCCGGCGTCAGGACCTGCTCGCCGGGCATGACCTTCTCGGTCGAGTCGATGTTCTGCATGATCAGCGCCCCGCCGAGCTGGCCGACGACCTCGCCGCGGGCGGTGCTCGTCTCGGTTTCGCCGGTGACGGTCGAGCTCCGGTCGCTGATCAGGGTCACGCTGGCGAAGTTCGGGCCGACTTCGCTCACCCGCCCGACGAGGGCGCCGCCCTCGGCGATGACGACGTCGCCCTTGGCGATCCCGTCGTCGCTGCCCTTCGAGATCGTGACCGAGCGGCGGGCCTCGCTCGACTCGCGGGCGATGACCTCCGCGGCCGCGGTCTCGTACGTGAACGAGCTGCGCAGCTGGAGGAGCGCCGTGAGCTGCTCGTTCTCCTGCTCGATCGCCTTCGCCCGGATGTTGTCCGCGGTCAGGCGCTCGTTCTCGCGGCGGAGCGCGGCGTTGTCCGAATGGAGGCCCTGGATCTCGCCGACGGCCGCGACCGCGTTCGCGACCGAGTCGGCGACGTCGTGGATCGCGCCCTGGATCGGGCGCAGGGCGTAGGCCATCGCGCTCTGGAACTCGGTGATCCCGGGGCTCGACGAGATCGCCATCAGGATCAGGCTGATCGAGAGGAGGATCGTGAAGGTGACCGCGCGGCGGCGGGCGGCCCGCGTGGCGAAGAGCGTCGTCATGGTTCGGTCAGACTAACGACCTCGGGCCAATGGCCTCGCGGAGCTCGGCCTTGGGTCTCGGTGAGCGAGCCGCTACTCCACGCCAAGGTTGCCTAGCGGGGCGCCCGCGCGTAGGTGTCCGAGACGAGGACCCGCTCCATGGCCGGCGTGTTCATTTCCTGGAGCACGACGCCGGTTCCGCGGGCCACGCACGTCAGCGGGTCGTCGGCCACGTGGACCGGCATCTGCGTCGCGTCGGCGACGCGCCGGTCGAGGCCCGACAGGAGCGCCCCGCCGCCGGCGAGCACGATCCCCTGGTCCATGATGTCGGCGACGAGCTCCGGCGGGGTCTCCTCGATTGTGTCCTTGATCGTGTCGACGATCTGGACGACCGACGGCTCGATCGCCTCGCGGATCTGGTCGGCGCCGACCTCGACGCTGCGCGGCAGGCCGGTCAGCAGGTCGCGGCCGCGGAGCGAGACGCGCTGGCTGTCCCAATCGCCGGGATACGCCGATGCGATCGCGATCTTGATGTCCTCGGCCGTCCGCTCGCCGAGGAACAGGTTGTACTCGCGCCGGGCGAACGCGACGATGTCCTGGTCCATCTCGTCGCCACCGATCCGGATGGACCTCGACACGACGATCCCGCCGAGGCTGATGACCGCGACCTCGGTCGTCCCGCCGCCGATGTCGACGATCAGGCTGCCCGACGGCTCGCTCACCGGCAGGCCGGCACCGATCGCGGCGGCCATCGGCTCCTCGATCAGGCGGGCCCAGCGGGCGCCGGCGTTGAGGGCGGCGTCGCGAACGGCCCGCTTCTCGACCTCGGTGACGCCCGACGGGATGCCGAGGAGCATCCGCGGCCGCGGGATCAGCCCGACCCGGTCGTGGACCTTGTGGACGAAGTACTTGATCATCTGCTCGGTCACGTCGAAGTCGCTGATGACCCCGTCGCGCAGCGGGCGGATCGCGATGATGCTGGCCGGCGTCCGGCCGACCATCCGCTTGGCCTCCGCTCCGATCGCGAGGACGCGCTTCGTCTTGGCGTCGATCGCGACGACCGATGGCTCGCTCATCACGATCCCGCGATCGCGGACGTGGACCAGGGTGTTGGCGGTCCCGAGGTCGATGCCGATGTCGCGGGAGAAGAGTCCGAGGAAGCGGTCGAGCATGACGGCGGGCGGTTCCTTCGCGCTGGTGGGGGTCGGCCGGGTCGCAGCGGCTCCGCGGCAGGGCGGGTGCGGATCGCGCGCTCGGGTGTCGGGCGGGAGAGCCCGTGCAGTATACCCGGGCCGCCCGGACGCGCCGGATCGGGCGCCGCGGCGGTCATCCCACGCGACGCTCCTCGTCTCTCGCGCCGGTTCTCGTCACGCGATCCTCACGCGGTCAGTCGGCCCGCGGTTCCTGCCCTCCGACCGCCCGGGGTTCGCCTGTACGATGAACGGGCGCGAGGAGAGGTCGGACATGGTCGCGACGGGCGACATCGAGCCGGAGGCGGCCAGGCCGGCGCTGCGGGTGTTCGGCGGCCTCGAGGTCGTCGTGCACGGGACGAGTCGCCCGCTCGGCGGCCCGCAGGAGCGGGCGGTCCTGGCCCTCCTGGCGGCGAGTGCCGACCGGGCGGTCAGCACCGATCGGCTCGTCGACGCCCTCTGGGGCGACGACGTTCCGGCCACCGCAGAGAAGACGATCCAGGTCTACGTCAGCCGGATTCGACGGGCGATCGGGCCCGACGCAGTCGAACGGACCGCGGTCGGCTACGTCCTGCGGACATCCGTGTTGGACCTGGACATCCCTGCATTCGAATCGGCGGTGGCGGTGGCGGTCGCCGAGCTCGAGGCGGGCGACGCCCGCCGAGCCCACCAGACCTTCAACCAGGCACTGGCGATCGCGACCGGGGAGCCATTCGCCGATTCGGCGCACATCGGGCTTCTCGAACCCGAGATCGCCCGGATCAACGAGCTGCGCTGGCAGGCCGTGACCGGGTCGTTCGATGCGGCCCTCCGGATCGGCCAGCACGAGACGCTCATCCCGGAGATCGAGCGAGCGATCGACGGGGAGCCCCACCGGGAACGCCTGTGGGCCCAGCTCATGCTCGCGCTCTACCGGAGCGGCCGTCAGGGCGACGCCCTGGCCGCCTACCATCGCGCCCGGCGTGCGCTCGACGAGGAGCTCGGCGTGGAACCGGGCCCCGAGCTGCGCGATCTCGAACGGCGGATCCTCGACCAGGATCCAACGCTGGCGACCCTCGGCGAGGACCGGTCCAGGAGTCTCCCCCACCCGATCTCCAGCTTCATCGGTCGGACCGAGGAGCTCCACCGGCTGACGGCCGCGCTCGTCGACCATCGCCTGGTCACGCTCGTCGGCCCCGGGGGTGTCGGAAAGACCCGACTCGCGGTCGAGGCCGCGAACCAGATCGCGCCCGGGTTCGAGGACGGCGCCGCGTTCATCGGCCTGGCCGACATCGTCGAACCCGGCCTCGTGCCGACCGAGATCCTTGCGGTCCTCGGCGTCCAACCGCCGGCCGGCCACGATCCCGTCGACGTGCTGACCGGCCACCTGCGGACGCGGCGCCTGCTGCTCGTCATCGACAACCTGGAGCAGATCCCGGAGGTCGGGCCGCTCGTCGCCGCCCTGCTCGAGGCCGCCCCGGGGGTGCGCGTCCTGGCAACGAGCCGCCGACCTCTGGCAGTCCGAGGCGAGGCGACGCTGACCGTCGAGCCTCTGACGGTCGCGCACGCAGACCGCACCGCGGCGACCGACGCCGCTCGCCTGTTCATGGAGCGGTCGGCCGACGTCCGACCACGGGCGAGCGAGCCCGACGCCCTGGCCATGATCGAGTCGATCTGCGCGCGTCTCGACGGCCTGCCTCTCGCGATCGAGCTGGTCGCCCGCCTGACGCGGGTGATGGAGCTCGCCGAGATCGACCACGAGCTCGCCGGGCAGGCACTCGGCGTCGAAGGGATGGCGGATAGTCCCGCTCGGCAGCGCACGCTCCGGGCGACGATTCGGTGGAGCCGCGAGCTCCTCCCCGAGGACGCGCGTCATGCGTTCCCGCTGCTGTCGCTGTTTGCCGGCGGATTCGATCGTGAGGCGTTCGAGGTCGTCTGGCGAGCCGCTGGTCACGAGGGTCACGCCGCGACGATCCTGGCCGCTCTCGTCGACCACAGCCTGCTCAGGCGCGCGACCTCCCGGGCGGGCCGGGCACGCTTCGCGATGCTCGACATGATCCGGACGGCCGCACGTGAGGAGCTCGACAGTGACGATGGGCGGCGGAGTGCCGCGGAGACCGCCTACGCCCTGCATTACCTCGAGATCGCGAAAGCATCCGAGCTGCTCCTGGACGGCCCCGAGCAGGTGACGGTCGTGGATCGGCTGAACGCGGAGATCGACAACATCCGGTCGTCGATCCAGCTGGCCATCCGAGCCGGATTCGCCGAGCCGGCCCTGCTTGCAGCCTCCGCCCTGCGGCCGTTCTGGGAGCGATCCGGGCGGTTCGGCGAGGGTCGGGCCACGCTCGCCGCCGTCCTCGAGCTGCGGGCCGGGGCGCCGCCCGACGTCGTCGGCAAGGCCGTCAATGCGGCCGGAGTCATGGCCTGGCTGGCCGCAGACTATCCGGCCGCCCGCGCGAACTGGGAGGCAGCGCTCGAGCTTCGTCGACAGGCCGGCGATGTCATCGGGGCGATGTACACGCTCGGCAATCTCGGCATCCTCGCGACCGACCTCCAGGAATTCGATCGGGCCCGCGCGATCTACGCGGAGTGCCTGGCCACGGCCACCGACCGCGCCGACGACTGGGCGATCGCGGCCTATCACGGCAACCTGGGCCAGGCCGAGATCGAGAGCGGCCGGCTCGAGGATGGGGAGGCGCACATCCGGGAGGCCGTCGATCGCTTCCGCATGATCGGCGACGAGCACAGCGTCGCGATGGCCCTCAACCTGCAGGCTCGCGTCGCCCTTGCCGCCGGGCGGCTGGCCGAGGCGGAGCGGCTGGAGCGCGAATCGCTCCGGCTGGGTGAGCAGGTCGACAACTGGAATACGAAGGTCATCGCCCATCGCCGGCTCGCGCTGATCGTTGCCCTCGACGGCCGGACCGACGAGGCGTTCGACGAGCTCCGTGCCTCGGCCGCGCTGGTCCTGCCCGCGGACGACATGATCGAGCTGTCAGAGCTCCTCGAGACGTACGGTCGGGTCGCGGCGACGCTCGATCCGCGCAACGCGGCTCGTGCGTTGGGTGCAGCCGATCGGATTCGACGAGGGGCCGACAAGCCCATCTCGCCGCTCGATGCTCCGATCGTGACCGTGGCACGCGCGACCGCCGAGGCGGGGCTGGGGCCTTCGGCATATGCCGCGGCGTTCGAGGATGGCGCGGCTTCCGAGCCGAAGCAGCTCCTCGGTGAACTGCTCGGGCTGGGCGCCGGGAGCGTCCTCGGCAGCCCTGCGCTCGCCAAGTAGCGGAGGCGGCCCGGCGACGGCCCGGCGGGCACGGCGACGGCGCCGCGGGCACGACGAACGAGGCCGACTCGTCGAGTCGGCCTCGTTGCATTGCGGGTGAGCCCACCCGCCGGTTGCCCCGGTCAGGCGTGATAGGTGCAGTACGTGGCGCTGACCATCCCGGCTGCCTGCTGGTCGAGGTGGTTGCCCCACAGCGAGTCGCTTCCGGCGGCCGCCCGGCTGGTCGCGTACCAGTAGTAGTCGACGCTCACCCGGAAGAAGCCGTTGCCGGTGACGTTGAAGCCCTGATAGCCGCTGATCGGGTTGTTCAGGAGGATCGTCTGCGACCCGGAGTCGTTCTGGACGTATGGCGTGAGCCAGGCGTTGGTGCTCACGACGACCCACGCATACGCGCCGGTCGAGGTCAGCTTCCACTGCCAGAGCTTCGAGCGCCACGTCACGTTCTGGTGGTCTTCGGCGGTGGTGACGTTGGCGGCATTGAGGCCCGGTGCGAAGACGGCGATCAGGCCGCCGTCGTAGCACTCGACCTTGCTCGGCGTGTGGTACCCGACCGTTCCGCTCGAGGCGTTGGCGGTGCGGACCGTGTCGAGGGTCATGGCGCCGGCGCCGAGCAGCGCCATGGCCATGGAGAGTGCCAGTCGTCGGTTCGTGCGCTTCATCTGGGTTCCGTCCTTCCGGTTGTCCTGTCCGGCCGTCTCGACCGGATCTGCGACGACCTTCGGACATGACCGGAAATGACTGGTAAATGAACCCCTGAACGCACCCGACTCCCCGCGCTCGCGGTTTGTCTCGCGCCCCTTCTTGCCAGGCGATCGTCACGCGGTCACTCGGCATGCAGTTCCGGTCATGCGACCACCTGGGAATCGACTGTCGAGAAACCGGAGGCGATCCACGCCTGGCAGCGGCCCGGCACCGATCGGCGCCCGGACGAGCGACCGCCTGGGGGTCGTGTGTCAGAAACCGCGCGATCCGGCCCGGCGCCCGGGTCGGTCGAACGAGACGCCGCGGTCGCGGAGGGACACGAACGCGTCGTGGCCGACGACGAGGTGGTCGAGGAGGTCGATGTCGAGCAGGCGGCCGGCGGCCAGGGCCTCGGCCGTGAGATGGAGATCGTCCGGCGACGGCGTCGGGTCGCCCGACGGGTGGTTATGGACGAGGATCACGCCGCTCGCGTTGAGCCGGACCGCATCGCGGAACAGCTCCCCGACCCGCACGAGTGACGACGAGACGTTGCCCTGGTACACGGTCGCGACCCGCAGGACGACGTTCTTCGTATTCAGGAGCACGACCCGGAGCTCCTCGCGCTCGAGCCGGCCCATCTGGAGCATCAGCCGGTCGGCGACGTCGTGCGGCGAGCGGATCGTCCAGCGGCCGGTCGGCCAGTCCGCCATCAGCCGCCGCCCGAGCTAGAACGCGGCCGTGAGCTGGGCCGCCTTCGCCGCGCCGACCCCGGGCAGCGCCTCGAGCTCCAGCTCGCCCGCGCGGGCCAGCCCCGTCAGGCCCTCATGCCGGGCGAGCGCGTCCTCGGCCAGGTCGACGGCGGACCGGCCGCGCGATCCGGATCCCCACAGGAGGCCGATCAGCTCCGCCGCCGACAGTCCGGCTGCGCCGCGCATCGCCAGGCGCTCGCGCGGCCGCTCCGAAGCCGGCAGCTCGCGGATCGCCCGGCCGCGCTGCCGGTCCCCGGGCCGCACAACGCCACGGGCGGCATCGACCGCGGTCCACCCATCGTCCATCGCCTGCCTCGCTGCTGGGCGGCGGTCGGGGCGTCCCCGGACCCGAACGACGAAAGCCCGCCGATTCCTTCCGCCATCCGGATCCGGGAACACGACGAACCCTATCGGCCGAGGCTCAACCGCCGATCAACCGGCACTTCACCGCTGCTCCATCGCCAGGCCGACGATTGCGCCAGCGAGACACCGCGGGCACCGGCGTGCAGGCACACGGACGCCGGCGCTCAGCTCACGTCTGGCCGCTCGCCCTGACCGCCTCCGCGAGGATCAGCAGGATCGCGTTGAACGCCATGTGAAGGCCGATCGGCGCCCAGATCGAGCGAGTCCGCAGGAACAGCCAGCCCAGGGCAAGCGCGACCGGGATCCGGGTCGCGAACCCGACCGCGATCAGCCCGCCGACCTGGGCCAGGTTGTCGCCACTCACCGTGATCACGTGGGCCAGGGCGAAGACCAGCGACGCGCGGACCAGGGCGCCGCGCTCGCCGACCGTCCTCCGCCAGGCGCTGATCGCGAAGCCGCGGAACACGGTCTCCTCGGCGATCGGGGCGATCACGGCCCCCGCGATGAGCTGAACGACGAGGCCGGCCGCCAGCCCAGTTGGCGGGAGTGGCGACTCGGGAACCTGGTTGAAGACCGAGACGAGCGCGTTGGCCACGACCGCCGTCAGGCCGATGACCGGGACGGCCACCGCGGCGCCGTAGAGCAGGTCGCGGAACCGCGCCAGGTCGAGCCGTCGCCAGCCCATCTCGGCCCATGACAACGCTCCGGTGCCGACAACTGTCAAGCGGACGATCCCGACGAAGACGATCGCCTGGATCGCGACACCGATCAGGTTGACGACGTAGGTCGGGACGTCCCGTTCGCCGAGGATCAGGTGGAGCACGAGCCCGACGACGGCCCCGACCGCGTAGACGGCGGGCACGATCGTCGCGAACACGAGATACGGCGACGGCCCCGCGTAGGCCGCCCCGCGCGCCCGGCGCTCGATCGCCTGGTTGCCGGCGCCGGCGATCAGGCCGATCGAGAGCACGGTCGGCCCGAGGAAGAAGAGGAACAGCACCGACGGCGCGAGCGCTCCGATCAGGACGAGGGCCAGGCCCGAGATCGACGCCAGCCAGCCGACGACGAAGAGGCCGGGCGCGGCGCGACCCTCGATCGTGAAGAAGGACAGGCCGGGACGGGCCGGCGGCGGCGCGCCCGTCGTGTCAGGGGTGGCAGGGGTGGCCACCGGGTCTCGAGCGGCATCGCTCGAGGCGGCGCCATCCTCCGGGGTCAGGTTCGACACGGGCTCAAGTCCGATCGATGCCCGTCGACGCCGGGGCGCCGCCGGTCGTCAATGGTCGGTGACGCCGTCCGGTGCGGTCCGCGGCGACGACGCGCGCGGCGAGGTCGTCCGGGTGCGGGGCATCGCCCGGGACACGGCCGGCCGCTCCGACTCGACCTCGAGGGGCGGCGTGCTCCGGCCGATCCGGCCGGTTTCGTCGGCGACGGGCAGGGGCGAGATCGCCGCCGGCCTCCCGGCCGATGAGGCGATCGCGGTCGCCGGCCGCTCGAAGTCCTTGCCGCACCAGGCGCACAGCGACCAGTCCAGCCCGACGAGGCGGCTGCAGTTCGGGCAGACGCGATTCAGGCGGGTCCGGCAGGTCGGGCAGATGATCCACTCGTCGTTCACCCGCCGGGCGCAGGTGGGGCAGCTCTTGATCGACTCGACCTCGGCGAGGAGGGCCTCCTCGGCCAGATTCCGCTCGTAGACCTCGCCGATCTTCTCGTGCGGCCGGATGATCTTGTACACGAACACCGCGAGGGGAAAGACCGGGAGGAAGACGATCACGAGGCTCGCGGCGAGGTACGGCAGGATCGCGTTCTCGGTCCGCTGCTGCATGTCCCGGAACACCCAGTACGCGCTGGCCAGCCAGAGGACGACGAGGTAGGCGAGGATCGAGTAGATGACGAACTGGACCACGGGGCTGCCGAAGAAGCCCGCGATCGCCGAGCCGATCTCAGCAAGGATCGTGTCCATGCGACTGGCTGCCTGCCTCCGTTTCGGTCCCGGCTGGTCGATCGGCCGCGTCGGACGGCGTCCCGCCCGACGGCGCCCGATATCCGGCGCAGTGTAGCAGGGGCCGGATCGCAGACCCCTGCTTTCAACCCCCTAGACGCTTGCATCTCCGCGGTCGTGATGAGCCCGCCGATCGAGGAGTCCGCCGACGAGGAGCACGAGGGCGCCGGCCACCACGACCCAGATCCCGATGGACCGGCCGTAGCCACCGACGATGTACGGCCAGATCACCCCGGCCAGGAATGCCGCGGCGACGATCGCCGGCAGTCCGACCGGCCACGACGCGGGGCGTCCCGTGGCGGCGGCGACCGCCGCGAGGGCCACCAGGCCGAGGAACACGAGCCACATGCCCGGCCCGGCCAGGCCCCAGCGCTCGGCGTAGTTGGCGAGCGGACTCGCTCCAGGGAGCGTGTTGACCCACGGCAGCAGGATGCCGAGCGCGGCCAGTCCGGCCCCGGCGAAGACGGCGCGCCGCGACCCGTCCGCCGCGACGCGAATCGATCCCAGGCCCTCCGACAGCGCAGTCGAGATCCGGCCCAGCCAGGCGGCGGCGCCCGGTGCCGAGTCCGGCGCGCCCTCGAGCGCCGGGGTCGCGGCGGCCGCACCCGCGACCGACGGGCCTGCGCCGGCCCCGGCGCCCGCCATCGACGCAGCGCCCGGCAGATCGAGTGGCGGAAGCACCGCCGACGGCGGAAGGTACGCGCCCGCCGGGATCCGTGGCTTCGGGGCGGCGAGCGGCCCGCGATCGCCCGGCGGCGGCCAGCTGGGGGCGCTCGGCGGTCCGGGATCCTGAGGGATCGAGGCTGGCCCAACGGAGTGGGCCGGCGTCGCGAAGGGGGCCGGCGACTCGGACCGGATCGGCGGTCCGGACAGGTCAGGCAGATCGTGGAGGACGGCGGGTTGCGTCGGGCGCCGAACGGCGGCGGCGAGCGGTGCGTTCTCGTCGAACGGCGCGGATTCGTCATCGAGGGATTCGTCGTGCGCATCGACCGTCGCGACCGGTTCAGCGGCGGCAACCGGATCTGCGGCCGTGGCCGCTCTGGTCCCGGGCGGCTCGTCGGCGGCGACCGGCTCGTGAACGGGGGCCAGCTCGCGCGCCTCGACCGGTTCCTCGACCGGCGCCGGAGCGATGGCGGCCACCTTCCCGGACGTTCGGCGGCGCGGCCGCAACCGGGCTTCGGTCGTACCGGTCCCTCCGGCCGGGACAGCCTCGGTCGCTTCGGCGTCGCCGCTGCCCAGCGCGTCGGACACGCGGCCCCGTGGGCTCATCGCGACCGCGACCAGCAGGGCGCCGCACTCGGAGCAGGCGAAGCGCCCTGCGGCGGACGCCGACCCGCAGACCGGGCAGACGACCGTCTTCGTCGCCATGATCACCTCGCTGTGTCGACCCGGACCGCCATTCGGCGACCGGGCTCTACAGGCTGCCACCTGGATCGTCGGGCGACCAATCACCCGGTCGTCGGTGCGCCGATGCCCCGATTGTCCCGCCGTTCGGCCGGTCCGGCTGGGACCATCCGCTGCCGGTGACGGTCGCGCCGGCGCCCGTCGTCGACCGGATCCGCTCGATCTCGAAGGTCATCGCGACGCTCCGCCACGCGTCGATCAGGCCGGTGACGAGCAGGGCCAGGCACCACGCCGCACCCAGGGTCGCGAGGGCGAGACCGGTCGCGAGCGGCTCGTCGAGAGGGTGAACGAGGCGGATCCGGACCTGCGTCCAGACGATCGACACGATCGCGAGGACCGCCGCGAGATCGACCGCGAGGACGGCGATCGTGACGAGGGGCGCCAGGAGAGCACTCGCCGGCCGCCGGACGAGGTCGACCGCCGACTCGAGCACGGCGCCCACGACCGATGCTCCGCCGAGCACGATCCGCCGGACCGCCATGCCGCCCACGATCTCGCCGAGGATCCAGACCACGACGATCAGCGCGATCGGCCCGGATGCGCCGCCGATCACCCGGACGACGATCGTGCCGGTGCTGCTCGGGTTGACCAGCTCGCGATACGCAACGTCGAGGATCCGGACGGATCCGAAGCCGAGCGCGAAGGCCATCGGGATCAGCGCAACGACGTGAGCGGCCGCGGACCGAGCCGCAGCCCGGGGCCCGGCGGGGCCGACTGATTGCCCGGGCAGTCCCTCGTCGATCGCGGCCTGCTGCGCGTCACGGATGAGCACGACCTCGGTCGCGGCCGCGAACCAGCCGCCGGCCACGATCCAGACGACGACGATCGCGATCGCGATCGCGATCAGGGCGATGGTCGCCGGCTCGAGCCGGCCGAAGTACAGCGGCGTGACGATCGGTGCGAGCACGTTCGAGAGCGCCAGCGGCGAGGGCAGCGTCACGATCGCGACGAGGAACAGCAGGATTCCGCCCCGGACGAGGAACCCGGCGAGGGCCAGGATCCACCAGCTCGGCCGGCCGAGCGCGGCGAGGAGCGCGGCCAGCGTGGCGCCCCGGGTGGTCATCGCGCGGTCAGGCGTCGCCGTCGGTCGCGGCGCGGGGATCGGTGCCGGCAACGCCGTCGGTCACGGCGCGACGGACGGGGCCGGCGACGCGCCGCCGGTCAGGATCTCGAGCTGGCCGAGGGCCTGCTTGACGAGCTCCATCTCGGCGCCGTAGCGCGTCCAGTCGCCTCTGCCGGCGGCCTCCTGGGCGAGCTCGAAGTGCGCATTCGCGTAGGCGACGAGCGCCTGGACGTCGCCGGGCGGCAGGGACGGTCCGGTGCCCGGGGTGGCGGTCGGGCCCGGGGTCGGGGTCGGACCAGGCGTCTGACCCGGCGACGGGGACGGCGCGGGCCCGCCGCCCGCCTCCTTCGCGAGAAGCAGGTTCAGCGCCTCCTGGAGGGTCGAGCCCCAGACGATGTTCCGGGGCGACGCGACCACGATCCGCTGGAACGCCGGGAACTTCGCGCTCGCCGACTGGAGGTAGACCGGCTGGAGATAGATCAGCGATCCGCCGACGGGAACCACGATCAGGTTCCCCCGGACGACGGTGCTGCCGGACTGGTCCCAGAGCGTGACCTGGGCGCTGATCACGGGATCCGAATCGATCTGCGCCTCCACCTGGGCCGGCCCGAAGATCGAGCTCTCGCTCGGGAAGCGGAAGACCGTCGTCGTGCCCCGGACCCCCGGGTCGTTCTGGACCGCGACCCACGCGATCATGTTCGGCCGGTTGCTCGGGATCATCGGCTGGAGGAGGAGGAACTCGGCCTTCGTCGCACCGGGCATCCGCATGACGACGTAGTACGCCTCGTTCGGGAGGCTCTGCTTGCTGCTCTGGCCGACCGGCACCGTCCACAGGTCGTTCCGCGAGTAGAAGGTCGCGGGGTCCGTCACGTGGTACGTGCCGAACATCCGGGTCTGGACGTCGAACAGCTCCTCGGGCACGCGCAGGTGCGGCACGAGGTCCGCGGGCAGCTCGCTGAGCGGGTGGAAGAGCGTCGGGAAGACGCCCTGCCACGCCCGGATGAGGGGGTCCGTGTCGTCGGCCACGTAGAACGTCATCGACCCGTCGTAGGCGTCGGTGACGATCTTCACGCTGTTCCGGATGTAGTTGAACGGCTGGTCGCCGAGCCCGGTCTCGCCGGGCAGGTCGGTCGCCGGGCTGAAATCCTGCGCGTGCGGGAACTGGTCGCTGATCGTGAATGCGTCCTGGATGTATTTCATCCGGCCCTCGTTGTCGATGACGAGGTACGGGTCCTTGTCGAAGCGCAGGAACGGTGCGATCAATGGCAGCCGGTCGCTCAGCGTCCGGTGGAACAGGAGCTTGCTGTCGGCCGTGACCTGGTCGCTGATCAGCAGGTCGAAGTCGCGGAAGCGGAGCGCGAAGAGCAGCCGATCGAGGGTCGTGCTCAGCGGGATTCCGGTCGTCCCGGTCCACGTCGTCGTCACGACGTTCGTGTCGGTGCCGGCATCGCCGACCCCGCGCGGGTAGTCGAACTCGGGCTGGCGAGCGTCGACGACGGCGTACGAATTGTTGCCCTCGCCGAAGTAGATCCGGGGCTGGGTGATCGGCGGGGCGCCGGCGGTCGAGACCGGGGGCAGGTTCGAGATGATCAGCTGCGGCTGGCCCTGCGAGGCGACCGCGTTGACCGGGACCATCGCCACCCCGACCCCGTGGGTGAAGACGATCCGCTGGTTGACCCAGCCGGTGGCGTTGGGGTTCTTCGAGAGGTCGAGCTCGCGGCCCGACAGCATCACCTGGCGGAGCTCGTTGTTGATGACGTAGCGATCCGTGTCGACATCGACGAAGTCGTAGTACTGGCGAACGGTCTGGAGCTGGTCGAGCGTGTCGCCGAGCGGCCGGTAGTCCCACAGCCGGGCGTTGGCGAACGTGTCGGCGTCGGCGGCGATCACGTCCGGGGTGATCGGCGCATTGCCCGGGTAGCCCTGGTCCTTCCACGAGCCAAGGCCGAACGCGAGCCGGGTCATCGCGATGTTGTTGGCGATGTACGGCGTCTCCTGGGCCTGCTGGTTCGGGTCGACCGAGAACCGCTGGACGATCTCGGGATAGATCCGGCCGATCGCGATCGAGGCGATGAACCAGACCGCGAGCGTCAGCCCGAGCGGCCACAGCACGCGGGCGAAGGCTCCGCCCACGAGCAGCGCGGCCGCGATCGCCGACAGCGCGAACAGGATGTTGTAGGCGACGAACTGGGCGTTCTCGTCGGTGAAGCTGACCCCGCTCGCGATCCCCCGGCTGCTGTGGACCAGCTCGAGCTTGTCGAGCTGGTAGCCGAGCGCGATCGTCATCAGGAAGAGCCCGGCCAGGACGCCGAGGTGGACCCGGACGCGGGTATCGAACACCGACGCGCCGGCCATGGCCGACAGCAGGTAGCGTGCGCCGGCAACGACCAGCGATGCGATGAGCAGGCCGCTCACGACCGTCTGGACGAGGCGCAGGAACGGCAGGTCGAAGAGGAAGAACGAGATGTCGAGGTGGAAGATCGGGTCGACGACCGGCGTTCCCGACGGGTCGAACGGGACGCGGTGCTGCCAGAGGACGATCGTCTCCCAGCTCCCGGCAACCGTGCCCGCGACACCCAGGGCAGCCAGCACGGCGACGATCACGATGATCGTCCGGCCGAACGGGACCGGGTCCGGCAGCTCGAGCGGCGTCACGTTGGCGGGCTCGCCCCGCCCCGAGCGATTCCAGCGGTCCCACTGACTGCGCTCCGAGCGGCCGGGGTCGGCGTTGGCGGCGGCCTCGTTGAGCCGGTCGATCCAGCCGCGGAGCGTGCCGCCGCCGACCGCGCCTTCGCCGGTCGTCGGGCTGAGCCGGCCGGCCAGCCAGACGTTCGCGAGGAGGACCACGAGGGCGACGACCAGTCCGAGCACGAACAGCCCGCCCTGCGCCCCGAGACGCGTCCAGAACACCTGATCGAAGCCGACGCTCCGGTACCAGATCACGTCGGTCCAGAGGTTGATCCCGACGGCGAACATCAGGAGCACGAAGACGACGACGGCGACGACGACGATCATCGTCAACCGGGAGCGGATCGACGGACCTCCGTCGCGGGGACCACCGACGCCCGCTCGCGGCGCGCGCGGCGGCGGGGGTCGGCGATCAGCGGCGCCGTCGCCGGGCGCTCGACGCCGGGCGGGACGAAGCGGGATGGGACGGGGCTCGTCGGAGCCCGGATCGTCACCGTCGGAGGCGTCGCGGGCGGTCGGCTCGGCGTCGTCATTGCCGTCGTCATCGCCGAAGTCGCCGGTGGGTTGATCGGGGTCGACGTCCGCGTCATCGGCGGCGTCCTCGTCCGTCGGTCCGCGAGAGTCCCTGGGGACGGGGCGGCCGGACGCCGCGGCCTGCCGACGCCGCAGCTCCTTCATGAACTCGTCGAACAGATCGCCCACTCGGGAGGGAGTCTAGCCCCTACGGGCGACCGAGGCCTTCGGCCGATCGGCGGAAGGCGGACAGCACCGTCTCGGCGAGCTCGTTGGGGCGCATCGCGGCGGCCCGCATCGGCTCGAACCGGAACGCGGCACGGACGGCTGCCGGGACGCGCCACGGTCGGGCCGGATCGTCGGCCGGCACGACCGTCGCGAGGCGAATGCACAGCCGACCACCGTCTTCGAGGATCAGTCCGCTCAGGGCGCCGGCCAACGATGGCCCGAGCCGGACGAGCGGCGGCTCCGGACGCGGCCCGCCTGCCGGGGCCAGCTCGACGAACGAGACGACGCCGGTGTCATCGGTCACCCAGATCAGGGTCAGCCACCAGCCGTCGTCCGTTGTGGTGGGCTGGCTCATCCCGATCCGGAGGTTGCGGCCGCCGCCCGCCTCGAGCTGCTGCTCGCGGAGAAACGAGGGGCCGGGCGACGGCAGGCGGTCGGGCACGCCCGGAAGGGTAGCGTGGGTCGGCGATGTCAGCGGCTTCGGGTCACCAGGCCAAGGGCAGCGGCCGATCGGCGGTGTTCCGGGCGGCGCGGCGTCAGGTCGCGGGCGCCTCGTCGGCCTCGTCGGCCCCGTCCGTCACCTCAGTGACGTCGCTCGCCGCGGCGGCGTCCGGGGCGGCGGCGTCCGGGGCGGCGACGTCGGCCGGCGCGAGCGAGCGGCCCTCCTCGATCGCCGCGTCGGCCTCCATCGAACCGACCTCGGCCTGGGCGTTGGCGACCTGGGCCTCGAGCTCGAGGCGGAGCATCTCGCGGCGCACGTCGGCCGACGGCGGGGCGAGCGAACCCGGCGCCGCCGCCGTGTCCGTGGCCTCCTCGTCGTACTCGCCGCTGATCCAGCCGAGCAGGCGGCTGCGCGGCTTCGTCTTTGCGGCTCGAGCGCTGCGCAGGATCGCCTCGGCGTCGATCGCCGTCAGGCCGGGAACCGACGTGTCACCGTCGCCGAGCAGCGTCGCCCCGCAGGATGGACAGACTTCCTCGTGGTCCGAGGGTAGGGGGGCGGAGCACCAGTTGCAGTGAGGGGCGGGCTGGGACCCACCGGTCGTCGCGTCGTCCAGCATGCCGTCACTGTACCCCTTCGGATTCCGGCGCGAACCCCCCGATTGGGCTACGACGGACCTCGCCGCCTATTCCTCAGGCCAATGGCCTCGCGGAGCTCGGCCTTGGACTTCGGAGAGCGAACGCCGGTTTGCCGCTGAGGGTGCCTACTCCCATTCGATGGTTGCGGGGGGCTTGGACGAGATGTCGTACACGACGCGGTTGACGCCCGGCACCTCGTTCACGATCCGGGACGAGATCTTGCCGAGCACGTCGTACGGCAGCTTCGCCCAGTCGGCGGTCATCCCGTCCTCGGACGTGACGGCCCGGATGGCGACGACGTTGGCGTAGGTCCGGCCGTCGCCCATCACGCCGACCGAGCGGACCGGGGTCAGGATCGCGAACGACTGCCACAGGCTCCGGTAGAGCCCCGCGCCCTTGATCTCGTCGATGACGATCCAGTCGGCCTCGCGGAGCGTCTCGAGCCGCTCGGCGGTGACCTCGCCGATGATCCGGATCGCGAGCCCGGGACCGGGGAACGGCTGGCGGAGGACCATCGCCTCGGGCAGGCCCATCTCGAGCCCGACCGCGCGGACCTCGTCCTTGAACAGGTAGCGGAGCGGCTCGATCAGCTGGAAGCTGAGGTCGGCCGGCAGGCCGCCGACGTTGTGGTGCGTCTTGATCTTCTGGGCGGCCTTGGTCTCCGAGGTGGCACTCTCGATGACGTCCGGGTAGAGCGTCCCCTGGGTCAGGAAG
>DATNBW010000154.1:0-24114 GCA_035607275.1 Verrucomicrobiia bacterium | reverse complement strand
TGTCGAACCCGGTCGGGATGCGGCCCTGCCACAACGACCTGCTCAATGCGAACTTCATCGACGACGGGACGAGGATCCGGATCGTCGACTGGGAGTACGCGGGCATGGGCGACCCGTTCTTCGACCTCGGTAACTTCTCGGTCAACCACGGCCTGACGCCCGACGAGGACGCCGTGGTCCTGCGTGCCTACGAGGGCGACGTCCGGCCCGACCGCCTCGCCCGGCTGACCCTGATGCGCACGATGTCCGACTTCCGCGAGGCGATGTGGGGCGTCCTCCAGCAGGGGATCAGCACGCTCGATGTCGACTTCGTTGCCTACGCCGGCGACCACTTCGAGCGGCTGCTCGCGAGCGCGACGGCGCCGTCGTTCGAGCGGGCGCTCCGCGAGGCGTCGGAAGGCTGACCGGCAGTCGGTTGGCTCGACCGGCGCGGAAGCCGGCCAGCCGGCGATCGCGGCTACCCTGACGCGGTGACCGATCACCGTGCGGCGGCCCGCCAGGCGAGCCTGCTCGTCGTCGTCGTCCTCGCGACGCTGGTCCTGCTCGTCGCCGGCCGGGCGTGGCTCGGACGGGTGGCGACCCAACGCGATCCGAATCCCTCCGGCGCGCTTGCTCCGTCGGGGGTCGCGGTGGCGAGCCCCACGCGATCGCCGCTCGCGCCGTCGAACGGGCCGGACGCGACGATCGTCCTGACCGGTGCCGGGGACATCGCCGACTGCGCCCGTGATGGCGCGAAACGCACGTCCGACCTGCTCGTCGGCCAGGCCGGCTGGATCTTCACCGTCGGCGACAACGCGTACGAGAACGGGACCACCGCCGAGTACGGCGCCTGCTACGCCCCGACCTGGGGCCGGGTCCTCGATCGGACGATCCTGCCGGCGGCCGGCAACCACGACTGGAACACCGAGGGCGCCGCGGGCTACCTGGCCTATTTCGGGGCCGCCGCCGCCCCGCACGGCGTGACCTGGTACTCCACCGATCTCGGCGCCTGGCACGTCGTCGTGCTCGACTCGGACTGTGCCAAGGTCGGCGGCTGCGATGCCGCGTCGGCGCAGGGCCGCTGGCTCGCAAAGGACCTCGCCGCGAGCACCGCCCACTGCACGCTCGCGATCTGGCATCAACCGCGCTTCAGCTCGGGCGAGCACGGCAACGACCCGGACGTGGCGCCGTTCTGGGACGCCCTTCACGCGGACGGCGCCGAGCTCGTGATCAACGGCCACGACCACGACTACGAACGCTTCGCCCCGCAGGACCCGAGCGGCAAGCTCGAGCGCCCGGACGGCCTCCGCGAGATCGTCGTCGGGACGGGCGGCGGCGAGCTCCGGTCGTTCAAGGCCCAGGCCGCGAACAGCGAGTTCCGGGTCGCGGGCGTGTGGGGCGTCCTGCGCCTGACCCTCCACCCGGCCAACTACGACTGGGAGTTCCTGCCCGTCGACAGCGAGGTCGCCGACTCGGGCAGCACGCCCTGCCACTGAGCCGGTCCCGCGGAACGCGGTTCCGGGGCTCCGTCCGGGCGGCTAGGCTGTCGGCGGCGGCACCAGCCAAGAACGAAGCCGAGGAGGGATGCACGGACGATGGAGCACGCCCGGGCGGTGATCATCGGCGGCGGGGTCGGCGGAACCTCGATCGCCTACCACCTTGCCGAGCGCGGCTGGACCGACATCGTCCTCGTCGACCGGGCCGAGCTGACCTCGGGCTCCACGTTCCATTCGGCGGGGCTGGTCGGGCAGCTCCGAAGCTCGGTGACCCTGACGACGATGATGATGTACAGCACGGCGTTGTACCGCCGCCTCCGCGACGAGACCGGCGCCGATCCGTCGTGGCACGAGGTCGGGTCGCTCCGGCTGGCGTCCTCGACGGCCCGGTTCGAGGAGCTCCAGCGCCAGGCGAGCTGGGCGAAGACGTTCGGGCTGCCGCTGGAGCTGATCTCGGCCGGCGAGGCTCGCGACCGGTTCCCGTTGATGACGACCGACGGGGTGCTCGGCGCCGTCTGGCTGCCGACCGACGGCTGGCTCGACCCGTCCGGCCTGGCGATGGCCCTCGCCGCCGGCGCTCGCCAGAAGGGCGTGACCGTCCGGACCCATACCCGGGTCGTTCGGATCGGCGTGGAGCGGAGACGGGTCACCGGCGTCGAGGTCGAGCTCCGCGACGGCTCGCGGGAGAGGATCGCGGCCGACGTCGTCGTCAATGCCGCCGGGATGTTCGCCCCGGAGATCGGGCGGCTCGCCGGGGTCACGATCCCGATCGTCCCGATGGCCCACCAGTACCTGTTCACCGACGAGCTGGACGGCGTCCACGCCGGCCTGCCCCAGCTCCGCGATCCCGACAACCTCGTGTACTTCCGCGAGGAGGTCGGCGGGCTGTGCATGGGCGGCTACGAGCGGAACCCGGCGCCCTGGTCGCTCGATGGCATCCCGCCCGACTTCAATGGCAAGCTCCTCGCCCCGGACTGGCCGCGGTTCGAGGAGATCATGGCCGGCGCGGTCCGGCGCGTGCCCGCCATCGCCGACGCGGGCGTGTCCCGGATCATCAACGGGCCCGAGGGCTTCACGCCGGACAACGAGTTCATCCTCGGCGAGAGCGAGGTCCGCGGGTTCTTCGTCGCGGCCGGCTTTTCTGCCCACGGGATCGCCGGCGCCGGCGGGATCGGCCGCCAGGTCGCGAGCTGGATCGTGGACGGCCAGCCCGAGCTCGACCTCTGGAAGATGGACATCCGGCGGTTCGGAACGGCCTACCGATCGCCCGGCTACACGCTCGCCCGGTCGATCGAGAACTACGCGACCTATTACGACATCCACTATCCGAACGAGGAGCGCCAGTCCGGCCGGCCGCTGCGGACCTCACCGACCTACGAGCAGCTCGCCGCGCTCGGCGCGTCGTTCGGAGAGAAGTCCGCTTGGGAGCGGCCGAACTGGTTCGCGTCGAATGCGGCTGCCGGCGACGAGGGGCTCCGGCCGCGCGGCTGGGCGGGCCAGCACTGGTCGCCGGCGATCGGCGTCGAGGCACTGGCGACCCGGACCGCCGCGGGGCTCTTCGACGAGAGCTCGTTCGCCAAGCTCGAGGTCGCCGGACCCGGCGCCGTCGCGTTCCTCGAGCGGACGTGCGCCAACCGGATCGATCGCCCGGTCGGATCGGTCGTCTATACCCAGCTCCTCGACCCGCGCGGCGGGATCCAGGCGGACCTGACGGTGACCCGCGTCGCCGCCGATGTCTTCATGCTCGTGACCGGCACCGCGTTCGGCAACCACGACGCCGCGTGGCTTCGCGCCCATCTGCCGGACGACGGCTCCGTCACGATCCACGACGTCACCGCCGGCCGGGTCTGCTTCGGGCTGTGGGGACCGCGAGCCCGCGACATTCTCGCCGGTGTGACGCGCGCGGACCTGTCCGACGCCGGCTTCCCGTTCCTCACCGCGCGCGAGCTGAGCATCGGTCACGTCCCCGTCCTCGCCCTCCGCGTCACCTACGTCGGAGAGCTCGGCTGGGAGCTGTACGCCGGCGCCGACTACGGCCGGACGCTCTGGTCGACGCTCTGGGAGGCCGGCCGGCGGCACGGCCTCGTCGCGGCCGGCTACCGGGCGATCGACGCCCTCCGGCTCGAGAAGGGCTACCGCGCATGGTCGACCGACGTCACGCCCGACGAGACGCCGTTCGAGGCGGGCCTCGGTTTCGCCGTCGCGCTCGACAAGGAGGCCGAGTTCATCGGGCGCGACGCGCTCGTGGCGGCCCGCGCGGCCGGGCCGCGGAAGCGCCTGCGCTGCCTCGTCCTCGACGATCCGCGCTCGGTCTGCCTGGGCAACGAGCCGGTTCGCGTGGGCGGCGCGATCGTCGGCCGGGTGACGTCGGGCGGGTACGGCTACGCGGTCGAGCACTCGATCGCCTACGCCTATCTCCCGCCGGACGCCCCGATCGGGACGCGCGGCGAGATCGACGTCTTCGGCGAATGGGTCGGCTTCGAGGTGATGCGCGAGCCGCTCTACGACCCGGCGAACGAGCGGATCCGGTCGTGATGGATCAATCGGGCGCGTTCGGGACCGACTGGAGCGCGGGCCTCCGGCGAGCGTCCGAAGCCGAGCTCGACGCCTGGCTGGACCTCGCGCAGGCCGCGTGCGACGAGGCCGACGAGATCGCCCGGGCCGCGTTCCGCCGCGATCTCCGGATCTCGACCAAGCCCGATCGGACGTTCGTCACCCAGGCCGACACGGCGATCGAGCGGATGATCCGTGAGCGCATCCTCGCCGCGCACCCCGGGCACGGGCTCGTCGGCGAAGAGTACGGCACCGAGGCCGGCGACGCCGCGACGCGCTGGTACATCGATCCGATCGACGGGACCCACAACTTCATCCGCGGCGTGCCGCTGTTCGGGACGCTCCTCGCGGTCGAGCGGGATGGCGAGCTGCAGGCCGCGGTGCTCTCGGCGCCGGCGCTCCACGAGCGCTGGTGGGCGCGGCGCGGGGCGGGGGCGTGGGCGCGTTCGGCCGACGACGTCGCGCCGCGCCGGATCCGGGTGTCCCGGGTCGCGGCGCTCGCCGACGCGCAGCTCCTGTACGGCTCCGGCCACGACATCGAGGCCAGCGGCCGGGCGCCGGGCTTCCACGACCTCCTCGGCGACGTCTGGCGCGAGCGCGGGTTCGGGGACTTCTGGGGCTACGCCCTGCTCGCCGAGGGCGCGGCGGAGGCGATGGTCGAGGTCGACCTCTCGACGTGGGACGCCGCCGCGCCGACGGTCCTGATCGAGGAGGCGGGCGGCCGGGTCACCGACCTCGACGGCCGCCGGGCGATCGACACCCGGACGTTCCTCGCGACGAACGGGCTGCTCCACGACGAGGTGCTGGGCCGGCTGCGCGGCGGGGCCTGACGCGGCCGATCAGTCGTCCTGCTCGAGTCGCCGGCGGCGGCGGCGCAGGAACGCCGCGATCGCGGCGATGATTCCGAGGCCGCCGATCGAGCCCGCCGACACGGCCAGCGCGGTCACCGGCGCGGCCGCAAGCCGGCTGCCCGACAGGTCGGGCACGCCGGTGGTGCCGGCGCCTTCCATCGAGGAGGCGATCGCGAAGGGCTCGCGGAGCGCCGCAACGTCGTCCGGATCGAGCCGATCCTCGAGGAGCGCGGCGACGGCTGCGTCCTCGACGGCCACGATGAGCCAGGCCCGATCCTCGATGCGCATCGGCGAGGCAACCCAGTTCAGTCCGGCCCAGGTCGGCCGGAAGCCGTCGCCCGACAGGCGCCGGAGCATCAGCTCGCGAATGCCGGCCCGGGTGCCGTCGACGTCGACCGCATCGGGTCGCGCCGCGGCCTCGGCGACCCGTCCGAGCAGGGCGGCCCGCTCCTCGGGGTCGGGCTCCGGCAGGGCGAGGACCTCGAGGTCGGCGAGCTTCGTCCGGTCCAGCTCGTGGAGGAAGGCATCGAGGCGGTCACCGGGCGTCATCCGGGTGATCGTACTCGCCCGGCGCCGGGCTCTCGCGCCGGGTTCCTGTGCCTGCCCTTCGAGCCCTCGCCGGCGGAATCTGTTCGGCGCGATTGGCAACCTGCGATCCCGACGATCGAACCGGTCGATCAGTCGCCGTTCTCTCCGCCGGCCTGCCGTGGGAAGCGGGCCATCTGCTCGCGCACCCGGTCGAGCTCGTCGGCATCGAGCAGCGTCGCGCCGCCGATCTGCTCCGCGCGCCAGGCGAGCATCGCCAGCTCCTCGACCCGCTCCGCGCGTCCGAGCGCCGACCGGAGCGATCCTGCGACCGCGATCGCGCCGTGGTTGGCGAGGAGCACCGCCTGGTCGTCGCCCAGGGTCAGGACGGCGTTCCGTGCCAGCTCCGGCGTCCCGAAGGTCGCGTACGGCGCCACCCGAAGCGTGTCCCGACCCGGTCCGACGAGGAGGGCGAGGACGTAGTGGACCGCGGGCACCGGCCGGCGAGCCGCCGCGAATGTCGTCGCGAACGGCGAGTGGCTGTGGACGATGGCCCGGACGTCGGGCCGCGCGGCGAACACCGCGACGTGGAGAGCCAGCTCGGAGCTCGGCCGGCGGCGGCCCTCGGATGGCGCGCCGTCGGCCTCGACGATCACGATGTCGTCGGCGGTCATTTCCTCGTAGTCCATCGTCGAGGGCGTGATCGCGATTCGGCCGTCGGGCAGGCGCGCGCCGACGTTGCCGGACGTGCCGACCGCGAGACCGCGCGTCCGGACAGCCCGGCCCACCCGGACGATCTCGGCACGGACCGCCTCGATCCCGGCCCGAACGGCCTCGGCCTCGGTGGTCACCGGCCGGGCTGGCCCCCGGCGCCGTCGGGCGCAGTGGAGAAATCGAGGCGCATGAGGATCCGCGGCCGCCGGTCGCTGTGGGCGGAGGTTTCGACGACGCGCCGGAAGCCCGCCTTCTCGAACATCGAGGTCACGCCGACGTAGCCGAAGTTGACGTCGACCCGCCCGCCCCCGGGGTCGATCGGATACCCCTCGAGGCCCGGGGCGCCGGACCGCCGGGCGAGCTCGATCACGCCGTCGAGGAGAGCGGCCGCGACGCCCCGCCGGCGGTAGCCGACCCGCACGTTGAAGCAGAGGATCGACCACACGGCCCGGTCGTCGATCGTCGGGATCGTCCGGGAGTGGATGAGGCGGGGCAGGCTGGGACGCGGCCCGAAGCCGCACCAGCCGGCGACCCGGCCATCGACGTAGGCGAGCATGCCGGGCGGGGGATCGTCGTTCTCGATCTGCGCCCGGAGCGTCGACCGGCGGGCGCCCGGCTCCGCCTCGCCGTAGCCGACGGCACGGCCCCGCGGCGCCTGGCACCAGCAGCCCCGGTCGCCGTTCCCGCCGAGGATGGTCACGACGTCCGGCCAGCGATCGGGCGTCGCGGGGACGACCTCGATCGCCCCGTGTTCGCGTGGCGGATCCGCGCCGGCCTCGGACCGCGCCGGCGGCGTGGGCGGCGGCGCGGCCCGGCGCGGGCTCATGCCCCGGCGGCGGCGAGGCTCTGGTCGAGGATGCCGAGCGCCCGCTCGACCTCGTCGGCCGTGGTCACGAGGGGCGGGATGATCCGGACGACGTTGACGTATGTCCCGGCGGTCAGGACGATCAGGTGGCGATCGAGCGCCGCGGCCTGGACCTTCTTCGTGATATCCGGGTTCGGGACACGGCCGTCACCCTCGCCCGGCTTGACGAACTCCAGGGCGAGCATCAGGCCGAGCCCGCGGACGTCGCCGATCGAGCGGTACTTCGGGGCGAGCGCGCGGAGGCCGGCGAGGAACTGGTCACCGCGCTCCCGGGCGTTGGCGACCAGGCCTTCGTCCTCGATGACATCGAGCGTCGCGTTGGCCGCGGCGCAGGCCACGACGTTGCCTCCGTAGGTCCCGCCGTGGGAGCCGGGGGGCAGCATGTCGAGGATGCTGCGCTGGGCGAGGATCCCGCTCAGCGGCAGCCCGGACGCGATTCCCTTGGCCATGACGAGGATGTCCGGCTCGACATCCCAGTGGCGAACCGCGAACAGCTCGCCGGTCCGTCCGAACCCGGTCTGGACCTCGTCGGCGATCAGCAGGATCCCGTGCTGGCGGGTGATCTCGCGGAGCCGCGGCAGGAACGCGGGCGGTGGGACGAGGTAGCCGCCCTCGCCGAGGACCGGCTCGACGATGACCGCCGCGACGTGCTCGGGGTACACGTACTGGTGGAACGTCAGGTCGAGCTGGGCCTCCCAGTCGCAGGTGCAGTTCGCATCCGGGGCATGAGCGCCGCCGGGCGCGCGGTAGCAGTACGGGTAGGCGGTGTGGTAGACGGAGCCGGGGAGCGGCTCGAAGTGGCCGCGATACACGTCCTTGGCCGTCGTGAGGGCCATCGTCTGGCCCGTCCGCCCGTGGTAGCCGTAGCGAAAGCCGAGGATGACCGGCCGGCCCGTCGCGATCCGGGCGAGCTTGATCGAGGCCTCGACCGCTTCCGCGCCGCTGTTCGACAGGAATGCGCCCCAGCCGTCGCCGGGCAGGACGTGGCGAAGCCGCTCGTACAGGCGCAGGCCGGCCTCGTGGTAGAGGATGTTCTGCTGCCCGTGGAGGAGCTTCGCGGCCTGCGCCTGGACCGCCGCAACCACGCGCGGGTGGGCGTGGCCGGTGTTCGTCACGCCGATCCCCGACGTGTAGTCGAGGTAGCGCTCGCCGTCGGTCGTGATCAGCCAGGAGCCCTCGCCGCGGTCGACCGTGAGGTTGGTGATCCGGCCCCACACCGGCGGCACGACCGAGCGGTCGGGGAGGGGACTCGACGGCTCAGGGTCCGTTTCGGCCGGGCGGCTGGCGAGATCGGTCATGACGAAGGCTCCTTCGGGCGCCCGGCGCGGGCTCGGGACTCGATGACGGGTCGGCGACTCGGTGCTGGGCTCAGGACTCGATGACGGCCGCCGGCGTGAAGTCGCGGGCGGCGACGCGGCGCTGCCAGATCGTCGTCAGGATGACCAGCAGCACGGCGGACACGAAGATGATCGTCCCGATCACGTTGACCTGGACGGGGATGCCGCGGAGCTGGGCCCCGTAGATGTAGAGCGGGAACGTCTGGGTCGCGCCCGAGGTGAAGCTCGTCACGACGTAGTCGTCGATCGAGAGGCTGAACGCGAGCAGGGCCGCGGCGACGACTCCGGGCAGGATCAGGGGGAAGGTGATCTTCCAGAACGTCGTCCACTCGTTCGCCCCGAGGTCCATCGCGGCCTCCTCGAGGTGGCGCGGGAAGCCGGCCAGACGCGCCTTCACCGTCACGACGACATAGCTGATGTTGAACATGATGTGGGCGATGACGATCGTCCGGATGCTCAGGGGATAGATGAGGCCCTCCGGGATGAACGGCAGCTGGACCGACGCGATGAAGGACGTCAGGAGCGATGCGCCGAGGACGATCTCCGGGGTCGACATCGGCAGGAAGATCAGGAGGTTCGTCGCGCCCCGGCCGCGGAACGAGTAGCGAACGAGGGCCAGGGCGATCATCGTCCCGAGGAGCGTCGCGAGCAGGGTCGCGATGCCGGCGATGATCAGGCTGTTCGCCACGGCATCGCCGAGCCCGGGACGGCCGAGCGGGTTCAGCCACGCGTCGAAGGAGAACTGGCGGAAGTTCAGGTTCGAGCGGCCGGTCGGGTCGTTGAAGCTGAATCCGATCATCACCGCAACCGGCAGGATCAGGTACGCCGTGACGCCGGCGGCGTACAACGGCAGCAGCCAGCGGTCGACCAGGCGACCGACCCGTCGCCGGGCGGTCGGCCCGCCGGGACGGGCTGCGACCACGGTGGCGGTCATCGCGCGCACCTCGCGTCCATCACACGCCCGATCCCGTGAGCTGCTCGGTGCCGAGGAGCCGGGTGTACACGAGGACGCCGATCAGGATCGCGGCCATGAGGATGAACGACAGGGCGGACGCCGTCGGATAGTCCACGGTTTTCAGGTAGCGGGCCTGGATCACGTTGCCGATCATCTGGGCCTGGGGGTTGCCGAGCAGTTCGGCGTTGATGAAGTCGCCGACCGCCGGAATGAAGGTCAGGAGCGATCCGGCGAAGATCCCGGGCAGGGCCAGCGGAAGGGTCACACGCACGAACGCCTGGCTGATCAGGTACGTCCCCACGAGGGCCCCGAAGACCGCACCGCCGATCACGAACATCGGCACCGGATAGGCCATGATCAGGCCGACCAGCAACCCCGTCACGCCACCGATCGCCGCCCCCGCGATCGTCCCGCCCGGCCGCCACGGACCCGCGTACAGGTCCTCGGCCGCCTCGATCAGGCGCCGGTCGATCTTCTCGAGGGCAACGTACAGGGGCAGGGTCATGAACGGCAGGAAGTTGTAGGTGATCCCGGCGACGACCGCGGCCGGCGTGGCGAGGAGGCGGAAGTCCGGGTCGAGCAATCCCGCCTGCTTCAGCGGCCCGAGGACGAGGCCGTCGTCGGCGAGGATGATCTTCCACGAGATCGTCCGGAGCAGGAAGCTCGTGAAGAACGGGGCGATCACGAGGAACAACAGGACGTTCTTGTACGCCCCGCCGCGGAACGCGATCGTGTAGGCCAGCGGCAGCCCGAGGGCGAACGCGAGGAGCGTGGCGAGTCCGCCGTACTCGATCGAGCGCAGGATCCACGGCCAGTACGCGGAGAACGACTCCGGGTAGATCCCGAAGTTGAACGTCATCTCGTAGCCGCTCTCGATGTTCCCGGTCCAGAGCGACACGATGAACATCTGGATCGCCGGGTAGATGTAGAACAGGACGAGCCAGAGGAGCCCCGGCGCCAGCAGGGCGTAGGGCGCGATCGCCCGGCGGCTGAAACGCCGCCGGGCGGGGGCTGCGGCGTGCACCGGCGCCGGAACGGGCGACGACGCCGCGGTCATGCCGGGTGGTCCGGTCGGCTCAGAGACCGAGGACCTTGTTGAACGCCTCGGCCCAGGCCTGTTCCTCCTCGGCGGTCACGGCCCGGAACTGCTTGAGCAGGGCGAGCGTGGCATCCGGCGGGAAGATCAATGGGTTGTTCGCGATGTCCTTGTCGATCTTGAGCATCTCGTCCTTCGCGCCCTTGACGGGGCAGACGTAGTTGACGTACGCCTCGATCGTGGCCGCGTTGACGGGGTCGTAGTAGAAGTTGATGAACGACACGGCCTGGGTCTTGTTCTTGGCGCCCTTCGGGATGCACATGTTGTCGGTCCAGAGCATGCCGCCCTCCTTCGGGAGGGCCCACTGGAAGTCCTGGGTCGGCTTCTGGTCGGGCACGAGAAGGGTCAGGACGTCGCCGGACCAGGCCATCGCCAGGACCGCGTCGCCGCCCGCCATGACATCGACGTACGAGTTGCCGACGACCTGCCGAACGATTCCGGCCTTGACGGCCTTGTCGACCTCCGCGAGAGCCGCGTCGAACTGCTCCTGGGTGAGGGTCCCCGGGTCGGAGCCCAGCCGGATCGCGCTCAGGCCGACCGTGTCGCGCATCTCCGTGAGATAGGTGATCTTGCCCTTGTACTTGTCGGTGAACAGGATCTCGAGCGAGTCGAGGGCGCCGGTCTTCTTCTTGTCGAAGCCGAGCCCGGTCATGCCCGACTGCCACGGGGCCGCGAACTTCGTGTCCGGGTCGAAGGACCGGCCGATGTACGACTCGAGCAGGTTGGCCGGGAAGTTCGGGGTCTGCGACTTGTCGATCTCGTCGAGCCAGCCGAGCCGGACGAGCCGGGCGACCATCCAGTCGGTCACGACCATGAGGTCCCACTCGGTCGGGAGGCCGGCGCTCAGCTGGCCCTGGATCTTGGCGTAGAACTCCTCGTTGCCGTCAATCGCCTCGACGTAGTTGACCTTCGTCCCCTGCTCCTTGGTGAACTTGTCGAGAGTCGGGTGCTTCGCGCCGCTGTCGTCGACATCGATGTAGCCGATCCAGTTGGCGAAGTTCAGCGTGCCGCCGACGTTCGCGAGTGCGCTCGGCGCCGGTGCCGACGGAGCCGCCGACGCGGACGCTGACGCAGGTGCGGTCGACGCAGGCGCCGTCGACGGAGCCGCGCTGGGGGCGGTGGACGAGGTGCCCTTGGTCCCGCAGGCGGCAAGGAAGGTGGCAACGCCTGCGAGGGCCGTGCCCTGCAGGAATCGGCGGCGGCTGAGATCCGGGGTCGGGCGCGGCGTCGGGTCGGCCATGAGAGCTCCTCCTGCGTCGTCCGCGGTCAGGCGGGCGTCTTCGTCGCCGGCTCCCCGACGCCGGACCGTTGCTGAGCGGGTTCGTCGCCGTCCATCGGGACGACAAAGCTGTGGTCGGGTGACCACGTCATCTGGACCTCGTCGCCGCGTGCCCAGAGCTCGGCCCGGGTCGCGCGCTCGACGTTCTGTTCGTACACCGTGAGCCGGCCCCCGGGCGACCCGACGACATACTGCGTGCTCACCCCGAGATACGAGGCGTCCTGGACGACGCCCGTCAGCCGGTTGTGGCCGGCCGGCGGCGCGGCGGTCGGTTGGCTGAGCCGGATCTTCTCGGGGCGGACCCCGATGTTGACGGCGGTGTGGCCGTCGACGAGGGCCGTCGGCAGGCGGATCGGCGTGTCGTCGCCGAGCTTCGCCCGGGCGTAGCCGCCCTCCGTCCCGACGATCGTCGCCGCGAGCAGGTTGCTGATCCCGAGGAAGCCCGCGACGAAGCGCGTCGTCGGCCGCTCGTACAGGCTCTCCGGATCGCCGAGCTGCTCGTAGTGGCCCCGGTTCATCACGGCGATCCGATCGGACATCGTCATCGCCTCCTCCTGGTCGTGGGTCACGTAGATGAACGTGATCCCGACCTCCTGCTGGATCCGCTTGAGCTCGACCTGCATCTGCTTGCGCAGCTTCAGGTCGAGGGCACCGAGCGGCTCGTCGAGGAGGAGGACGGCGGGCCGGTTGATCAGCGCCCGGGCCAGGGCGACGCGCTGGGCCTGGCCGCCGGAGATCTGGGTCGGTTTGCGGGCCTCGTAGCCGGGCAGCTCGACGAGGCCCAGCATCTCGGTCACCCGGCTCTTGATCTCGCCCGTCTTGACGCCCTTGCGGCGCAGACCGAAGGCGACGTTCTCGAAGATCGTCAGGTGCGGGAACAGTGCGTAGTTCTGGAAGACCGTGTTGACGTTGCGCTTGAATGGCGGCAGCCACGTCACGTCCTGGCCCTGGAGCTCGATCAGGCCGCTCGTGGGCTGCTCGAACCCGCCGATCATGCGCAGCGTCGTGGTCTTGCCGCAGCCGGACGGTCCCAGGAGGCTGAAGAACTCGCCGTCGCGGACCTCGAGGTTGATTCGGTCCACGGCGATCTGGTCGCCGAACTTCTTGGTGACATCGACGAGTCGGACGTCGACCTCTGGCAACTCGCGCACTCCCGAAGCAACGGGCCGATTCTGACGAGCCGAAACACGAACGGCTTGGGCGACCGAGGGTTGCCGTTCCGACGGACCTCCTCCGAACGCGGGCGGCAGGCCGAGAATAGGTGCCGCCGAGAGAGGGTGTCAAGAATGCGAGGTGCGCCGCGGCAACGACGCGAGTGATTCGAATTTCGTGCCCGAAGACCAACGTACGGGTGCGGAATCGCGCGTGAGCGATCCACTGAGCCGCCACCGCCCGGCGCGCGCGGTTCGGGGGCTCAGTCGCATCGGGCCGGCCGGGCCTCGCGCCTCGCCGTTTCGGGCGCCCGGTGACCGAACCAGCGGAGGAGCCGCCCATCCCGCCTCGTCCGCCGCCGTTTCGGGCGCCCGGTGACCGGATCAGCCTCGAAGCCGCCCGTTCGCGTCGATCGCCGTTGCGTGCGGCCGGGCACGCCCACCGGCTCGTTGCGACACGCCGGGGTACGATGTGGATATCGACGCACCGGCTGCCAGAAGGCGCGACCCATCCAGCTTGGTCGCCACTCCGATCCCGAGGTCCCCATCGACATGCCGACCATCACCGAAGGCGCCATCCTCGACGCGCTCCGCCAGGTCCAGGAGCCGGAGCTCGGCAAGGACATCGTCACCCTCCAGATGGTCAAGAACATCGTCATCGAGGGCACGACGGCCGCGTTCACGATCGAGCTGACGACGCCGGCCTGCCCGCTCAAGGATGAGATCGAGGGCAACACCCGCGCGGCCCTGACCGCCATCGGCGTGACCGACGTCACGCTCACGTGGGGCTCGATGGTCCGCCG
Source organism: Verrucomicrobiia bacterium (assembly GCA_035607275.1). GTDB lineage: Bacteria > Chloroflexota > Limnocylindria > Limnocylindrales > CSP1-4 > CF-46. The sequence goes on along the minus strand of DATNBW010000154.1, from coordinate 10,510 downwards.
GGCGGCGCCGCGCCAGGCCGAGCAGCTCCTCCCGAACGTCAAGAACGTGATCGCCGTCGGCTCGGGCAAGGGCGGCGTCGGCAAGAGCACGGTCAGCGTCAATCTCGCGGTGGCCCTCGCCCAGGCCGGGGCCGCGGTCGGCTTGCTCGATGCCGATATCACCGGCCCGAACATCCCGATGATGCTCGGCGTGGAGGGCCAGCCGAAGGCGGCCGCCAACAACAAGATCAGCCCGCTCGAGCGGCACGGCGTGAAGTGCATCTCGATCCAGTTCTTCGTTCCGGAGGGCCAGCCGATCGTGTGGCGCGGGCCGCTCGTCGGTGGTGCGATCCAGCAGTTCCTGCGCGACGTCGACTGGGGCGATCTCGACTACCTCGTCGTGGACCTGCCGCCGGGCACCTCGGATGCCCAGCTGACGCTCGCGCAGTCGGTCCCACTCGGCGGCGCGGTCCTGGTCACGACGCCCCAGGAAGTGGCGCTGAGCGACGTCGGCAAGGCCCTCGCGATGTTCAAGCGCCTGTCGGTCCCGATTCTCGGCCTGGTCGAGAACATGACGGCGTTCGTCTGCCCGCACTGCGGCGAGCTCACCGAGATCTTCGGGCGCGGCGGCGGCGAGCGCTTCTGCCAGGAGCACCAGATCGACTTCCTCGGCGGCATCCCGCTCGACATCACGGTCCGCCAGGGTGGCGACGTCGGCGTGCCGGCCGTCGCCCAGCGCGAGCCCGGGCCGGCGGCTCGCGCCCTGACCGCGGTCGCCGGCGCGGTCGCCGCCCGGATGAGCGTCCGCGCGGCCGCCGCGGATCCGCAGCCCCTCCTCTCGATCAGCTGAGCGCGGCGCGCTAGACTCGCATCGCGGGCCGGTCATTGCCCGCGCCTGACGAACCGGCGGAGCGGCCAGTGCCGGCGGTCGCCGGTCGCCGAGCCAGCCGCGAGCTCGAAGAGGAGTCGCCCGGTGCGCTGTCGGGCCTGTGCTGCCGTCGTCGGCGCGAACGCCCGGTTCTGCGAGCAGTGCGGGACCCGTCTGCAGGCCCCGGACGGCTCGGGTCCGGCCGCGCGCGCAACGATCGAGCTGCCGCCGGCATCCGCCCGGAAGACCGCCCGGAGCTTCGCGACCTCGGAAGCGATGGCGTCGCCGACCGCCGCCGGGAGCTCGCGCCTGGACCCGAGCGCGACCGGCTCCTCGGGCGACCGGCGGATCGTGACCGCCCTGTTCGCGGACCTCGTCGACTACGTCCGGCTCGTTGCCGAGCACGATCCCGAGGAGGTTCGCCACCGCGTCGACGCCGCCCTCGTCGCGATGGTCGACGCGATCCAGGGCTTCGACGGGACGCGCGAGAAGTTCATCGGCGACGCCGTGTTCGCGGTCTTCGGTTGGCCGATCGCCCATGACGACGACGCGCTCCGGGCGACCCACTGCGCCCTCGCGATCCGGGCCGGCCTCGCCCGGCTGCAGGATCCGGCAGGCGAGGCCCTCCAGGTCCGGATCGGGATCGCGACCGGCGAGGTCGTGGCCGCACCGCGCGACGTGCCCGGTGCCCAGGACTGGTCGCTGACCGGGCCGGCGGTCACGACGGCCGCCCGGATCCAGGGCGTCGCCGAGCCCGGAGAGATCCTCCTCGACGAAGCGACGATCCGGGCCGCGCGCAAGGGTCTCGCGATCGAGGACCTCGGTGAGCGGGTGCTCCGCGGCCAGACCCGGCCGGTCCGGATCGGGCGGCTGCTCGGCGATGCGGGGTTCCAGCCGTGGCACCCGCTGACGGGACGGTACGTCGGTCGCGAGGCGGAACGTGCCCTGATCCGGTCCGTCCTCAGCGATCTCCGGGAGCACGGGACGGGCGCCACGGTCCTCGTCGAGGGCGAGGCCGGGATCGGCAAGTCGCGCCTCCTCGCCGGGTTCCAGGCCGATGCCAGGCGAGCCGGCCTGGCCTGGACCTGGGTGGACAACGTGTCGTACGGCGGTGCACAGCCGTACCGCTTCGCCCGGTCGCTCGCCCAGGTCGTGGCCGAGGAGCACGGGACCGACTCCGGCACGCTCACTCGCCAGATCCTGTTCACCGCCGACGCCGACCCGGCCGAGGCCCGGCGCTGGGCGGGCGGCATCGCGGCCGTCGCGCGGGACGCGGCCTTCTCCGGCTGGGAGGCCGAGGCGGACCTCGTCCCGTCGGATCCGGCCGACGTCGCCCGCGACCTGCGCTCCGTGGCGGTCCGCTACGTCGAGCGGCTGCTCGAGCTGGACGGGCCGCGGGTGATCGTCGTCGACGACCTCCACTGGCTCGACCCGTCGAGTGCCGGGATCTTCGAGGAGCTCGTCGCGTTGTCGGCCCGGCTGCCGCTCGTCGTCCTGGTCGGAAGCCGGCCCGATGCCGTGCGCGCGAAGCCGACCGGCGAGCACGTCCGGTCGATCGTCCTCGAAGGCCTTGACGAGGACGAGACCGGCGAGCTGGCCGGGGCGGTCGCCGGCGCGACCCTGGACGCGGCCGATGTCCGTCGCCTGTACGCGCGGACCGGCGGCAACCCGCTGTTCATCGGCGAGACGGTCCGGGCGATCGTCGACGAGGGCGCGGTCACGAGCGACGGCCGCCTCGAGATCGGCGAGTCAACCGACTCCGCCGTGCCGGTCACGCTCCGGGCCCTGCTCGGCAGCCGGATCGACGCGTTGTCGACCGACGCGCGGACGGTGCTCCGCGTCGGGGCGGTGCTCGGCATGAGCTTCCGGGAGGCCACGATCGAAGGGGTCCTCGGGGAGCCGGTCGACGCCGAGGTCTACGAACGGCTCGCCGAGGCGGCGATGATCGTGCCCTTCGATGCGAACGGCGGCTGGCGGTTCTGCCATCCGCTGATCCACGATGCCGCCTACCGGAGCCTCCTCGCCCCCGACCGGCGAACGCTCCACGCCCGGGTTGCGGATCGGATCGAGGCGCTCCAACCCACGAGCTCGGTCGGGGTGATCGCCCGCCACCGGGCCGCCGCCGGCGACGCGGAACGCGCGATCCCGCTCCTCATCCGGGCCGCCGAGCAGGCCGAGGATCTCGGTGCCGGAGCCGAGGCCGCGGCCTACTTCACGGCCGCGGCCGACATGGCCGGCGGACCGGTGGCGGCGGAACTCCGGGAGCGCGCCTCGGAGGCGAGGATCGGCGTCCCGGTCTGAGGGCGGGGGACCGGCGGGTCAGACGATCCGGACGCCGGACCGGCCGTCGGCCGGCGCGAGGCTGTCGGCGGGCGCGCCGTCGTCGGTCGGCCCGATGCCTTCGAGACCCGGCGCCCCGTCGGTATGGGCGGCCGCCGGCGTGTTCGCCGCCGTGACCTCGATGGCGAGGCCCGGCCGGCCGGCCACCACCCCGGGTCGACTCGCGCAGATCCGGTCGATCCGTTCCTGGAGCTCGGCCCGGAAGTGGACGAGGACGACCCGCGAGACGCCCGCCCGGTCGGCCATCTCGATCGCTTCCTCGGCCGTCAGGTGGCCACGCCGCGGGTCGTCGAACCGGGAGTCGGCCAGCGTCGCCTCGGCGACCACGACGTCGGCTCCGCGAGCCGCCTCGACGAAGGCCTCGCTCGGACCCGTGTCACCGCTGATCGCGATCCGCGCCCCGTCCGGGCCCGTGACGAGGCATCCCCAGGCCGGAACGTAGTGCTGGCCCGGTACGAATCCGATCGTGAGGTCGCCGACGTGGATCCGGTGAGCCGGGTCGTACTCGAGGACGCTGTACGCATCGTCGAAGAAGCGCGGTCGTTCGCTGATGGCGGTCGCGAGCGCATCGAGGCGGGCCTTGCCGCCCGGCGGGAGGAGGACCGGCACGTGGGCCGACGCCACGCCCTCCCAGGGCAGGAGATACCGGAGCGACACGAGGTCGATGTAGTGGTCGGCGTGCATGTGGCCGATGACGATGGCATCGAGCTCGCGCGGGTCCCGGATGCCCATCAGCTCGCGGATGATTCCCTGACCGCAATCGACGAGGACGGCGGTCGAGTCGGTCTCGATCAGCAGGCCGGACGCGGGCGTCTCGGGCTGCGGCTGAGAGGTCCCGCTGCCGACGACGGTCAGGCGCACAAATCGGAACCGAACGAAATCGGCATTGCGGCATGGTCGCACCACGCGGCAGGTTGCGTCGAGTCGATTCTCGACCTGCTGCCTGTCCGGCCGCTGACAGGGCGATCCGCCCGGGCTTGCCCGCGTCGGCGAACCATTCGCGCGCCGGCGAAATCGGGCCAGAAGCCCAGGATTCAACGCCCTCCGGCGCGGTACGATCCCGGCATGGTGGACATCCGGTCGATGAGCGACGCCCTGGCCGGCGTCCCGCTGTTCGCCGGTCTCGGCACCGAGGGCCTGGCCAACCTGGTCCGCGGGATGCGGGTTCGGCGGTTCCGGCGCGGTGAGACCGTCTTCCACGTGGGCGACCCGGGAGATGCGCTGTTCGTCGTGATGTCCGGCTCGATCAAGATCACGCTTCCCGCAGACACCGGCGACGAAGCCATCCTCGCGACGCTTCGACCGGGCGACTTCTTCGGCGAGCTGGCACTGCTCGATGGGGCACCGCGCTCGGCGACGGCGGTCGCGATCGAGCCGACCGAGACCTACATCCTTGCCCGCGACCGCTTCCGCGAGCTGATCACCACCGAGCCGGTCATGCGCGAGGCGCTCCTGGCGACGCTCGCGGCCGAGGTGCGTCGCCTGACCCATCACGTCGAGGAGCTCCACTTCCTCGACATCACCGGGCGCCTGGCATCGCGCCTTGCCCGGCTCGCCGCCGAGGGCGGCGCGACCCGCCTGGCCGACGGCGCGATCCGCCTCGCCGGACCGCTGACCCAGGGCGACCTGGCCGCGATGATCGGCTGCACGCGCCAAAGCGTGAACAAGCTCCTCGGGATGTTCACCGACGACGGCCTGCTCCGCCTCGAGCGGGACCGGATCGTGATCCTCGACCTCGAGGGGTTGAACCGGACCGCTCACCGGTAGCTGGTCCGGCGCGACGCCCAGCAGGCGACGGGGGGATCGCCTCCGGAGTCGCGCCCCCAAGGCTCAGTGGGCGCGGATCGCCGTCAGCAGGATGTGGACTGCGGCCAGCCCGGCCCGGATCCGCCCGTTCGAACCGCCGAGGAACACCATCCGACGCTCGCGGTGGACCCAGCCGGGCCCGGCCACGACGACCGAGATCGCGGTGTCCGCGCCCCGCGGCCGAGCCCGGACGGCGATCCCGATCTCGGCCTCGCCGAGCTCCGCGCCTCGCCGGGCGAGGTGCTCGAGGGCCTCGCCGCTCGCGTGGCTGCGTGCGGTTGCCGTCTCGGCCGCCAGGGACTCGCTGAAGCGGAGCCATGGCCGATCGCCGAGCAGCGCCGCCAGCGACCCGCCCGTCGCCACCTCGACCACCGCCAGTGCCTGGCTGCGCTCGATGAGGGCCGCCCCGACCGCCTCGGGCCAGGTCGTCTCGCCCTCTGCCCAGACGTGGCCGCCGAGCTGCGCGAGCACGCGATCCGTCATCGCGGCGACCCGGTCGGCGGCCGTCGTCGCAGCAGGTTCGCCCGGCACGTCGCGAGCCGAGATGCGGACATCGACGGCGTCGCTCCGGGCGTAGGTCGCGACGATCGGATCGGTCGCGCGGAGCAGCGCCTCGCCGAGCAGGTCGGCGACCTGGGACTCGCCGATCCCGGCCAGGCGCAGGGTGCGGCTGGCCATCGGGACGCCCGAGCCGCGGGCGGCCAGGCGAGGCACGACGTGGTCCGTCCACATCGGGCGCATCTCGCGGGGCGGTCCCGGAAGGGCCACGATCACCCCGCCGTCCGCTCGCTCGACCCACCAGCCCGGCGCCGTCCCGTTCGGGTTCGGCAGGGCGGCCGCCGACGGCAGCAGCCACGCCTGCTTGAGGTTCATCTCGGGGAACGGCATGCCGCGCCGGGACCAGAGCTCGCGCAGCCAGGCCTCGAGCTCCGGGTCGGCGACCGGATCCTCGCCGACGACCGCCGCGATCGACTCCCGGGTCAGGTCGTCCGGCGTGGGTCCCAGCCCGCCCGACGAGACGACGAGGTCGGCCCTCGCGACCGCGGCCGCAATCGCGTCGCGGACCGTCGGGAGATCGTCCGGCACCGCCTGGATCCGGCCGACGACGACCCCGATTCCGGTCAGGCTCCGGGCCAGGTCGCCGGCGTTCGTGTCGCGCGTCTCGCCGACCGTCAGCTCGGTGCCGATGCTCAGCAGCTCGGCGGTCCGGAGGGGTCGGGCGACGGCCATGGCCGCAGACTAGCGCAGCGGGCCCGCGGTTCGCGGGCTCTCCGCCTCGGGGCCCGCCCAACGGAGCGACGTTGACGGAGGACCGGCCGAGTACCATCGGCCAAGGTGCGATGGAACCTTCGCGCCGTGCCGCTCGGGCGGATCGCGGCCGAATCTCCGGACAACGATGCTCTGGGCATCAATCTTTCGCGGCTGAGGCGGCCGGATGCACGATCTCGAACAGAGCGGCTTCTCGGAGTTCGATCGGTGGCGCGCGCTGGCCCACCGGACGCGAGAGCTGCTCGACGCGGTGATCGGGGAGGGGGCCCTGCCGGACGGCGGCGCCGCCTACCTGTCCGATCGGACGCTGCCCCACGTCGAGGGCGTGCAGGCGGGGTTCGTCGGCTGGCTCCGGAGCGAGTCCGTCGGGATCGCCGAGCTGCGCTACCTGCTGGCCCGGGTGGGTTCGATCCGGGTCGACGGGCCAGCCACCGACGCCGAGCGGCGCGCCGCCGCGGCCGAGGCTGCCGCCGAGCTCGACCTGGCGACCCGGACGGGCCGTCCGACCTCCGCCCTGCGCGTCGCCGAGCCGTGGAACCTGGCTGCCCTCGCTCACGCTCGTCTCGTGCTCGCGATGCTGCCCCGAATCCCCGACGAGGATGTCCGGTTCCCCGGGGGCCGGCGGACCTATGCCGACATTCCGGCGCCGCGCGGGCCGGCGGAGCTGTCGGATCGCCTCGAGGAGCTGGAGCGGTCGCTGTGGCGGACCGCCGCGGGCCGCCGTCCGGATCCGCACGATCCGGCGTTCCGGCGGGCGTACGGCTTCTTCGATGCCGCGGACCGGCTCGGCCATCAGGCGTTCGGGAGCGCGGCCTGAGCCGTCCGCGCAGCGCGTCGGGCCGTCGGCCCGTTGGCCGCTATCATGGGCCCGGTCCCCCAGGACATCGACGGGAGCCCACCCTGGACGATCCGCTGAATCCGATGCCCGCCGCAGAGCCCCCGCCCGCCGCGGGTTCTTCCGCGGCTCCGTCCGAACCCGCGCCGGGGTCCGAGCCCGGGCCCGGGCCTGAGCCCGCGCCCACCGAAGCCCCGGGTCTCGGCGAGCAGATCGGCGCCACGCGCGACTCGGCGAAGCGGTTGTTCGGCGCCCACCTCGAGCTTGCCAAGGCCGAGTTCGCCGACATCGCCGACGCCGCCAAGCGCGCCGCGATCCTCGCCGGGATTGCCGTCGCGGCGGGTCTTGTCGCCGCGCTGATCGTGACGGTCGGCGTGCCCCTCTTCCTCGGCGAGGCGATCTTCGGCTCGATCGGCTGGGGGATCCTCCTCGGCGTCCTGCTCCTGCTCGCCCTCGCCCTGGCCGCAGCGGTCGCCGCGCTCCGGCCCGGCGTGCGGGCATCGATCGGCGGGTCCTTCGTCGTCGGTCTCCTCGTCGCCGTCGTCGTCGGTGTCGTCCTCGGCCTGAACCTCACGAACCGGGGCTGGACCGCCCTTGCCGACGCCATCGTCCCGAACATGGATCCTGCGTACCGGCCGCTCGTGGTCGGGGTCGTCGGGCTGGCCGTGATCGGCGCGATTCTCGGGCTGATCGGCGGTGGGGTCGCCGGCGGTGGCGGAGGCGCGATCGGCGGGCTGATCGGCGGGGCACTGGCAGGGGTGTTCCTGGGCCTCCTCACGGCGTTCGCGCCGGGTCGCCGGGTGGGAGCGGCGATCGGGGTCGCGGCCGGGCTGATCACCTGGACGGTGATGCTCGGCATCGGCGTCGCCCGCGGCGGATTCGACACGGATGCACTCAAGGGCCGGTTCTGGCCGGCCCGGACCATCGAGGCCACGAAGGAGACGATCGAGTGGGCACGCGAACGGATGCCGCTCTCGCGCAGGTCGTAGCGGCCCGGGCGGACTTCGGCGACCAGGTCGACCGGCTCGAGGCCGCAGGACGGGCGGCGGTCGACGTCCCGGCCAAGGTCCGGGCGAACCCGGCCAAGGCGGCGGGGATCGCTGCCGGTGGCGCGTTCCTCGCCGTCGGCGGGCCGAAGCGCCTCTTCCGACGCGCCCGCCGGGCGATCACCGGCAAGGAGGAGGAGCTGCCCTCCGAGCTCCTGCCGAAGGACGTCGAGAAGGCGCTCAAGAAGATCGGCACGGACGGGCGCAAGGTCCGCGGCGCGCTCGAGCGGGACTTCGCGAAGTACCTCGACGATCGCCAGAAGGAGCGCAAGAAGGAAGGCGTCACGGCCGCCATCACGGGCGTCGCCCTGTCCGCCCTGCGCCCGATCGCGATCCGGAGCGGCCGCCAGATCGCCGAGCGGATGCTCGATCCGAACGGCCCGGCGTTCGCCGAGCAGCTCCAGAAGATCCGCGAGCGGCGCCGTTCCGGCGGTGGCTCCGGCGGCGGGTCCGGCGGGGGCTCGGGGGCGCCGGGCGACGCCGGCCTCTAGCTCGGATCCTGCCCAAGGTCGGTCATGCCGACCTTGGGCGGCGTTGGCCCGCGCCTCGACGGACACTTGACCCCATGAGTTAGCCGGCGGCGGCGGTCCGACGGCGGGAACAAGCTCGGAGCCGTGACGAAGGTCTGCCACGACGACCCATGGCAGAAAGGTGGCTGCCTCCGTCGCGGGAACGCTGCCCCGGCGTCCCGCTAGACTCGCCGGACGGGCGAGTGGCGGAATGGCAGACGCGCCGGCCTTAGGAGCCGGTGTCGCGTGAGCGACGTGGAGGTTCGACCCCTCTCTCGCCTACCACCGGCGCGCCGCGGACGCACCACGGCGTCGTTGGCCACTGCGCTCCTCGCTCACAGGCATCCGAGCCTGCTGGTTCCGGTGCTCGCGGCCGCCTTGCCGTGGCACGCCCTCGGCGCGCCGGGCGCCCGGCGCCGGCCACTCCGCGCCCTCGTCCCCGTGGCCGATGTCCCTGACGCATTGTTTCCGGGCGGAAGCATGAACCCGCGGCCGGTTCGATGCCTGAGCGGCATCGAACCTGCGCCCTGAGCCTGGATCCGGACCCGTTGCCGCTCGAGTGATGCGGGCGGAACTTCTATCGCCCCTGAACGGCGCTCGTTCGAGAGCCAACCGCTGAAAACGATGTCTGACAGACATCGGCCCGCGAGATCGGCCCCCCGCCGCGGGACGCCGCCGCCGCGCGACGCCGAACGGCGCCCCGCGACCCCGGCGGCGCCGCGAGACGGCTCCGATCGTCGCGCTTCCCTATACTTCGCGGGCGATGCAGATCACCACCACCCCCGCTCCGAAGAGCACGATCCTCGTCGAGGTCGAGGTCCCCGCCGACCGACTCGCCCAGGCCGTCGGCGAGGCCACCCGCGCGCTCTCGCGCCGGACGAAAGTGCCCGGCTTCCGGCCCGGCAAGGCGCCGCGCGGCGTCCTCGAGGCGGTCCTCGGTCACGGCGCGGTTCTCGAGGAGGCCGTCGACCGGCTCGTCCAGTCGTCGTACCGCGACGCCCTGCTCGAGAAGGAGATCCTGCCCCTCACCAACGCCGACGTCGAGATCGTCCAGGCGGAAGAGGGCAAGCCCCTGATCTTCAAGGCGACGGTCCCGATCCGCCCGGAAGTCCAGCTCGGCGACTACACGAACTTCAACTTCCGCCCGCAGATCGAGACGACCGACGACCCGAAGGTCGACAAGGTCATCGACGAGCTCCGCGACCAGAACGCCTCGCTGTCGCCCGTCGAGGACCGCGGCGCCCGCAAGGGCGACTACGCCGTGATCAAGTACGAGGGCACCCGCGACGGCGTCCCGTTCGAGGGCGGATCGGCCGAGCGGATGCCCCTGATCATCGGCGAGGATCGGCTGATCCCCGGCTTCGAGGACGAGCTCGTCGGGCTGAAGGTCGGCGACACGAAGGGCTTCGACATCACCTTCCCGGCCGACTACGGCGAGGAGACCCTGGCCGGTCAGCAGGCCCGGTTCGAGGTCGAGATCCGCGAGCTCCGCGAGAAGATCCTGCCGGACGCGGACGACGACTTCGCGCGCTCGATGGGCGACTTCACGGACCTCGCCAACCTCCGCGAGGAGGTCACCAAGCGCCTCCAGCGGAACGCCCTCGACAAGGCCCGCCACACATTCTCGGACCAGATCATCGAGTACGCCGTGGCCAACGCCACGATCGACCTGCCCGACATCCTCGTCGAGCAGGAGGTCGAGGTGATGCACGACGAGTTTCGCGCGGCCCTCGCCCGGCAGGGGATCAGCGACGAGGCATACGCGAAGGTGTCGGGCAAGAGCCACGACGAGCTCCACGCGGATTTCCGACCGGACGCCGAGAAGCGGGTCAAGGTGCTCCTCGTGCTGAGCAAGATC